>CAVEMP010000222.1:1826-3775 GCA_963616835.1 uncultured Oscillospiraceae bacterium | reverse complement strand
GGCGTGCGCTACATGGAGACCTATGGCCCCAACGGAGACGTTGCGGGCAAGGAGCCGCAGCGCTACATGAAGCTTGTGCTGGTGACGGGGGAGGAGCCCGAACCGACGCCGGAGCCGGAGCCCGAGCCGACGCCTGACGACAACCAGACCAGCGACCAGACCACCAATGACGCCCAGCAAGCAGCCGAGAAGACCTCTCGCGCCGGCGGCCCCACACCGGCGACCGGCGACGCCGCGACGACGGCTGCCCTGCCTGTGGCCACGGCCGGCGCCGCTCTTCTCGCCGTTGCAGCCGCCCTTCTCCGCCGCCTGCGCCGCGACCGCTAGCTCGCCCGCGCTTCTCGCCGCCGCACCTGGCGCCTGCACGTTTGCTCCCGCCCTGCCAAGCGCGTATCCTAGACTGCTCTGTGTTTCACGCGCACGTCTAGGAGGGTCATGAACATCATCGAGCAAATCGCCAGCGAGCTTGGCCTCAAGCCCGCCAACGTCGAGGCCGCGGTCAAGCTCATCGACGAGGGCAACACCATCCCGTTCATCTCGCGCTACCGCAAGGAAGCGACGGGCGGCATGGACGACGTCTCGCTGCGCAGTCTGGACGAGCGCTTGACCTACCTGCGCAACCTCGAGCAGCGCAAAGAGGACGTGCTGGTGCTCATTGGCGCCCAGGGCAAGCTGACGCCCGAGCTTGAGGCCCAGATCCGCGAGGCCACGCAGCTTCAGCGCGTCGAGGACCTGTACAAGCCCTACCGCAAGAAGCGCCTGACGCGCGCTCAAAAAGCCCGCGAGGCGGGCCTTGAGCCGCTGGCCAACATGATCATCATGCAGGTCTCGGCCAAGGGCTCGGCGCTGGACGAGGCCGCGGCGTATATCAACGTGGAGGCCGGCTTCGATACCGCCGAGAAGGCCCTGGCGGGTGCGGCCGACATCGTTGCCGAGACCGTGGCCGAGGACCCCGACAACGTGGCTGACCTGCGCGACTTTACCCAGGCTACGGCAGATATCGTGGTCGAGGCGACCGACCCGGCAGAGAAGACCCCCTACGAGCCCTATTACGCCTACGACGAGCCGCTGCGCAAGATCCCCAACCACCGCGTGCTGGCGATCGACCGCGGCGAGCGCGAGGGGAAGCTTCGCGTGCGCGTGAACGTCGACGCGGCTGCGGCCGTCGCACGCCTGGGCGAGCGCTGGCCGCGCCGCCAGGGCGTCTTTGCCCCCGTCTTTGACGCCGCGATCGCCGACGGCTACAAGCGCCTGATGGCCCCCTCGCTCGAGCGCGAGGCCCGTGCCAAGCTCACCGTGCGCGCCCAGACCGAGGCCATCGGCGTCTTTGCCAAGAACCTTGAGGGCCTGCTCTCGGCCCGTCCGGTGCGCGGCGCGCGCGTGCTGGCGCTGGACCCGGGTTACCGCACCGGCTGCAAGGTGGCTGTCATGGACGAGACGGGAAAGCTACTGGACCACAGCGTGGTCTATCCCACCAAGCCGCGCGGCGATGTGGCGGGCACCAAGCGCGAGCTGGCTCGTCTCGTCAAGAAAGACAGGGTCAACACCATTGTTATTGGCAACGGCACGGCCAGCCGCGAGACCGAGGAGGTCGTCTCGCAGTTCATCGCCGAGGTCGCACCCGACCTGCGTTATACCATCGTCAACGAGGCCGGGGCCTCGGTCTACTCGGCCTCCGAGCTGGCCAGCCAGGAGTACCCCGATCTTGACGTCACCGTGCGCGGCGCCATGAGCCTGGGCCGCCGCCTTCAGGACCCCCTGGCCGAGCTGGTTAAGATTCCGCCCCAGTCCATTGGCGTGGGTCAGTACCAGCACGACCTTGACCAAAACGAGCTGGCGCATGCCCTGGGCAACGTGGTCGAGGACGTCGTCAACCGCGTGGGCGTCGACGTCAACACGGCAAGTGCGAGCCTTCTGGGCTACGTGTCTGGCATCACGAGTACCGTGGC
>CAVEMP010000222.1:0-1498 GCA_963616835.1 uncultured Oscillospiraceae bacterium | reverse complement strand
AAGAAGCCTGGCCGCGACCCGCGCGACGACGCCCCCGAGGTGGTCTTTAGCCGCGCCGCGCTTTCTATCGACGACCTGGAGCCCGGCATGGAGCTCAAGGGTACCGTGCGAAACGTCGTGGACTTTGGCGCTTTTGTCGACGTGGGCGTCCACCAGGACGGCTTGGTCCACATCTCTAAGCTGGCCAATCGTTTTGTCAAGCACCCCAGCGACGTCGTGCGCGTGGGCGACACGGTGAAGGTCTGGGTCGAGAAGGTTGACCGCGACCGCAAGAAGATCAGCCTCACCATGGTCCAAGGGAAGTAAACGGGCCTTCGCGGGGCGCCTGCGGGCGATTGTGGGTGCCTCCCGCGATTCATTTTTGACGAAAGTTAGGACCAGTCCTGCGATTCGACGAGTAGAGGGGCCTCTTGGCCTCGCGCCAACTGGGGTTTTGTTGCCCAAATTGGCTGGCTACTCGACGAAAGCCCAGACTGGTCCTAACTTTCGTACTTTTTGTTAGCGGGAGCACAAAAGGAGGGGGTGCCCGACGCGTATTGGGCACCCCCTCCTGCGGTTGATTGCGCGTAGCGGGCCGCTACTCTGCCGCTCCTGCGCCAGCGTCGCCGTGAAGGGCCTTCTCGGGCGTTATGGGAAGGCTGCGCACGTAGTTACCGGTGGCGTGGGCTACGGCGCTGGCGATTGCCGGCGACGGCGTGTTGATAACGACCTCCCCAATCGACTTGGCGCCAAAGGGGCCGGTGGGCTCGTAGCTGGGCATGAACTCCACGCGAATATCGGGCACGTCCATGCGCGAGGGAATCTTGTACTGCATGAACGAGTCGGTTCGCATCTTGCCGCGCGGGTCGTACGAGACCTCCTCGCTCATCGCCATGCCAATGCCCTGGACCAGGCCGCCCTCGACCTGTACGCGCGCGAGGTTGGCGTTAATCACGGTGCCGCAGTCAACAACGGCGGCGTAATCACTAAGCTCGTAGCGGCCGGTCTCGCGGTCCAGGTCGATCTGGGCCACGGCGGCGATAAACGGTGGGGGAGACTGCGGCTGCGTGTTGTAGCCATGACCAGATAGCATGCCGTGCTGCAGACCAAAACCGATCTCACGGTTGGCCAGCTCGGCAACATTCATCGAGTGCGACCCATCGGCGCACACAACACGCTGACCATTCATCTCGACCTGCGATGCGTCGACCTCCCACCAGGCGGCCGCTTGTGCGCAGATCTTTTCTACCAAATCCTGCGCGGCCTTGACCACAGCCCCGCCGGTGATGTAAGTGCCAGACGACGCATAGGCGCCTGTGTCAAAGGGCGAGTTGTCGGTGTCGACGCCCTTGGTGATGATGCGGTCAACGTCGCAGCCCAAGACCTCGGCCGCGATTTGGGCCATGATCGTGTCTGCACCGGTGCCCACGTCGGTAGCGCCAATGTGTAGCACGTAGAAGCCGTCGTCCTCAAGCGTGATGTCGACGTTTGCGATGTCAAGGTTAGAGATGCCCGAGCC
>CAVEMP010000221.1:0-3651 GCA_963616835.1 uncultured Oscillospiraceae bacterium | reverse complement strand
AACCTGCCGGGTGTCGACGGCTCCTTTGTCTGTCGTGAGGTTCGTCGAGTAAGCCAGGTTCCCATCATCGCCGTGACCAGCCGCAACACCGATCTGGACGAGCTGGTGTGCCTCTCTGCGGGTGCCGACGACTTTGTGACCAAGCCCTACAACGAGCAAGTCCTTCTCGCCCACATAGACGCAGTGCTCAAACGCAGCTACGGCGACAACATTGGCGGCGCACAGCTGGCCTATGCTGGCCTTACTTTGGATACTTCGCGTTGCACTGCCTCTTACCAGGGCAAATGCGTGGAACTTACCAAGAACGAGCTCAAGATTTTGGCCCTGTTGCTAAGAAGCGCAGGCAGCGTAGTGAGCCGCCAGCGCATCCAAGAAGAGCTGTGGGAGTCCAACGATTTTGTGGACGACAACACGCTTAGCGTCAACGTGAGCCACCTGCGTCAGACGCTTGCGCGCATTGGCGCGGGCGACAAGATCGTGACGCGCCGCGGGTTTGGGTACCTCGTTGAGTAGGGAAGCCGAGAATCACCTTTTTGCGCTGGGCGACTACCTGGCAGATAACGCCGGTGCGCTTGCCTTGGAGCTGGCCGCTGTCGCTGTGGCTTGGCTCATGATGCGCGCGTTTGGGCTGTCGGCAGTCGAGGCACTGGCTGTCTGCTTGGTCTTCACTGCCTGCGTTGCGGTGACGTCGGCTATCAAATTCGTAACCAAACGACGCTTCTACGACCGCCTGGGTCAAACCGCGGACTCCCTTGCAGCACAGGGCCGGGCCTGGCTGGCGCCCGAGCTCATGGGCACGCCGCAATCGCGCGAGGAACGCCTGCTCCACGACATCTTGCTTGTCGAGTCCAAGTCTATGGCCGATCAAATCGCCTCTATGCGCGCCGAGCAGCGCGAATACCGTGACTACGTGGAAACCTGGGTCCACGAGGTCAAGACGCCCATCACGGCCGCCCGCTTGGTCGCGGCCAACGCAATGACGCCGGCGACCGAGGCTATGGACGTCGAGCTGCGCCGCATCGAGGGTTTTGTCGACCAGTCGCTTTACTATGCAAGAAGCACCTCGCTCGACCGCGATTTCATGATACGCAGCGTCAACCTGGGCGAATGCGTTCGCTCGGCGCTGCGCAACGCGTCGCGGACCTTGATCGACGCGGGTGTTTCTCCGCGCCTGGGCGACCTTGATCTTACGGTGCGCGCCGACCCAAAGTGGCTCGAGTTCATCATCCGCCAGGTCCTGGTCAACGCCGCCAAATACCGTCGCCCTGACGCCGACCTGGCAGGTGAGCCCGCAACGGTGCGGGTCGACGCCGATAAGACCCAGACTGGCCTCGACGCCTGGTGCGTAACCCTGCGCATCCAGGACAACGGCATCGGCATCCCCGCAGCGGACCTCCCGCGCGTCTTTGACCGCGGCTTCACGGGTGAGAACGGCCGAGCGTACCCCCAATCAACAGGCATTGGTTTGTATCTGGTACGTACCCTGTGCGAGAAGATGGGCCTTCGCGCCCAGGCCTTCTCGACGCCGGGCGAGGGCGCCTGCATCTCGATCGACTTTCCCGATTCTTACGCCGGGTAGGTGGCCCCGCGCGACCTTACCAAACCGTAAGGCTCATCTCACCTGGCCCCATGGCTGGCCGCGCCTTCGCGCCGCAGTATGGTAGGCGACCTGCACGCCTCTAGAGAGAGGACCCGCCTGATGAAGGCAGCTCATTTCAACAACCCGATCGCCAGCCCGGCCTCTGGGCCCGTCGCTGGCCCGGCACCCGCCGGCGCTCCCACCAACCCCGTCCTTCGCCTGGTCAACGTCGAGAAGTACTTTGGCAACAAGTCAAACGTCTGTCGCGCCCTCGACGGCGTCTCGTTTGACGTGGACGCCGGCGAGTTCGTGGCCATCATGGGCCCTTCCGGCTCGGGCAAGACGACCCTTCTCAACTGCATCTCTACCATCGACCGCCCCTCTGCCGGCAACATCTTTGTCAACGGAGTGGACATCACGGCCCTGCGCAGGCACGACCTCACCCGTTTTCGCCGCGACGAGCTGGGCTTCATTTTCCAAGACTCCAATCTGCTGGATACCCTGACCGCACGCGAGAACATCGCCCTTGCCCTCACGATCGCCGGGGTCCCGCCCGCCGAGGTGACGGCCAAGGTCGAGAAGGTCGCCCAGACCCTGGACATCCAAGACGCCCTGGACAAGATGCCCCACCAGATGAGCGGCGGCCAGCGCCAGCGCACCGCCGCGGCCCGCGCCATCGTCTGCGACCCCTCCCTGGTCCTGGCCGACGAGCCCACCGGCGCCCTTGACTCGCGCAATTCTCGCCGCATGCTAGAGAGCCTGGGCGCCCTTAACCGCGACGGCGCGACGATCATCATGGTGACCCACGACTCCTTTGCCGCCAGCTTTGCCTTCCGCGTGATTTTCATCAAGGATGGCCGTCTTTGGAGCGAGCTTTCGCGTGGTCAGAAGTCCCGCGCCTCCTTTTTCGACCAGATCATGGACACCGTCTCTTTCCTGGGCGGGGAGGTCGCCGATGCTCGCTAAGATCGCCGCGGGAAACGTCCGGCGCTCCATCAAGGATTTCTCGATCTTCTTCGTGACCCTTATGATCGGCGTCTGCGTCTTCTACTCGTTTGATTCCATCAAATATCAAACCGCTGTCTTGTCCCTTACCGGTGACCAGCGCACCAGCGTCGAGACCCTCTTCACCTTGCTTGACGCCATGTCGGTCTTTGTCGCCATGGTACTGGGCTTTCTGGTTGTCTACGCCAACCGATTCTTGATCGGCCGACGCAAGCACGAGTTTGGCATCTACCTCACGCTGGGCATGAGCCGCGTCCAGGTGGCGCGCATCATCGTGATGGAGACACTGCTCGTGGGCCTTCTCGCCCTGGCAGTGGGCCTGGCCGCGGGCGTGCTTCTCTCACAGTTTTTGCTCTATGTCACGGCCCGCTTGTTTCAGACCACCGTCAAGGGCTTTGCGTTTATCTTCTCGCAAACGTCTTGCGTAAAGACGGTTGCGTGCTTTGCGGCCATCTTTCTGGTCTCGCTGGTCTTTGACGTCTCCCTAGTTTCTAAGTATCGCCTGGTAGACCTTATTGGCAAGCATAAGAGCGGCGAGAAGGCCCGCCTGCGCAGCATCCCTGTTTGCGCCGCGTGCTTTGTGGTTGCCGTGGTGTTAATCGGCGTGGCCTATTACCTGCTGGTTCGTGGCGGCTTAATGAGGCTGGGCCCCGACTTCTACTGGGCTTGCGCCTTGGTGAGCGTGGGCACGGCGCTGCTGTTCTTCTCGGCCTCTGGTTTCCTTTTGCTGGCGGCCCGGGCGAACAAGCGCTTCTACCTGCGCGGGCTTAACATGTTTGTCCTGCGTCAGATCGCCTTTAAGATCAACACCGCCTGGGTCTCGGTCACGATGGTGTGCGCGATGCTCTTCTTGGCCATGTGCGGAATTTGCACCGGCTTTTTGATTGCGCACGCTGTGAACTCGCTGGTAGAGCATGGTGTTGCCTACGATATCTCGCTCACGGGCGTGGGGGTTGGAGAGGCCTCGCGTCAGGCCGCAAGCGAGTACGACGGCGATGCCCTGGCGGCCCTTGAGGCCAACGTTGACGGTTGGGGCCAGATGGTCGCGGGCGCGGCGCAGATCCGCA
>CAVEMP010000220.1:0-5247 GCA_963616835.1 uncultured Oscillospiraceae bacterium | reverse complement strand
TGGGTATAACAGTCTGTGATAAAACGCAGACCCAGAGAGGGTGATTTACATGAGGCTAGAAAAGTGGGCTGTTACGGCTCAAGAGGCGCTGCAAAGCGCCATTGGGATCGCGGGTGACGCCTCGGCCTCGCAGGTCGAGCCGATCCACGTGCTCAAGGCTCTTCTCAGCTCGCAGGAACGCAACCTGGACTCGATCATCGAGCGCATTGGCGCCGACGCAAAGTCCATCGAAGCGCAGGTAGACCAGGTAATCGCTCGCGCGCCCAGGGTTAGCGGCGATAACGGCCAGATGACCTTTAGCAACGACCTTAACCGCGTGGCCACGGCTGCCGAGAAGCTCGCCTCAAAGCTCGACGATGCATACGTGACCAGTGAGCACCTGCTGTGCGCCCTGGCAGACGACAAGTCCGAGGCCGGCAGCATTTTGAAATCGGCCGGCGTCACGGCCAAACGCGCGCAGGAGGTCTACGAGAACCTGCGCGGAGACGAGCGTGTGACCAGCAAGGACTCCAAGACCGAGTTCGAGGCCCTGTCCAAGTACGGTCGCAACGTGACCGACATGGCCCGCCAGGGCAAGCTCGACCCGGTCATCGGGCGCGTGGAGGAGATTCGCCGCACCATCCAGGTCCTTAGCCGCCGCACCAAGAACAACCCCGTTCTTATCGGCGAGCCGGGCGTGGGCAAGACGGCCATCGTCGAGGGCCTGGCCCAGCGCATCGTCAACGGAGACGTGCCCTCGACCCTGCGCGACAAAGAGCTGGTGGAGCTTGACATGTCTGCCCTGGTGGCCGGCGCCAAGTACCGCGGCGAGTTTGAGGAGCGCCTGAAGGCCGTCCTTAAAGAAGTGAGCAAATCTGACGGCCGCATCATCTTGTTCATCGACGAGCTGCACACCATCGTGGGCGCAGGTGCGACCGAGGGCTCCATGGACGCCGGTAACATCTTGAAGCCGGCCCTTGCCCGCGGTGAGCTGCACGCCATTGGCGCTACGACCCTGGACGAGTACCGCAAATACATCGAGAAGGACCAGGCCCTGGCTCGCCGTTTCCAGACCGTCATGGTCTCGGAGCCTACGGTTGAGGACACGATCAGTATCTTGCGTGGCCTGAAGGACCGCTACGAGCAGCACCACCGCGTGCGCATCACCGACTCGGCCCTGGTTAGCGCGGCCGACCTGTCCAACCGCTACATCAGCGACCGTTTCTTGCCCGATAAGGCCATCGACCTGGTAGACGAGGCAGCCAGCCGCCTGCGCATGGAGCTTGACTCGATGCCGGCCGAGATTGACGCCGTCGACCGCCAGCTCACCCAGATGCAGATCGAGGAGCAGGCCCTCATGAAGGAAGAGGACGCTGCGTCGAAGGAGCGCCTGGAGACCCTGCGCCAAGAGATCGCCACTACGCGCGAGAAGCTCGATGGCATGAAGGCCAACTGGGAAAACGAGAAGGGCGCGATCGACCGCGTTCAGGACCTCAAGTCCCAGATCGAGGACGCTAAGACCGAGATGGAGCGTGTGACCCGCGAGGGCGACCTGGCCCGCGCGTCCGAGCTGCGCTACTCAACGATCCCCAGCTTGCAGCACCAGTACGACGAGGCCGAGGCGGCCCTTACCGCCAAGCAGGACGACGGTGGCCTTCTTAAAGAGGAAGTCACCACCGACGAGATCGCCGAGGTCGTCTCGTCCTGGACCGGCGTGCCCGTCTCTAAGATGATGCAGGGTGAGATGGACAAGCTCAAGAACCTCGAGGGCCAGCTGCACGAGCGCGTCATTGGCCAGGACGAGGCCGTAAGCGCCGTGGCCGCCGCCGTGCGCCGCAGCCGCGCCGGCCTGTCTGACCCCGATCGCCCCATTGGCAGCTTCTTCTTCCTGGGCCCCACCGGCGTGGGCAAGACCGAGCTGGCAAAAGCCCTGGCAGAGTGCCTGTTTGACGATGAACGCTCGCTAGTGCGCATCGATATGTCCGAGTACATGGAGAAGTTCAGCGTCCAGCGTTTGATCGGTGCGCCCCCTGGATACGTGGGCTACGACGAGGGCGGCCAGCTAACCGAGGCCGTTCGGCGCCACCCGTACTCCGTCATCCTTATGGATGAGATGGAGAAGGCGCACCCCGACGTCTTCAACATTCTGCTGCAGGTCTTGGACGACGGCCGCTTGACCGACGGCCAGGGTCGCGTGGTGAGCTTCAAGAACACGATCATCATCATGACCTCCAACGTAGGCAGCCAATTCATCGCAGGTGAGGAGGCCAGCGGCAACGTCGAGGAGGGTCGTCGCCAGGCCACTGAGGCCCTGCGTCAGAGCTTCAAGCCCGAGTTCCTTAACCGTATCGACGACATCGTGGTCTTCCAATCCCTTGGCCTGGCTGACATCGAGAAGATCGTCGACATCCAGCTAAAGGATGTCCGCGAGCGCCTGGACCGCGACCGTATCTCGCTGGAGCTTACGCCCGCGGCCATGCAGTCGCTGTCGATCGATGGCCTTGACCCGGTCTATGGCGCGCGCCCGCTCAAGCGCCTAATCCAGCGCGAGGTCGTGGACAACGTGGCCAACCTCATCATCGACGGCCAGGTCCACGAGGGCGACACCGTGTGCATCGACGTGGGCGACGACGACAAGCTGGTGGCGAGAAGGGCGTAAGGGCTTCTCGCCGGGCCGCACGGCGCGAATCGGTCGTAACCGCCCGCGCCCGCATGGGCTTCTTGCTCGTAACACATGAACATCCGGGGCATCCATCGGCTATGATGGGTGCCCCGCCGCGTTTTGCGCGGTAGGATAAGGCTGTCCCGCAACCTCTAACACGGGAGAACATCATGGCTGATCTTAACAACCTGCCCGGCTTCGACCGCAACGCCGCTCAAGCCCAGGGCAACATCGACCCCAACGCAACCGTATACGCCCCGCCTGTCGAGGACCCCGAGGCAACTGTCCTGTCCGCCGCCGCAGACCCCGAGGCTACTGTCCTGGCGTCCCCGGACGCCACTCTCGACGACGCCGAGGCCGACCCCACGACCCTGGTCCCGCCTGCTGCCGAGGAGGCCACGACCTACGCCCCCGCCGCAGCTACCAGGGTAAACCCCGCGCCCGCCACCGCGGTGCGCCCGGTCCCCGAAACCAACCTCATGGCCGGCCGCCGCGACGGATTGGACGCCATGGACGACCCGTACTACTCGCCCGTGGCCATGGATGAGCTCACCACCGCGCACGCGCCGGTGTCGATCGACTCGCCGGTCAAGAGCACGTCGAAGAAGAAGCGCCGCCGCAACGTCATCATGACGGTCATCATCGCCATCTTGCTGCTTGGCCTGGCGGGTGCTGTCGGCTACTACACCTACCAGCAGGAATACTGGGGTGGCAAGACCGTGCCCGATGTGGTGGGCAAGACCGAGGTCGAGGCGCGCCAGATCCTGGAGTCCGCGGGCTTCAAGGTCACTAGCCAGCAAGAGGCCTCTGACCAGACGGCCGGCACCGTCCTTTCTTGCTCGCCGCAGGTTGGCAAGCGCGCAGACCCGGCCGGCGGCGCGACCATCACCGTGGCCGCCTCGCGCACGATCCCCAAGGTCGTGGGCCTTACGCAAGACGCGGCCAAGGCGGCCTTAACCGACGCCGGCGCCACCAACGTCGTCCTCTCGTTTGTCATATCCGACCAGGCAGAAGGCACCGTCGTGGACGTCGACCCGCGCGAGGGCTCGACCTTTGTGGCAACCGACAAGATCACGCTGTCTGTGGCCCAGCCCTACACCGTGCCCGCCGTCGTGGGCATGACCTTGACCGACGCCAAGGCCGCGCTGGAGTCCGCGGGCCTTAAGTACAACGTGACCTACACCGAGTCTGACAAGGCCGCCAACACCGTGCTCTCGGTCACGCCCGAGCAGGGCACCAAGGCATCTGCTGGCATGGCTTGCGAGCTCACGGTTTCTTCTCCGTACCCCAGCGGCGTCACTAAGCTGGGCGAGTACTTTAACTGCTCGTCTGCCGAGGTGGCCGCCTACCTGCAGCAACAGGGCTACAGCCTGCTCTACGGCTCTAAGTACGGCAACGGCGACGCACACGCGGTCTACGCCGACGCCTCTGGCAACATGCTGACCTTTAGCGACGAGCCTGAGAACGGCCTGTACCAAAACGACGCGGTCCAGGACGTCCTTAACCAGGGCGCCTCGATCGGCGGCGTTCGCTACGACTTTGCGGCTGCCAGCGCGCCCTCGACCAGCGAGACCAGCGAGGGCCTGCAGGCCGTCATGACTGCCTGCGGTTTTGAGGGCTTGAAGGAGACCACGACCCAGTCAGATATGGCAAGTACAATGGGCATCGACATGGGCGTGAGCCACTTTATCTGCGGCTACGGCGAGCAGGACGGCTACTCCTGGGCGGTTCTTATCGGCGGCAACACGACCGGCCGCAGCGCCGTCACCGTTCTCATGTGCCCCAAGGCCCGCTACAACGGCGGCATCGACCTTGCGCAGTTTGGCAATAAGGCCAGCCTGTGCGTGGCTTACTACAACATCGTCGAGGGCGGTCGATAGGGATGGCTGTTCCTGGCGAGAAGGCCGGCGTGGTCGCAGGCTCGCGCGACGTCGAGAAGGCCGCAATAAAAGACGAAGTCAACCGCGAGTTCTTGCGCGCCGAGAACGAGGACGACGACGGGTACGACCCCTACTCGGATCGGCGCCCGGTGAGCGAGCCGCTGTTCCAGCGCGACCCCTGGGCATAGAGAAGCCGGCGGCGAGAATCCAAAACGGGCTTCTCGCCGCCGGCTTTTTCGTTTGTGATGGGGTTCCGTGTGCCGTGTGCCGTGTGCCCGGCTCGCCCCTTACGACCAGCCTTCCAACGACTCCGAGTACTCCAACGTGATGGTCGTACCAATCGCGACCAGCGACCCCGGATCAACGGACGCCGTGGTCACGACGGGAATGTGTGCCGCGGTATCCTGCGCGTCGACCGTGTGTGTTGTGATGGCCGGGTCGGGCGTGAACCCGGCTTCGATCAAGGTCTGCGTCGCCACGGTGGGCTGCATGCCAATAATGTTGGGGACGCGCGCCTTGCTGGCCAGGACAACAAACACGTTGCCGTCGTAGGGGTTGCCATCGACACAGTCGCTAAAGGCGTACGCCGCGCAGCAGTTGTCCTTGTCGACGCTGCTGGCGTTGAAAATGTGCAGGTGTTTGACGCCAAGCGTTCGATAAGTCTCGCGCAGCTCGGAGAGCGTCATGGGCGTCATGCTCATTGAGACCGGCGTGAATCCTGCGGGG
>CAVEMP010000219.1:0-14082 GCA_963616835.1 uncultured Oscillospiraceae bacterium | reverse complement strand
TCAAAGAAAAAGTACCCGCAGTCGCGGCACGTGCAGTGTTTAACGACGCCGCCGGGCTCCACCGTGACGTGCGTGCTCTGGCACTTGGGGCACGTGACCCCGCTGGTAAGAAGCCCGTCGCGCTTAAGCTTGTGATCCGACTCCATCGACCCGCCGCCGACCTCGCCCATCTCCACGTTTTCCAGGCTTTCCCTCTCGCCGCACATATCGAACCTCCTACTCCCAGCCTTCCAACCGCCGCAACCCCTCTTCGCCCAAGGCAAACCGCAGGGGACGTTTAGCTATGGCCTCAATATACCCCGCACCCTCGAGCTTCTTCGTGCACGCACGAGCCGTTTGCTCAGAAACCCCCAGGTACGCAGCAATCTCCCCTAGCGAAACACCCGCAAACGCAGCAAACAACTCGTATTGGGCCAGCATATTGAGAACCTCCCGGCCCCTCTCGTCGACATCGACCCCATCAACCGTCAGGCGGACTTTCTCGACACGAGCGGTCTTCTCGCTTAAATCAAGGATCAAATCATCTTGCGCGCCCGAGATGTACTCCATAAGACACATGACAAAATGCGTGAGCTCACCGTGGTTCAACGGGTTCTCGGCGTCCTTAAAGGCGCGATAGTAAGGCGCCTTGTTCTGGGCAATTGCCCGGGAAAGGGATAACGCGGTGAGAAGGGACAGCGGCCGGCTTAGGTAGAGGGCCAAGAGGTAGCGACCTGTCCTGCCGTTTCCGTCATAGAACGGGTGAATGTATTCGAACAGGTAGTGCGCGGCGATGGCAGCATAGGTCGCCGGCATCTCATCAGAAGACGCTGTGCGAATCATCGTGGCAATTGCGGAGATAATCGCCCCCTCGGGCTCCAATCCGCGATGCAGGACCTTTCCCCCGTTGCCGATGATGTCGACGCCGGAGGAGCGAAAAAGCGTCCCGTCGGGAGCGGAATTGCCTAGGTCCTCGCCCTGCATCACCTTGTCATAGATTGCCCGGATGTCTTTAGCAGTCGCGGGCAAGGCCTGGTCTTCACCCGTCAAGCCAACGTAGAGGTTCGCCAGCTCCAAAAAGCGCTTGGTCGACGGACCCCGCATGTCGCGCACCTCGCTAAGAAGCTCATCGATCTGGCGACGGGTGCTGTGGATGCCTTCAAGAGCGTTGGTACTTACCACCTCATCAATCACCAAGCCGCGCACCAAAGCAGCGCGCGCGATGGGCGGCAGCGACGAGTACAGCGCCGAGACCCGCCTTTCCTTGCGCAAGACCTCCTCGTTAAGGACAGAAAGCTCGCGCGGGACAGCAAAGAATAGCTCGTCTTCGCCGTTCATGATACCAAGGCAAAAGGATGAATCGGCGTCGCGACGCTGTGCCGCCAGAGCGCGGTTGTTCGCAAGGGCAGCTGTGCTCTTGTCCATGTGAAACAGGGTGGCGAGGCTCCGATAAGTCATGTTTTTCTCGGGTTTCATCAATTAGAAGCGGTCCAGCGCTCTCTATTTTATAGCATCCGGCACTTTTTATAGGTAAGGACCGAGATAACCGCACCTATTTGACAAGATGACACGAGGCGCCGCCCCAACTTCTCACCGTCGATGAGAAGTTGGGGCGGACAATCAAAATTCAGTTCGCGGCTGAGAAAACATTGCAACACGACGCGCATCATCTAAAACCGCTACCCGAATAGTCCCCTATTAGAAACATCGACTCGCCTCGGCGTACGTATAGTGTTTTTCAGCTTCTCTTAACCGACTCAATCGCCGAGGTGATGCGCATATGGCCGAGACAATAATCAAAATCGTAAGCAACCCGTACAAAGAGCAGGCCGAGTTCCTAACGCTCAACGGCGACGAATGGACCAACGTCAACCCTAGCAGCAGGCTCCTTAACGAAAAACTCGCCAAAGGTTTCTTTCCCTTCAAAGCCGAGGACATCGTCAAGGTCATCCTCAAAGAATTTGGCGGCACCGAGAAGATCCAGCTCATCTTCGAAGGTTCAGAAGACGAGTGGCTCGAACTCGAAGCCATCTGCAACAATGAAGCCTTCTCGGCACAAGTCGAAGCCCAGCGGGCCGAGCGTCACCTCTCAAACGCCCGCGACATACTCCCAGAGATCATTGAGGTCTTCAAAGAGGTCAAGCCGTTGGTTGACAACTCCGTTGCCGACCACAGCAAGGTCGCAGACCAAATCGACAAGTTTGTCGACGTCTCGAGCGACATCATCCCGCTATGTGTTCTTGGCAACTACAGCGCCGGCAAATCAACCTTTATCAACGCCCTTATCGGCATGGAAATCCTGCCCAACGGAGACGAGCCCGTAACCGCGCGCGTCTTCCAAATCAAGCGCTCAAAAGACCGCGATCGCGCGATGATCAAATTCAACTGCGCAGACCGCCGCTATGTCCTGCGCTTCGATCCAAATGGCCTCATGGAAAACAAGGAACTCGTAGGCGTTCCTCTCTACGATAAGGTTGCTGCAAAGGTCGCAAAGGCCGATCCGGGTATGCCTACCCATATGAACAGCGCACTCAAGGTGCTCAACTCTTACCAGGGCGGCGATAACGACAAGCCTATCTCGGACCTCATCAAAATCGAGGTCCCTTTTGCCGAGTCCGACCCGTGGCCCCACGACCGCGAGTTCGTTATCTTTGACACACCCGGATCGAACTCTGCTTCAAACGAAGACCACGTTAGAGTGCTTAGAACGGCGATGGATGGCCTCTCAAACGGTCTGCCAATTTTCGTTGCCGAGTACAGCTCGCTGGACTCCACCGACAACGAGAAGCTCTACCAGGAAATTGAACAGATTCCGGCCATCGACGAGCGCTTTGCCATGATCATCGTAAACAAAGCTGACTCCGCCGATTTGCCAAAAGGCGGCTTCGATGATGACGAGATTAAGCAGGTGATGGGCTGGTCCATCCCGCGCAATCTCTATGGACAGGGCATCTATTTTGTGTCGTCGATCCTTGGCCTGGGCGCAAAGATAGACGGCGAGTTCATGAGCGACAACTATGCCGAGAAGTTCGAGGACCAGCAGCGCAAGTACGTCGACCCCACAAGCCGCTTCTACAAGACACTCTACCGCTACGATATCCTGCCTGGTCAAATCAGCCGCAGGACAAACACGGAGTCCGAGGCCTGCAAAGACCTCCTTCTTGCCAACAGTGGCCTGTTTTGCGTCGAGAATGAGATTCGGCTCTTTGCCGAGCGCTACTCTGCCTACAACAAGTGCAGCCGCTCCGAGGCGCTCCTGCAAGAAATCGCAGGCATTACCGAAGACGAAATCGCCACGGCCAAACAAGTAGTAGAAGACGAGAAGAAAATGCGCGAACAGGAGCTCGACGACGAGAAGAGCGCTCTTATCGGCAGAATCGAAGCCTACAACAAGACGGCTCGCGACAAGGCATGCAGCGATTACCCGGCGGCAGTCGAAGCCAAGTTTGACGCAACTCAATGGAACACCACTCTCGACGAACTCGAGCAACGCCAGCGCTCAATCACCCACGAGAAGCGCGACGACCTTGGCTGGTCCCAAAGAACAAGCAGCGCCGCCGACGCGCGCGACTCAATTCTCCCCAACCTCATCAACAGGGTCGCCGACTCTGTCCAAGGCAAAGACGGCACCATCGTCGACCACATGGCAAACTTTGCCGACGGCATTAAAGACGCAGCGCAAGGCCTTGTGAGCGACACGCAAGACGCGATCAACAGGCAGTCGCAGGTGCGCGAGGCCGAGAAGACCGCCGATAGAGACGCCGCAAACGCCCAAATTAGCGAAGTTGAGAAGAACTACTACGACGCTGCCGCCCAAATCGGCCGCACCATCGACGACATCTCGAGGAGCTACTGGAACGGTTGTGCCGAAATCTGCCGAGATGCCCTTCATCGCATTGCAACCGCCGACGATACCCCGCTCACAGACGAGAAGCGCAAGGAGCTCGGAGAGCTTATCGTCAACTACGCACCCCTCGGCCTTGCAAAGCGCGAGCGTACCGTCTTCAACAAAGCGGACTTCACGGAGTTTAGGGTCAACGACATGATCGTCTTAAGATCCGACAAGCTCTTGTTGCGCAAGGTCGAGGTCAAATACAACGCCGAGATCGAAACTTGCATCAAGAGAACCCGTTTTGAAACGAGAAAAGCCCATGAGCTGGTCTTCAAAGATTGGCTTAACCAGCTAACGGGCAAGATTGTCGACAATATCGTCGATTACAATCCCGTCTTGCGTGGCTACTCAGAAGAGATCAACCGCAAAACGGCCCAGATCGATGCTCTTGAAGCCAAGCTCGCAACACTTGAGGACCGCAGGGATTACGTGGCACGCGTCATTAGCTGGAAAGAGTAGGCGATTTCTATGGGCATCAAAAATGCAATTATGCGCGCGGCCGACAAGGCGGGCAACGCCGTCTCGAAGGTCTCTGCGCTCAGCTCTGCGCAGCTTGAAGAGATCGATGAAAAGCGAGAGGCCTACCTGGCCGAGAAGCCGGCACCCGACGACAAGGCGGCGGTTGAACTTACAAACCGCCTGCTAGCCGCCGCAGCTGTAGAGATTCACAACGCCTATCTGCCGCAGCTACGCGACGTCTACTGGCCTGTCGACCCGTCTGTCGAATACCCGGACGGTTTTGACGCACAGCACAATATCCGCTTCATGAATATCACCAAGTGGATCGTGGACCCCGATGAGGACAGCCTCGAGAAACTTGTGAACGTCTATGACGTCTTGGCCGACGACGACTGCAATATCGCCCTTGTGTTCAACCGAACCTGCACAACCACCAATGTCTACCTGGCTGTCGTTGATGCGAATAACACCAACGACAATATCGACGCCGACAACTACACCAGGCGAATCGGCGATGCGCTTAAAGGCAACTTCCCGGGCTCTGAGGTCAGCGCACCCCAGCGCGGCACCATCCCCTGCCTTAGTGGGCGCCGCAGCTTATCTGTTGCCGCGGTTTCCAACGTCCCCACCGAGAAGAACGAGAAGTTTGTCTCGCAGACAATCGAGAAGGTGCTTGACGGCATCGTACCCGGAAGCCGCGACGAAGAGTACACCATCGTGCTGCTAGCGACCCCGATTCATGACGTCGAAGAGCGCAAGCTCAGACTGGCGCAGCTGCACAGTATGCTGACGCCGTACGCGTCGTGGACCACGAACTTTACCTTCCACCAGAGTGACGCTGTGGGGTCCAGCGCAACCATCGGCGTCAACGCCGGCGTAAGCGCGGGCACGCAGGCAGGGAACAATCAGGCGGCGGCGGAGAATGTACAGGAGACGGATTCAACAAACGAAGCACAGGCCGACTCGACTAGCCAAGGGATTACGGACTCTGAAACGCGTACGGAAAGCATCACTGGTACCGAGACGTCAGGCTGGAACGAGTCGAGCACGGCTGGAATCTCGGCTGGCGGAGAAACAGGCGTCCCCTTCGTCGCAAAGGGTCATGTCGACGTATCCGTAAGCCACACCCACGGCACATCCCATTCACAGTCGATCGCGAAAAGTGCCAGCGAAGCCGTCGGCAAAGCCATCAGCAGATCCCTCGGCAAGACCGTAACCAGCGGCATCGGCAAAGCCGTCACCAAGGGCACCTCCGTAACCTCCGGCGTTTCCAAAGCTGTGAACTTTGGTGCCAACATCGGCGGCTCGTTCGCGCGCTCAAGCACCGTTACCGCAACCCTCGGCAACGACGAAGGAATCACCCAAACCTTCAAGAACTACGCCATCGCCCACGCGCTCGAGATTCTCGAGGCCCAGACCAAGCGCTACGACCTCGCAGCCGCCCTCGGCATGTGGGACTTTGCCGCCTACGTGCTGTCCGAGGACCACAACGTGGCCAACAACGTTGCGCACACTTATCTTGCCCTCACGCAGGGCAAAGAGTCCTTCATGTCGCAAGCCGCCGTCAATCTCTGGCGCGGAGACCTTGGCGAGAACAGCGCAGACGCCTCGGCCATCTGCGCCTACCTTCGCAACCTGCGCCACCCCATCTTCGCACTCTCCCCGGCGCTTCTCGACGCGCACCCGAGCTTCTCGGTATATCCCGCGTGCGTTACTGCGGCAACAGCCCTTTCTGGCAAAGAGCTTGCCTACTCGCTAAACTTCCCCAAGAAGTCGGTGCCCGGCCTGCCCGTAATCGAGTGCGCGGCCTTTGGACGCAACGTCTCGACCTTCGACGGCGCACAGCCAACAACCGGCCTGCGTCTGGGCAAAATCTTCCACATGCACCAAGAAGAGTCCGTCAAGGTGTTGCTGCAAAAGGATTCTCTTGCCAGCCACACCTTTGTGACCGGCTCTACCGGCGCCGGTAAGACCAACACGGTCTGCCGCATCCTTGACCGGGCCTTGGATCAAGACGTCAGCTTCCTTGTTGTCGAGCCGGCCAAGGGTGAGTACAAAAACGTCTACGGCGGCCGTGAAGATGTGCATGTCTTTGGAACAAACCCTGCGGCCACACCCCTGTTGCGCATCAATCCCTTTAGCTTCCCCACGGACGTCCACGTGCTCGAGCACCTCGATCGCCTGGTCGAGATCTTTAACGTCTGCTGGCCTATGTACGCCGCCATGCCCGCCGTTCTTAAGGACGCCGTCTCGCGCTCTTATGTCGACTGCGGCTGGGACCTTGCCACGTCGACGAACCCCTACGGCCCAGGCCTGTGGCCAACCTTTGCCGACGTGGCCCGCAATGTCCGCGTGATTCTTGACGAAAGCGAGTACGACGCCGAGAACAAGGGTGCCTACAAGGGCTCCCTCCTCACCCGCCTGCAGTCGCTCGCTAACGGCCTTAACGGGATGATGCTCGTGGCAGACGAGGTTCCCGCAGCGCAGCTCTTTGACGAGAATTGCATCGTTGACCTCTCGCGCGTTGGCTCGGCCGAGACCAAGTCGCTGCTCATGGGTCTTCTCGTCCTTAAGCTGCAAGAACACCGCATGGCCACGTCGCCTGGCATGAATCTGCCGCTGCGTCACCTCACTGTTCTCGAAGAGGCCCACAACCTGCTCAAGCGCACCTCCAGTGAGCAGGGCGTCGAAGGCGGCAACCTTGCCGGAAAGAGCGTCGAGATGATTTCCAACGCCATTGCCGAGATGCGCACTTACGGCGAAGGCTTTGTTATCGCCGATCAGGCGCCTGGCCTTCTGGACATGGCGGCCATCCGCAACACCAACACGAAGATCATCATGCGTCTGCCCGATCTCTCGGACCGCGAGCTTGTGGGGCGCGCCGCCAACCTCAACGACTGCCAGATCACCGAGCTGGCCCGTCTCCCCAAGGGCGTCGCCGCCGTCTACCAAAACGACTGGGTAGAGCCGGTGCTGTGTAAGGTCGCAAAGGCCCAGGACGGCGCGGCATGGGTATATAAGCAGCCAACGGCAGAGATGCACGAGGCCAATCCTGCCGAAAGGCTTGCCATAACGAGACTTCTTGTCCATGGCGAGAAGGTCATCGACGAGAGCCGGCTGCATGAGATCCGCGACGCTCTTGACCGCCTTGGACTCGACGCATCCATGAAAGTAGCGATTCTCCGCACCACGCAGAATCCGCCGACCGAGCCCCGCATGACCAAGCTCGCCCCAATGATGAGCGCGCTGTTCCCCGAGGTGGCTAAGGCTGCCAAAGCCTCACTTGAGTGCTCCAAAGAGGCCGAGCAGTGGACCCATGCCGCAGAGGCGGCCCTTCGCGCGACTATCGACGCCGAGCTCGACAGCGTGGTTCGTCGAGCCATTATCCAAGGCGTCATGACCGACCTTCTTCACCTGCAAATGCGCGATGAGAAGGCCTTCGGTGACTGGTATAAAAACGGAGGGCTGGCGTGATGGAGCTTGGCAAAACCGAAATCAACGAGTCAGGCCCCGCCACGACAGAGCTCGACTTCGACCCCGACAAGCTGATCGGTGGCAATGAGGCCGATGAGAGCAAAGGGCGCGAAAGCACCGAGACCCTCGAAAGCAACAAGAACCCCGAGACGGTGCTCCACGACCCCGAGCAACTCGCCGAGCCCATCGAAGGCCTCGAGCAAACCAAGGAGGGCTTCGAGCAGTTAGACAACGGGAACACCATCTACGACCATCCGCGTGAGACCGGCAAGCTTCTTAACTCCAACCAAGGGGAGGCCGTCCCCGGTTTTGTCGGGACCTGTGGCCTCGTCTCCGCCGAGAACGTGGCGATAATGGCCGGCAAAGACGTGAGCGAGGCCGATGTCGTCAACGTCGCCTGCAAGAACGGTGACTGCGAGCGCCACTTCTGGTTGCCAGCAGAGGCAAAAGGTGGCACGACCCCAGCAGCGATATGTAACGTTCTTGGTCACCTTGGCATTAGCGCGGCACTCGATCATGAGCCCTCGATTGACAAGCTGGCCGATGCCGTCGAATCCGGGCGCGGCGTCATTGCCTGCGTTGACGTTGCCGAGTTCTGGCCTAACGCCCAACAAGAAGGCGGCCACGCAGTGACGGTCACAAGCGTCGAGAGAGACCCCGAGGGCAACGTCACCGCATTCTACGTTTGCGACTCTGGCACACACGGACATGACGCGTACAGGAGAGTAGACGTCGATGTCTTTGATACTTCTCTCGACTATGCCGTAACCACTGACAGCATCATCAGATAGGAGGACCCGTGCACACCTATAAGGATTTCAAGCGAGTTGCCTGGCAACAGTTGCCCCTGGGACACGCCGTTTCACTTCCCGTACCCGTTGTGCAAAACAACGCGCTGGTAGATGTCGTTTTTAGCTATGTAAGCGATGATGATACGCGCATCCCAAGCAAGCCGCTGCTGGTCATCAAGACGAACCTTGAGAACGGCGAGGCAATTAGCGACGAAGCCGAGAAGACCTTCTCTAACGTCGTCTATGTGCCGGCTCCCTATGAGCCGATTGCCTCATACAAAGAGAAAGCTGATGAGGCAAAGTCACTCTACGCCGAGGTACGCGAGGAAGCCGCTGCCGGCAAAGTTGGCCCCGTGTCCAAGCGCTACGCTGAGCTCATATGGTCCATAACGCAAAAGCCTCTGCGCCCCTACTATCGTGCCCTTTCCCCCGCCCTATTTGTCAACTGCCAGTAAGGAGGTCACTATGGCATTTAGCGAGACAAGCTCCGAGGTCTCAAAGACCCCCGAGTCAAACAAGCTCGACTTCGACCCCGATAAGCTCATTAGCTCTGACGCCAAGGAATCAAACGCCGAGGTCGCCGCCACAGGAAACCCCGAGTCCATTGACCCAGACAAGTTAATTGAACCAGCGCAGGGCGAGGTCGAACAACCAGAAGTCAGCGGCGGCAGTTATCGCGAAGTCAAGAAACACAGCGACGGTACCACACACGAAGTCCATCACATGCCCGCCGCGGAAGTCAACGGACTCAACTATTTCGACGGCCCTGCCATCAAAATGGAAAAAGACGACCATCGCCAGACGGCTAGTTGCGGCCGCTCTTTGGATGCACAGCTATATAGAGAGAAACAAGCAGACCTTATACGTGAAGGCAGTTTCAAAGAAGCCATGCAAATGGATATCGACGATATACATGATAAGTTTGGCGACAAATACGACAGCGCAATTGACCAGATGATTTCCTATGCTAAAGAGAAGGGGCTTATCTAATGACGAGACTGGACATTGTACCTACCAAATCGGTTGACGCCATTTCTTTTGGGGCCAACCAAGCAGGCGTAGAGGCCACCTTTGGACAACCCGACCGCATCTTTAAAAAAACAAAATGGAGCAAGGGCAAGACTGCAGACTACGGCAACTTCCATATCCACTACGACGCAAATGACCAATTCGATGCAATTGAAATCTTTGAGGCGGACGTGAAGCTACCTGGTTGCATTACATCCATTCCCGCCAATAAGGAGGCTGTTCTTAAAGCGATACCTTCACTTGAAGCCGACGATTATGGACTTACCTCAGCAAGCGAATCAATTGGCGCGTTCATCGAAGACGGCATAGTAACTTCGATTCTCTTCGGCAAGTCGGGCTATTACGCATAAAACCTTAGAAGCACGTCCCTCAACTCTGCAGCATCTCAGCAAATCCCCTGCTCACTCCCAGGGGATTTGCTGTCGAAGCCTAGATTCTTCCTTTGGCTCAGGGTCCAGAAATAACGCGAGGGCGTCAGCCGCGCAGCGCCCTAGAACTTAACGCCCTCGAAAGAGAACGCGCGCAGTGCTAGCTCCACAAGCTTCGCCGTCCGCGCCTCGATCTGTCCCTTGGTCCAGGTGTCCGTGCTCACGAGGTCCGCGTTCAGGTTCAGCCCATTCCGGTAGCCTACGTACGCCCCGTTCGAGTCTTTGCGGTCGCGTTTCTTGATAAAGGACAGGTTGCCCAGGTTCGAGTTATAACCGGTTATGGTGAGGTTCCCCAGCATGCGCACGCATGCCGCCTGGATTTCCCGGGCCTTGTCCTTATCGCCGGCGCCGATCATCTCGACCCAGCTTGCTGGGATGTTCTCCCCTTGCGGGAAGACGTGCTCGATCGTCCAGACGTAGTATCCGGACGAGTTACGCTCCCAGAGGCCCTTCATCTACTTGGCCACGCTCGGAAGAAGCGCTCCTGCACGGTGTAATCATCGCCGAGGTTCCGCAGCACTTCTTGCCACTGTTCGAAGCGGTAATCGAGCTCGTCTTCCCCGACGTCCGCGAGCTTTGCGAGAAGGGTGTTCTTGATGAGGTCGGCCGCGCTTAGGGGGACGCCGCGGTTGTTCAGCGACGCGAACAGCGTGTAAGCGTCCGCATGGCTGTCGACGTTGATCTGTGCAAGCACGGTTGTACAGAGAAGCTGGGTCTTGCCGAGCAGTGCTTCAACCGCCGCGGCGACATCCATCCTCTCCATCTTCGAACCAAGCCGGTCGTAGAAGTAATTGAAGGCCTTGGACATCTTGCGAACGCCATGGTATTTGGGCTTCTGCATCGCCGTCACAAGGCCGACATGCTCCTTAAGAATCCACCGGCAGTCGTCCTGATTGTGGTTCTGGACCTGCGGCACGACATGCGTCATCTCTTTGTTCGCCTTAAGGACCAGCCGATACTTTAAGGGGCGAACGTCGTCGATTTTCTTGTCCTCGTCAATTGCGTCGCCATGCTCGTTGATGCGCGCGTAGAGGGCTGTAAGCAGCAGACTTATGGTCGTGAGGCGCTGCTGACCATCGATGACCTCATAGTCGATGTTTTTGGTCTTGGGGGCCCATCTCGCCCTGTATGACGATGATGGAGCCGAGGAAGCAACCCGGGTCGTTGTCAAAAACGTCGTCGTAGAGGTTCGCCCAGTCACGCTGCCCTCAGGCGTATTCGCGCAGGTAACGCGGTATGGTGTAAACCTCGGAAGCATCAGTGGAGAGAATATTCGCAATGGACGGGTCACTTGACGTTCTTGACCATGCGGCGTTTCTCCTTCTGGGCCTTCTTGCCTTGTAACCCTTCGCTGCATAGCCAACTATACTCACGGGGAGAGGCCAAGCCACCGACCAAGTCAACGGCCTTTCGCATCAAACGTATCAAAATCGCCGAAGTGGCAAGCAGTCATTCTTGAATGTCCTTCTACTAGGCAGGCCAAACATCACGATTATCGCTGAGGCCGAGCCTCCGAGCCTCATGCGATTGAGGCCATCGCCCCCGCCCTACGGCAGTGCGGGAGCGAAGGTAAATCCGTCGTCCGCCCCAGCGCCCAGCTCCGTGAGCTCATCGAGGCAGAAGGTCATGTAAATAGGCAGGTAGAGGACCTTACCCTCTTTGGATACGTTGTTTCGGGAGAGGACCGCTCCTTCCCTGATCTTGTACTCACCGACCTCAAGCAGCCTGTCTAGGGCAGCATGCGATCGAACCTTACGCCCAGACTTAACCTCGATGGGGACCACGCGGCCAGCCTTCCCCTTTATAACGAAGTCGACCTCTCCCACCGTATCTGACTGGAAATACCATTCCTCGATGCCCTGCGCGGCGAGCTCCTGAGCAACAACGTTCTCGTAGATGCCGCCGAGATTGGACGTCTTCTGATCAAGGTAGATGGCTCTTGCCGTGCTCTGCGGATAACGAGAGACGAGCATGCCGGTATCGGACTCATAGAGTTTGAATTTACCGGCAGACTCCGTCCGCTTCAGAGGGCTCTTCGCCTCGGTAACCTGCGGGACCATAAGGCCCACGCCGGCGCTCACAAGCCATAGGAAATCCTGGTCATACTGGCTATACCTTGCCCCGTCCTCAAGCTGAGACACATTGAACCGACGCGACTCCTCCTCGAGCTGCACAGGAATGCGGTCGAATATGGAACGCACTTCCAACGCACGCCTACCTGCATACTTGCTAATGTCCTGTGCGTATTGCACAACAAGCTGCGATTGAATCGTGCGCGTCTCGGCCAAAGTGTATTTGCTGTCGATGTAGTTCTGAACGACCTCCGGCATGCCGCCCGCAACGATATAAGCCCGGTAGTTTCTCAACATCACGTCATGAAGAGCCGCATCGACCGGGCGGCGTTCACGCAAGGATTCGCGCACCTCATCAAGAAATCGCGGCTCGACGCCAACGGCCCACGAGAATTCCTCGAAATCGAGCGGTCGCATTACCAGCTGGTGCACGTATCCAACGGGAAAGGAACGAATCCCAAGAAGCTCTGTTCCCAGCATCGACCCGGAGAACGCAAAGGAATACCGTCCGTCCTCCACAAGCGCCTTTGCCAAGGTCACGATATCGGGAAACTCCTGAATCTCATCGATAAAGATAAGCGTATCCCCCTCAATCAGGGGATTAGGCGAGAGGAGCGCGACACGATTGATAAAGTCAGAGGCGCTGCGCGCAGACGTAAGGATGTCAGCCGCCTCGCAGTCAAGCAGGAGGTTCACCTCAACGTAGCAGGTATAGCGACGCATGCCGAACTCCCGAATGGCGTAACTCTTGCCTATCTGACGGGCACCGGTTACCAAAAGGGCCTTGCCAGGCACCTCTTTCCAGCGTTCAAGCTGATCCGTAACCTTCCTGCGCAACATTCCATCCGCCAATCTACAAAAATTGGACAATTCAATTTGGCATTAATATACAGAAACCGGCAAATAGAAATGACAGCTTCTGTGCAAAAAACACCAGATAACATTTTTCGAACGGACACGGTTGGAGACAGCCGTCTTATCTCCCCAAGAAAAACCGCCCAGCGCTCTCCTAAAACAAACAAGCCTCAATGACATCCTTGCCCCTAAGGGTGGCTATCCACGAATCCGGAATCGCATTGAAGCCGTAGGCGATGCCGGCCAGGGCGCCGGCAACCGCGCCGGTGGTGTCGGTGTCGTCGCCGAGGTTTACGGCCATAAGGACGCAGTCCGCGTAGCTGTCCGTGTTGGCAAGGCACCAGAGCGCCGCCTCGTACGTGTCAATGACGTAGCCGCCCGAGGAGACCTGGTCTTGGGGCTTGCTCGCGTCAATGCGCGCGGCGGCGACCTCGCGCGGCAAGCGGCCGGCGATAAGCTCGCGCGCCGCGTGGACCATGCGCACGCACGCCTTTGTCGACGTGCGGTGCGCATGGGTGATGGCCGAAACGGCGCGAACCTCGTCATCAGTCGCGCCGGTGAAGGCCAGCGGAACGGTGCGCATGAGGGAGCCGTTGCCGTTGTCGCGCTCGCCGGTAAGGCCGCGGCCCAGGCGCAGGGCCATCGCCGTGGCATTGCCAATGTCAAACAGGTGGTCGCAGGTATAGGAGTCGCTGTGATACCACGCAAGGAACTTCTCGCGAATATCATCTGTGTCAATGCGCCCCAGCTCACGGTAGCTGTCGCAGATAGCAAGCGCCATCGAGGTATCGTCACTCCACGTACCCGCCGGCTGGTCGTGCGTGCCGTGCCCCGTCATGCCCCCACACGCAAAGGAGCCGCGTGCCATAAACTCGTACGGAACGCCGAGCGCGTCACCAACCGCCTGGCCATATATACAGTCACGAAGAGTTGCCGTCATAGGGTGCCTCGCTTTCATTTGCCTGCTGGGAGTAATGATACGGCACGACAGAAAAATGAACGCCCGGTAAGGCTCTTCTCGCCGCCCTATCCGTCCAGCTTCCCCAAATACCCCTTTAGCAACGGCACGCAGATACGAATGCGGCCCCAACCCGCGGATTCGA
>CAVEMP010000218.1:0-8295 GCA_963616835.1 uncultured Oscillospiraceae bacterium | reverse complement strand
GACACGCGATCGGGGTCGTTGGCAAACTCGTCCTTAAGGGAGAAGTTCGCGTTCTTAAGGTCCTGGAAGTGGGTGCCCAGAGCCTCCCAAGCAGGGGTTTTAGTAGCGTCGACGGGAGCAGCGATCTTTGACATGAACAGTCCTTTTCTAAGATTGAGCCGCGGCGGGCTGCCTGCGGCTCAGCTACATACCATTCTCTATTTTACGTCAATAGACGGTCTGTGAACGTCTAATATGGCTCGGCCAAAGGCGGAATCTGCTTTAAGCGCGCCCACATCAGCTGCTTTTGCTTGGGGTCGCCCAACGCCGCAGCAAAGCCGCCCAGGTTAAGCACGCGCATCCCGCACACATGGGCCACCACGCCAGGCTCTAGCATGGCCTCTTCAAAAGAGTCGAGAATAGCCAGGTCATCGGCATAGGCCTCGCGCACAGCGGCGGCCGCGGCCTCGTCGCAGCACACCAAGGTAGCCGGGTCCAGCGTGGCCACAGCCTCGCGAAGCAGCAACGCGTCCAGCGGCTCGCCCGCGGCGTCGCAGGTAAGCAGGGTCTCCCACTCCTCGGGCGCGTACCCCAAGGCCTTGATGGACGCCTGCAATGCCTGGCCTTCTGCAGAGAAGTACGCCTGTGCCCCGGTCTTCTCGCCGTCTGTGAGCTGGCCTTTTGCAAACAAGATGGAAGAAAACGCGTTGCCCCCAAAGACAACGCCGCGAGACTCAAGGTCCTGGACCTCGGCACTTGTCTTGTCTATGCAGGCCCTCCTGCGAGCCTCTTTTACGTTGGCCATCTGCCCTATCCTTTTGCTGCGCGGCTTTTGTCCCTTATAAAATGACACAAGCTTACCCTTCTGGGGTATAAGCCCCTTTAAGAAATCCACCGCAACCGCCGTTGCTCTCTCAAAGGAACTGTTATGTCTGTTACCCAAATCACCGCGCCCGAGTTCGACTCAACGCTTGCCCAGGCCAACGTACCTGTTCTTGTGGACTTCTGGGCCCCCTGGTGCGGGCCGTGCCGCGCGCTGGGCCCCGTTGTGCAAGAGGTTGCCGGCGAGCTCAAGGGCAAGCTCGAGGTCTACAAGTGCAACGTGGACGAAGAAGAAGAGCTGGCTACGCGCTTTAGAATCGTCTCGATTCCCACGCTCATCGTGTTCAAAGACGGCAAGCCCGTCCACACCATGGTGGGCAACATGCCCAAGGCCGATCTTTTGTCCGAACTGGAGCAGTGCCTTTAATGAGTTCTTCTCGCGTTAAAACCTTAGCCAAGCAGTCCGCCGGCCTGCTAAAAAGCAATATCAAGCTGCTGGTGGTCATTGCGGCCGCCCTCGTTTTTGCCATAATCCTCGAAGATGTTGCCGAGGGACAGATTATGTCCCTTGACCTCTTGGCTTATCAGTTCTTTGTCGAGTACCTGCGCTCTGATTTCATGACGCCCATCATGGAGGGCTTCACGTCGCTTTCTTCTGTGGCGGTCATTTTGGTCATGGCGCTGGTTGTCTCGGCGTTTGCGCCTGGCCGCGCGCCTGGCCGCTGCGTGTGTGCCAACGTGATCGGCGCGTTGATCCTTAACCAAGCAATCAAGTTCTTGATCCAGCGCCCGCGACCCGACGGCTTTCGCCTTGCAACCGAGACCGGCTACAGTTTTCCCTCGGGTCACTCGATGATTTCCATGGCCTTCTACGGGCTTCTCATATGGATGATTTGGAAGCACGAGAAGAACAACATCTTGCGCCACGTGCGGTGCTGGCTGTTTGTCATTATCATCGTGATGGTTGGCGTCAGCCGTGTATACCTGGGCGTTCACTACGCCTCGGACGTCATTGGCGGCTTTTGTGCCTCGGTGTTGTGGCTGGCGTTTTTCACAAAGATCGTGGCTCCGCTTTTTATGACCGAGAAAGACCTACCGTAGCCGGCAAGACGGCCGCTGAAAGCACGGACGTCACCGTGCCACGCATCAAATCCCAAACCAAAAAAGACCTTCCGGGCGCGCTCTGGAAGGTCTTTTTGGTTGCAGCTAAAGTTCGATAATCTGTGCCGAGACAATCGTGCTGCCATCGGTGATGATGCGGCCCATCGAAGGACCGCCGGCCCTGGGATAGGTAGGACTGCCCGGATTCATAAGCAGCGTCCCCGTGGCCTCGTCTCGCAAGACAAACGGCTTGTGGGTGTGACCGCAAATTGCAATATCGCAGCAGGTAAGGTCCAGTCGCTCGCGATAGTGGCACACGTGCCACATGAAGTCGCTGGCATAAAAGATCTTCTTATCCTTGACCTCGGGGCCATAATCGTAGGCCCAGTCGTTGTTGCCCAAGCACATCTGCAAGGGCGCAATCTCTTTTAGCGTGCGGTAATCGTGCGAAGAGCAGATGTCGCCGGCATGGACAATGTAATCGGCCCCTTGCAGCTGGTCTAAGAGCTCCGGCGACAAGAACCCGTGTGTATCAGAAACAATATCAAAACGCATTATGGGTAAAGACGCTCCTTAGAGGCCGAGTGCTCGCTTAAGGGCAACCACGCGGCGGCGGGAGACAGAGATCTTCTTGCCCTCGATGCCAGCAATGCCCAGCTGCAGGATGCCAGAAGAAATGACCTCAACGTCCTCGACGAACTCAAGATTAACAATGTAGCCACGATGTACGCGGAAGAAGCCGTGCGGAGCGAGCTTCTCTTCGAGCTTGGCCAGGCTAATGGTCGAGAGAAAACGGTCGTTATCGGTATAGATGCAGGAGTAATCGTCCTTGGCCTCGATGTAGCGAATCTGATCGATAGGCACCAAGACCTTACGGCCGCTCTTAACCACGGGGATGCGCTCGACAGAAGAATGGCCCTGCTGCGGCAGCTGGGGCTCAATACGAGCCTCGACCTTATCCAGGGCCTGAGACAGGCGATCTGCCTCGACGGGCTTCATCAGGTAGTCGACGGCGTCCACGTTAAAGGCATCCAAGGCGTACTCACTGTAGGCAGTCACAAAGACAATCGCAGGCGGGTTCTTGAGCTTGTACAGGGCCTCGGCGAGCTGCATGCCGGTGGTCTTGGGCATCGAGATGTCCAAGAACATGACGTCGGCCTTGCCCTCCATCATGCGCTCAACGGCCTCGCGAGCCGAGGTGGCCTCCATAATCTCTTCCACCCTGCCAGTCTCTTCAAGAAGAAAGCGCAGCTCGGAGCGTGCCGGGGCCTCGTCATCTACAATCATCGCGCGCATACCAAAAACTCCTTATAACGCCTGGCTGCAAGCAGCCGAACAAACAACCTAGATGTCCTCGTCGGCGTGGCCAACAAGCATCATCTTTGCCCCAACCAACCGCAGGGTAACGCAGGTGCCCTCGCCGGGCTTAGAGACAATCTCGACTCCAGAGCCCAGGTCAAAGACCCTCTCGACGCGCTCGGCAACATTGCGAAGCGCCATGCCGGCGCCTCGTCGCTTGGTGCCGTCACCCTCAACTACCTGGCCCGCATTGGGGTCAAGCAAGCGCGCGGCCACGTCCTCGGTCATGCCAAGGCCGTCGTCTGCGACGGCAACTAGGATATCATCGCCATCAATGGCAACGTGAATATCCACATGAAGCGCTCCAACGTCGCGCATGGCGTGGCGCACGGCGTTCTCCACGATGGGCTGCACCAGGAAAGACGGCACCAGAAGCTGATCGCAGTTGCCCTCGACGTGCTCGCTTTCAACAATACGGTCTTCTCCAAAACGGGCCTTCTCGATGGTGAGATAACGGCGTGTTTGCTCGAGCTCCTGCGAAAGCGGAATCAGCGTGGACTGCGAGCTTTCCAGCGTACGGCGGTAGAACAGCGAGAACTCACGCAAGATGTCGCGGGCCTTCATGGGATCGGTGCGACACAGCGATGCGATGGTGTTCAAGGTGTTAAAGAGGAAGTGCGGGTTGATCTGGGCCTGCAGGGCCTTGACCTCGGCACGGGCAGTGAGCTCGGCCTGGTAATCCAGCTCGTAGGCAGACAGCTGCGTGGAGAGAAGCTGCCCCAGACCGCGCGCGATGGCCAGCTGTGTCTTGTCCATGTCCAGGTCGCGGTTGTAGTAGAGCTTAATGGTGCCCAGTGCACGGTCCTGCACAACCAGGGGGACGATGATGCCAAAGGCATTGCCCTTCTGGCCCGCGCCCATGGTAAAGCGGGCGGGCCGTTGCATCTCTTGGTCCATGGAGTAGAACGTCTCCATGCGCTTGGACTTTAGGACCTCGGTCGTGGCGCGGCTGTTGGGCGAGCCAGGCTTATAAGCAGCCGAGAAGGGCCCTAGGCAGGCAAGCACGTTGGTGGTATTGGTGATGGCCACGCCCTCGGCGTTGGTCTCGGGCAAGATGAGCTGGCAGATAGCCTGGGCATTCTCGGCCGTAAGGCCGCCACGCAGGTGCTCCAGGGTGTTGGTGGCCACGCGCAGGGTGCGCTCGGTCGCCTGCGAGCGGGTGTCGTCGGGTACCAGGTGAACGGTGCTGCCAAGAACGACACTCGAAGCCAAAACGCAGCCGCACACAACGGCGATGGCCACGTTATCAATCTTGATTGACCAGGCAAAAGCGAGAAGAACCACCACAGCGACGGCCAGCAGAAGTATGTCGGGCCAAATAGAGCCCTTCATCTGCTGGCGGTCGGACAGCCTATTGGGAAACTTCATCGAGCACGCCTCCCTCTGCTGCGGGCTGCGTGGTGGGTGGAACCTGCGGGGCCACAGTGGCCGCGGGCTGCGCTACGCCGCCGGTCCCCAAGATGCGATTTTGCAGGTACTTATCCTGCCACAAAGCCGTCATGACGGTTTGCCACGACATCGCAAACTTGAGGTACTTCTCGGCGGATTGCGTGGCAAAAGCGTCGGCTTCCTTGGCCCCCTTGGTAAGAATGGCCAGGTAGTCGCGGCGATACGGGCCGGTGACCAGACGGCGCAAGGCCGTCTTGAACACGCGGGAGCGCACGCCCTCAGAAAGCCAGGGCGCGGGATAGGGCATGAGGGAATCGGGCGTGATGGTTCGCAGGTTGCGGCGGGCGTTCATGGCCGCGAGCTTGCGGTACTCGTACAGCCAGCGGTAAACGTCTTGCATAAACAGGGACGGCTCGGGAGCCATCTCGTCGGGCAGCGAAAGGCGCACCGACCACTCGTTGTCAAACCACACATCCATGCCGTGGGCGCGCAGGTTCAAGACGTAGTCCAGATCTTCTCCGCGCGTGATAAACGGATCGAAGGGCACGCGGGTAAAGGCCTGCGCGTGGATGGCGCAACAGCCGCCGCTCATGTGGTTTGAGCGAGAAATACGGGTGCCTTCCTGGGCTTTCTTCATCACGGCGTTGAAGCCGGCGGCCTTGGACCAGTACTTCTCGGACCACTTAGTGGACGGCTTGGCAAAACACGAGCCGTTCTTGTCTACAAAGTAGCCGCTCTTGCACAAGATCTTGAGGTTTTGGCGTGTGAGCAGACCCAGGCCGTAAACGGCATCGATCAAGAAGTCCGGAGACGTCACAACCTCGTCGTCGTCGAGAAAAACCACGGCGTCATGGCCAAAGACGCAGGCGGCGGCCAGGCCCAGGTTCTTGATGGCGCCGTAGCCGCGCAACGCGACGTTCTCGCCAATGAGGTTGGGGACCAGCTTTGCCACGGCCTCTTTGATGAAAAAGGCCTCGCGCGCGCCAATGACCAGCGTGTCAAGGTTAGGGTGGCTTCGGCAAATGCTGTTCACGCGGGCGCGAGCCGAGTTCTCGGACTCGGCGTCGGCCACCACCAGCACAAAGATGCGCAGGACGCCGCGAACCTGTTCTAACGAAGAGAGACAGGTCTCAAGCTCGGGCATGGGCTTGGTGATGGGAGTCGCATAGTCATACGTGCCCCACTCCCCTACGCTGGGGGTATGGGGCTCGCTCGTCCAGTAGGACGGTATGACGATCGCAGGATTCAATAAACCACCTAGGCCAGGCGCGGGCGCCCGGGTTGAAGCGCACACACTAAAACAAACATTCGGTGTCTATTATGAACTACCTTTCACCGATTTGCACCAGCCGTTTGGCGCGCCGGCTGCATAAAAACCGGGCCGAAAGCACATGGCTTCCGGCCCGGGTACAACGTTCTAGCGAACTTCTCGCCAAAGTGCCTTACGCATCGGCGTACATGGCCTTGAGCTTAAGAAGGTGCTGGTAGCGAGCCATGGCGGCCTGCTCGTTGGCCTCAAAGAGCTCCTGGGCGCGCTCGGGGAACTCGCGCGTGAGGCGGCTGTAGCGAGCCTCGTTCATCAGGAACTCCTGGTAGCCGCCCGCCGGCTCCTTGGAATCCAGGGAGAACTTCTTGCCCTCGGGGGCTGCGGGGTTGTAGCGGTAGAGGTTCCAGTAACCGCACTCAACGGCGCGCTTCATCTCGAGCTGGCAGTTCTTCATGCCGCCCTTGATGGAGTGCATCTCGCAAGGGCTGTAGCCAATGATCAGGGACGGGCCGTCGTAGGCCTCGGCCTCCTGGATGGCCTTCAGGGTCTGAGCGGGGTTGGCGCCCATGGCAACCTGTGCGACATAGACGTAGCCGTAGGTCATGGCGATCTCGGCCAGGGTCTTCTTCTTGGTCACCTTGCCGGCAGCGGCAAACTGGGCAACCTGGCCCAGGTTAGAGGCCTTGGAGGCCTGGCCGCCGGTGTTGGAGTAGACCTCGGTGTCAAAGACAAAGACGTTGACGTTGCGGTTGGAAGCAAGGACGTGGTCCAGGCCGCCAAAGCCAATGTCGTAGGCCCAGCCGTCGCCGCCAAAGATCCAGAAGGACTTCTTGGTGAGATAAGCCTTGTCGGCAAGGATGGTCGGGGCGGCGGGGCAGCCCTCGGCAGCAGCCTGCTCGAGCTCGGGGATCAAAGCGGCGGCAGCGGCCTTGGAGCCCTCGACGTCATTGCGAGAGTCGATCCAAGCCTGGGCAGCGGCCTTGAAGCCCTCGGAGGCCTTGTCAGAGGCCATCATCTCTTTGACGGAAGCAACGAGCTTGTTCTGGACGGCCTCGTAGCCAACCTGGAAGCCCAGGCCGTGCTCGGCGTTGTCCTCGAACAGCGAGTTGTTCCACGCGGGACCGTGGCCCTCGGCGTTAACGGTGTAGGGCGAGGTCGCGGCCGGGTTGCCCCAGATGGAAGAGCAGCCGGTTGCATTGGAGATGAACATGCGATCGCCGGCGACCTGGGTGACGAGACGTGCGTAGCTCGTCTCGGCGCAGCCTGCGCAGGAGCCAGAGAACTCAAGCAGCGGCTGCTTGAACTGGGAACCCTTGGTGTTGGCGGCAATGGCCTCGGGCTTCTCGGCGACCTTGGCAACGCAGTAGTCGAAGACGTCCTGCTGGGCAAGCTCTTCCTCCTGCGGGACCATGGTGAGGGCGCCCTTGGGGCAAGCGGTGACGCAGACAGTGCAGCCCATGCAGTCGAGCGGGCTCACGGCCAGGGTGTACTTCATACCCTTGACCTTGGGGCCCATGGCGTCGAGGGTGCGGGTGTTCGCGGGCGCCGCGCCGACCTCTTCGTCGGTCATGACAAACGGACGGATCGTGGCGTGCGGGCACACAAAGGCGCAGGAGTTGCACTGGATGCACTTGGTCTCGTCCCACTTGGGAACGCTAACGGCAACGCCGCGCTTCTCGTAGGCAGAGGCGCCCAGCTCCCACTGGCCGTCCTCGATGCCCTTGAAGGCCGAGACGGGCAGCGAGTCGCCGTCCATGCGGTTGATCGGGCCAAGGAGGTTCTTGACCTGCTCGACGATAGCGGCGCGGCCCTCGAGGGAGAGCTTGGCCGGGGCATCCTCGGCGGTAGCCCAGTCGGCGGGAACCTCGAACTTGCGGAAGGCGGTGGCGCCGGCGTCGATGGCCTTGTGGTTGGCGTCGACGATGGCCTGGCCCTTCTTGAGGTAGGACTTGGTGGCGGCATCCTTCATGTACTGGAGGGCCTCCTCGGCGGGAAGCACCTTGGCCAGCGCAAAGAACGCGGACTGCAGCACGGTGTTGGTACGCTTGCCCATGCCAACCTTCTCGGCCAGGTCAATGGCGTCGATCAGGTAGACGGTGATGTTGTTCTTAGCGATGTAGCGCTTTGCGATCGCAGGCATGTGGCCGGCGAACTCCTCGTCGGACCACTGGCAGTTGACCAGGAAGGTGCCGCCGGGCTTGACGTCGCGCACCATCTTGAAGCCCTTGATGATGTAGCTGGGGTTGTGGCAAGCCACAAAGTCGGCCTTGGTCACGTAGTACGGGGAGCGGATCGGGGAGTCGCCAAAGCGCAGGTGGCTGATGGTGACGCCGCCGGTCTTCTTGGAGTCGTACTGGAAGTAGGCCTGGACGTACTTG
>CAVEMP010000217.1:0-10083 GCA_963616835.1 uncultured Oscillospiraceae bacterium | reverse complement strand
TGGGACACGCACCTGGCCAGCGGTGGCTCGATGCGCGCTCTTGGCAAGAGCATCGTGTTCGAGCATGGCGGGTCGGGCTCGTTGCCTGCCGGCACGCAGCTCACGCTGGTTGACACAGCGAACAACGATAAAGCGTATCACTATACGGTTGGCGATGGCGGCGCTTCGAGCGTAAAGCTCGCCGACTTCAAGGATTCCAGCAACAATGCCTACGCAGAGAAGTGGCTGAGCGAGCTCATGGATATCTCGGCGAAAGAGGATTCCGCAGGTGCATGGGTGCAGTGCCAGTACAGCGATGTGAATGTCGGCGCCAAGGTTGTGAGCGGAGACCAGGAGACGTATTACCGTCCCTATGTTGAGGGCACGGATAATGATGTTCAGCGCTATACCCTTTCCGTGGCCAAGGGCACGGACGGCAAGGAGACCTCGCCCGACGAGAACTTCTACCTGGTGGTGAACGTGCCTGCTGGTTCTACATCGACTGCCGTTAACGGCTATACCAGCGCTTCGTTTGCTGATACGAGCATCAACAAGAAGCTCAACTTCACTTTGCGCAACAGCAGCACCGAGGACGGCCACCAGAACACTGCTTCGACCTACAGCATCTTCTCGAGCTACTCGCAGGTCCTTGTGGACAGCACGGATGCCTCCGGCATCACCGAGCTCCAGAAGACGTCGGATGGCACCGGATATACCTTCCCGCTGGCCGCTACTGACACCATCACCTTCGATTCAAACCAGCAGTACACCACCTCTGACAAGCTGTACTACCAGTTTGGTGCTTCGCTGGTGAGCTACGACTCCAATGGCAGCACCACAGGCGCGTCGGGCTTCCCGACGGGGACTACGGGTACGCTGGAATTCTACGTGAAGGTGGGGGAAACGTACTACACGCCTAGCGGGTCTAGTGACTCGGCTACATGGACTGTCGCAACTGGCAAGATTGCTGCCGCTACACAGTCTTGGTCTGCAGGCGGCAACGACCTGTCCGAGTCTCTTGGTTTCGATCTTTCTGGCATTCGTGAAATAGCGAAGAGTAACGGCAATTCTTTCCAGATCATTGCCAAGATTACCGGCCTCAAGATGACCGAAGAGGGCGCCAAACAGGCTATCGCTGCATCGCAGGACGGCAAGTCCTATACCAAGATTCACTACCGCTCGACGCTTTCGACCCGCGCCGACACGCTCTTGACTTCTAGCTTGGTCGCTAACAAGGTGGGCAATCCCGGTTACTACCGCAAGGACCTGGGCAGCTCGACGATCGAGCTTGCGGCGAGCAAGCAGACGCAGCTGGGGATCAACGTTAATGACCTTGACCTGGCCGACGGCACCATCGGCGCGGTGGGCACGTATAGCCTGCTCAAGCTCGTGGACGGCGACTCTGTTATCGATAAGGCGTCGAGTGTTAAGTACACGCTTACGCTGCAGCAACGCACGAGCACGGACGGCGCTTATGAGCCTGTGGACATCAACGACTATCTAAGCGTAACATCTAGCGATCTTGGCCAGGGAGCTATTGGCTCTTCGGCTATTACCTTTACCGATACCAAGAATGACGGCTCCTTCGCTACCCGCGACGGCAACACCAACGTCTTCAAGTTCCTCTTCCAGGTAAAGGTGAACACCGACGTCGAGACCGCCCAGCACTTCTATGCCAACTATCGCATTGTCCTGACCGCCCAGCTTTTTGACGCTAACGGCAACGTGGTCGACACTCCCGTAAACGTCAACAGCGATTCGTCCTATACCAACTCCGATTACATCACTTACTCCCTCACCAAGATCAAGACCGAGGGCATCTCGCACTCGTAGCAACAGGCCAGAAAGGAGGTACGGCGCATGACCGGTGGCGCTAACAACTCAAGCAACCAATCCAATCCCAGCGAGCTTCTCGCCAACAACACGGCCCGCCTGCGCCGTAGCTTTGGCCGCACCCTTGTGCTGTTACTTATTGCCGCCTGCGCGGCCACGGCCGTTACCTACGCCTGGTACATCTACAACACCACGCGCCACGTCACCGACGTCAAGATGGCCGCGGGCACCGGCGTCACCTTCCTTATTGCCGATGCCTACGACGGCGATTACAAGACTTCTGCCGGGCTTTCGTTCGAAGGTCTGCTTAATCCCGTCTCGACCGATAATGTCCAAAACGGCTTTCAGCGCGTGGCGGGCTTTACGGGCACGGGGTCTTCGACCTCGGTTTTGGCCAGCGTCTTTGAGACTGCCGAGCGCACGGATTTCTACCAGACGTCGCTTTTCCTTACCACCAACTCCAAGGCCACCGATGTCTACCTGGCCGGGATTGACTTTAACGACACCGATCAGGACAACCCCATCTCCACCGCGCTGCGCGTGGCCCTTCTTGTCCACGAGCCGGGGCAGAACACCGCGGTGGCGGGCCACTATATCTTTGAGCTCACGGCCAATCACAACCCGCAGGGGCGCTACAACACCCAAAAAGGCCAGGCCGGCGACGTTCTTGACTCCGCCAAGACCGACGGCTCTACGGTGAGTTTCTCGCCGCTGACCTCGGATAACTTTGCGCTTTACGATACCCAGACCGGACAGATCACGCTTCAGGACGCGTCGACTTTGCTGTGCAGCCTGCCTTCTGCGGCAACCGGCGACGCCCACGGCACGCCTGTGCAGGTTGACGTCTATGTGTGGCTCGAGGGTTGCGACGAGGACTGCACCAACAACCTGGCCAGCACCAACCTCGAGTCGCTGGCGCTTCGCTTTGTTGGCGTGAGGGATTAGGGGGTGACGAGTGAGCGCGCGTACAGAATCAAATAAAGCCCAGGTCAGACGTCTGGCCGGGGCAGCTGTTTGGGTACTGCTGCTTGCCGTTGCCGTTACTGCGGTGACCTTTGCGTGGTTTAGTTCTTCTCGCCACACCAACGTGACGCCAAGCGCCCACACGGTGAGCAGCGACTCGGGTGACCTGCTGATCTCTGCCAGTGAGTCCGGCACGTTTGACACGACGTGCGATTTGGCAGCCGCCGAGAAGACCCTCTACCCGGTCTCGACGGCAGATCTTACGAACTTCTGGCGCTCGAGTTTCCAGAACGCTGCCGGCATCACGACCGATTACGCGCTGACCACGACGGCTGCGGACGATTATCTGCTTTCTGGTGAGGTCTATCTGCAGGCCGGCTCACAGGCGTTGGATATCTACCTGTACACGCCCGGCATGTCTGTCTCGAGCGACGCACAGCTTTTGGCCTCGTTGAGGCTGGGGTTGGTGCTAGAGACCGCCGCTGGCACCCAAACGCATATCTTTACCTGCGACGCATTAGGCGACACCTCGGGCGCGACCTCGACCGTGACCACGGCCCAGGAGGGCGTGGTTGTGAGCGGCGACGCATCTTGGTCCTACGTGGCCGATCCAGCCGTTGCCATGGGCGCCTACGCCATGGAGGGCTCGGAGGATTCACCTACCGTCGCCAGCGGCGCCGCCGCGCTTGCCACGCTTGCGGCCAACGAGACCGCGCGCGTGCGCTATTTTGTGTACATGGAGGGCTGCGACGTAAACTGCGCAAACGAAGCCCAGGCACAAGACGTGACCCTGCAGCTGGCCTTTGGCGGCCAGGCGGCATAACGGGAGAGGGGAGATGAGCATGGGCGAGAAGACCACGGACGCAACGACTGACGCGGCGATGAGCGCGTCGACGGGCGCGACGACGGGCGCAGAGACTCGCGCCGTGAGCCGCCGTGCTCGTCTGGGCATTGCTTTGTCCCTCGTAGCCTTGGCGATTGCCTTGAGCGCGGTTACCTACGCCTGGTTTACGAGCAATGCCAAGGTGAACACCAGCAGCGTGGCCGTCCACAGCGGCGACAGCTCTCTTGTTGTCCAGATGGGCGACGACGCGGCGTCTACCTGGTCTTCTTCAGGCGACGTGGCGCTTTCTACCAACTGTTCCGATGACCTGGTGCTCTATCCCGTCTCGACCTTTGACCTTGATGGCTTTGCCCAAAGCACCGGCAACTCCAACGAAGGCAAGGCCACCCTTTTTGGGCAGGCCGGCGACGGCGAGGGCTTCTACCACGGCTGGGTTGACCTGCGCGCCAGCGTGAGCGGTAGCCAGGCGAGCAACGCCACGGGCACTGTTGCCCTTTATCTGGCAGACACCCTGGTGCCCGAGGGTGTCAACGAGGATCTTCTTAAGGTGGCTCGCGTGGGCCTTAAGCTTTCGCGCGGCGGTCAGGTGGTCAAGACGGCCATCTTTGAGCTGGACTCTACGGCCGGCACGCACCGCGACGAGCACCCTGCTACGGCCCCAAGCCTCGACGGCTACCAAGACGGCATGGTCCTGGGCTGGTCAAACGGCTCCTTGGCCTGCGCTGCAGACCCGGTAGAGGATTTCTCGGCGTATCTTATGGATACCTCGGCCACGGCCGCGCGGCCCCAGAGCTCGCTGGCCAACCTGGAGCTTGGGCAGGTTTACCGCTTGGACGTCTATTACTACATTGAGGGCACCGATGCCGATAGCGCCGATTACCTTTACGGCGATACCGGCACACTGCACCTGTCGCTCTTTGCCGTGCTTGACGGGACGGAGGGGTAATGGCCGTGCCGCACGCACAAAAGGGGCGCGCCCAGCAGGCGTCGCAGGCTTCGGCGTCGGCCCCGCAAAGCCCGGCGTCGTCGCAGGCCCAGGAGCGCGCCGAGATGCGCCGCCGCGTTGCCACGACGCTTGTTTTGGCCGCGTTTGCCTTGGTAGCTATAGGTATGTCAACCTTCGCGTGGTTCTCCATCGCAGATAGCGCCAAGACCCGCCAGCTTGCCATCGAGGCAAACGCCGACGGCTCGTTGCGTTTTGACCTGGACGCCCACGACGCCTACACCGATTACGTGACCACTTTGGGCTTTGACCAGATCACCTCGCGCATTACCGCAGAGCAGGGCATCGACATCGACGCCTCGCAGCTTGTGCCGGTGACCTCCTCTGACGGCCAAAATTTCTACCTGGAAAACGGCAGCGAGGCCGTGGCCTCTACCGGTGCCTACCTGGAGTTCACGCTGCATTTCATTAGCCTGGACGACTCTATTGTTCGTCTTACCGGCCAGGCCGGCACAGACGGCGCCGCGGGCACCGAGTTTCTCTCGACGTCAAGCGATGCGTTGCCGCTGGCCATGCGCATGAGCTTCACGGCAGACGGCCAGACGTGGGTCTACGACCCCAACGCGGGTGTCTCGGCATCTGCAAATGGCCAGGTCACGACCTTTGGCCTGGATACAGCTGCCGCCACAGAGGCCTCAAACATGTTTAGCCTTGCCGCCGAGCAGGACAAATCTGTCGTTGTGCGGATTTGGCTCGAGGGCACGGACGCAAATTGTACTAATGTTGTTAAGGGTGCTGATTATTCCGTCTCGATGCGCTTCCAGGGCGTCGACGTTGAGTAAACGGTTTGGATTTGAAAGGGAGTTATGCAAACAGTTAAGAAAGTCGCGTCGGTCGCGCTGAGTGTCGTTATGTGGGTCATTATCTTGGTGGCCGCGCTCTACGCCTTTACGACGCTGGCCACCAGGGACGAGAAGTCTGTGGCCAACATCGCCGGGTTCACGCCGCTCTCGGTGCAGTCAAACTCCATGTCTCCCACCTTTGACGAGGGCGACCTGATTATCATCCAGACCTGCGATCCTTCCACCCTGCAGGCGGGCGACGTCATTACTTTCCACACGATTATTGACAACAAGTACGCGCTCAACACGCACCGTATTGACTCGATTGCCGAGAGCATGGGCGCGCGCAGCTACACCACCAAGGGCGACAACAACGACGTCACCGATACGCACATCATCTCGGACGTCGACATTGTGGGCAAATACGTGGGTCGCATTCCCGCCTTGGGCCGCCTTATGACCTTCTTGTCGAGCAGCACGGGCTTCCTTGTGGTCATTGTCATCCCAATGCTTTTGTTCTTTATCTACCAGGTCTATCACCTGATCATTGTGGGCATGAACCTTAAGCGCGCGATGGCTGCCGAGGAGACCCAGCAGCGCGCCGAGGCCATTGTTGCTGCCGAGGGCGTTGCGGGCGCTGGCGCTGGCGACGCCGCCCAGTCTGGGGCCGTTGATTCCAGCGACGCGGCCGCCGTTGCCGCAGACGCCGAGGCCAAGCTTGCCGAGGCCATGCGCCTAAAGGCCGAGGCCGAGGCACTTTTGGCTGCTAGCCGAAAAGAAGATAGCGGCGCCCAGCCCGGCGACGCGCCCGTCTCAACCAACGATAGCGAGGTCAACTAGTGAGCGAGTTTCTCAGCTATGCCTGGGAGCTTCTGGCTAAGGTCATCTACAACGTGGCCGAGCTGGTTAGCGCCCTTCTTAACCTGCTGATCTTTGGTTGGGTGGATTACTTCAATATCTTTTGGACCTATTTTTCGCGCTTTGGCATCGTGGGCAAGATTGGCTCGGTCATTTTGTTTGCCCTGCTTATCGCCGCGGCGGTGCTTATTGTGCTTATCTTGGCCAAGCGCATTCGCGTGAACTACGACCTTAAGCACGACGGCACCGACAACAAGTCTCTCTACCGCGAGATCGGCCGCCTTAACAAGCAGGTCCTGGACCTTATGGACGAGAAGAACAAGCTGCTTGCCCTGAAGGTTAACGCCATGGGCGGCACCGAGCGCATCCCGTACATGGGTGCCTCGGCCTTGACCGACGACAAGCTGCCCACCGTGGGCAACGTCTTGGGCGGCAAGATGGGGGAGAGCGGCCAAGGCGCCGCTGCCGCGGGCGGCACCGTGGCCGTCAACGCCGACGGCACCCAGATGGCCGCCGCGATGGCTAAGGCCTCGGTCGAGGCCAAGACCCTGGCCGAGGAGCAAGAGATTGCCCAGGCCAACCGCTTTCCCAAGTTGTCTATGGTCGACCTCAAGTACCGCGACCTCGATCGTCCTGATTTCGACGACCAGATCACTCTGGAGCAGTTTGTCGACGGCTATCGCGCCTTTGCCTGCACCCAGTTGAACCTCTACTACACCCCCGAGGTTATTCGTCGCTACGTTGCCGGTATGGCCTCGAGTAAGCTGTTGATCTTGGAGGGCATCTCGGGTACCGGTAAGACGTCGCTGCCGTACTCGTTTAGCCGCTACCTTGACAACCCGGCCACGATTATCTCGGTGCAGCCTTCGTATCGCGACCGCACAGAGATTCTGGGATATTTCAACGAGTTCTCTAAGCGCTTCAATGAGACCGAGTTTTTGCGTGCCTTGTACGAGGCGGGCATGCGCGAGGACCCTAGCATCATTGTCCTGGACGAGATGAACCTTGCGCGCGTTGAGTACTACTTCGCAGAGATTTTGTCGGTCCTCGAGATGCCGAGCCACGACGAGTGGGTCTTGGACCTGGTGCCCACCCAGTGGGAGGGCGACCCCAAGCTGCTGCGCGGCGGCAAGATCACTGTGCCCGATAGCCTGTGGTTTGTTGGTACCGCCAACAACGACGACTCGACCTTTACCATTACCGACAAGGTCTACGACCGCGCGATTCCCATCGAGATTAACGAGCGTGCCGACAAGTTCGAGTGCCCCGAGCAGCTGCGCGTTCACGTCACGGCCGAGCACCTGCAGTATCTTTTCCAAAAGGCCAAGGTCGACCACGTTATCTCTGAGGACTCGCTTGAGAAGCTCGACCTTCTTGACAAGTACCTGCAGACCCGCTTTAAGCTGGCCTTTGGTAACCGTATCATCAAGCAGATGTACGACTTTGTGCCGGTCTACGTGGCCTGCGGCGGCACCGAGCTGGGCGGCATGGACTACATCATTGCCCGCAAGGTGTTGAAGAAGTTCGAGAGCACCAACCTGTCCTTTGTCCGTGACGAGATGAAGGGCCTGATCGAGTACATCCAGTCCGTCTTTGGTGAGGGTGGCCTGCCCGACTCTGTGAGCTACCTGAGCCGCATCCAGAACCTGTACTAAGGATTTTTCGCATGTCAGACACCATTCAAGACCTATATTCAAGCTTCTCGGAGCAGATGGAGCCCATCCAAGAGGACGATCGCTACTTCCGCTACCTCTTTGAGCTGGCCCAGGCGTCTGACACGACGATCGAGCAGCGCCGAGAAGAGCTCGAGAAGGTAGTTGACGAGGAGTGGCTTAGCATTATCGAGGAGACCCTGCCCTCGATCAATGCAATCATCGAGAAGCCGCGTCGCTTTATCACGACCGACGAGGAGGTCGTGCCCGTCTCGCTGGCAAAAAAGATTTCTGCCGATAGCGTGCGTCACCTGGCCCAGAACACACAGTTCTTGGCGCCTTCTGACGACGGCGGAATCCACCCCACGCGCATCCTTAACGTGACCACGCGCGAGACCTACGACCTGTACGAGAACCGTTTTGTCTACCACCTGATCAAGCGCCTTTTGGCCTTTGTGGACAAGCGTACCGACGTGATCTTTTGGTCCACGGGAAACGAGGTATGCAACCGCTTTAAGATGCACAGCAAGATCGACGATGCCTACGAAGAGATCGAGTACACCGTCGAGCTTGCCGTCAAGAATCGCCAGAGTTTTGCCGAGAACGACGCCGATAACGTGGGCACGTTCATGCGAATCGACCGCGTGAGGCGCCTGGTGATGGCGCTTGGAAAGTCGTCGTTTTGCCAGCTGATGAACGGATGCGCGAGTGTTCGCAGCCCTATCCAGCGCACGAACCTTTTGACCAAGGACCCCGACTATAAGGCCTGCTACAAGCTTTGGCAGTTCATGGAGCGCTACGACGAGGTGGGCTACACGGTCAACGTCCACGACTCGCAGATGGCCGTCGACGACGAGTACATCATTCAGATGTACACCAACCTCATCAACAACTATGCCGTGTTCAAGAGCTTGGGCGTTGACGACCGCAACCTGGCCGAGGTCGAGGGCGCAGATCGCGAGCCGGTGCGGCCTAAGTTTGTGAAGGAGCTCAAAGAAGAGCTGGTGGCCGACCCCGATCTGCCCGACGTTGAGATTCGCCGGGTCTTTGTCGAGGAGGTCACGCAGGCGCAGCTGGACGCCGAGGCGGCACTTGAGACCGAGCGCGCCGCGGGCGACGAGTTGCGCGCGCAGCTTGAGGCCATGCAGGCCCAGCTCAACGCGCTGACCGATGAGCGGGACCTGGCGCGGCGCGAGGCCGCAGAGGCGCGTGATGCCGAGGCCACGGCACGGGCCGAGGCCTCGGCGGCTGTCGAGGCGGCACGGGCGCAGGCGGACGAGAAGGTCGCCGGGGCACGGGCCGAGGCGGAGGCACAGGTTGCAGAGGCTAAGGCGGCGGCAGAGGCGCAGGTTGCGGCCGCGCAGGCGGACGCCGAAGCACAGGTTACCGCGGCATGGGAAAGCGCCGACGCCCAGGTTGCGGCGGCGCAGGCGGACGCCGAAGCACAGGTTGCGGCCGCGCAGGCGGATGCCGAGACGCGGGTTGCTGCCGCACAGGCGGACGCAGACGCCTCCCTCTCCCAGGCCAAGTCCGACGTGGCTGCTGCCCAGGACGAGGCCAGTCGCAAGGTCGAGGAGGCCCAGGCCGCCTGCGACCAGCGTCTTGCCAACGAGAAAGTCCAGGCAGATGCTCGTCTCAGTGCCACCCGAGCATCGCTTGACGAGAAGTGCACCGAGCTTGAGGACCTGCGCGCGGCCAAGGCAGCCGAACTGGCTGCCGCCAAGAAGGCCGCCGCGGCCGAGCTTGAGTCTGCCCTTGCCAAGGCGTCAGAAGAGCACGAGGCCGAGTTGGCCAGAGTGAAGTCCAACATGCAAGGGCGTATCTCGGCCCTTATTTATGACCTCGAGAAGACCGAGAGGGCCCGCGACCGTGCGCAGAGGCGCGCCGAGATCAGCAGTCTGTCTCACCGTATTGCGATGAGGCTGCGCGGGCTGGAGATCGACGACGACGCCGGCGACGACACGGACGACGAGGACTAGCACGTGAAGCACCTTCTTCGCGTGGTCAATGTCATATCTGGCCTGGTCATCGCTGTGGCTGTCGTTATTTTGCTGAGCGTTGTGTTCACGCCGACGGGTGAGGTGCCCAGCATCTGCGGCTACAGCTTTCTGCGTACCTTGACGGGCAGCATGGAGCCGGCGATCCCGGTGCATTCGCTCGTTGTGGTGC
>CAVEMP010000216.1:0-2846 GCA_963616835.1 uncultured Oscillospiraceae bacterium | reverse complement strand
ACGGCGCGGGCGTAGTCGGCCGCCTCGGGCGTGAGGCCGGCCGTCAGCAGCGAGCAGTCCCCCACCTCGATGTTGATCTGACCGGTCTGCTCGTTGTCGCAAGGATCGGGGAAGCGCTCCATCGCGCGGTCGCACATTAGCTGGTAGCCGGCGGTAAACGGCGCCAGGTTGTACTTAGCGTCGAGAAGATAGTCCAGCTTGGCATAGATGTCCAGGCCAGCGCGGTCAATGTCGCCCCAGTAGAGGACCTCGATCGTGTCGGCACGCAGACTGTCCAGCAACAGCGCCAGGCGGTTGTGCTCCAGCACGGGCATACCGCCGCCCAAGACAACGGCGTGGATGCGCTCGCCCAAGATGACACTGCGGCCCTCTTCGTACATAAGGTCGCGCACGTCAAGCCAGGGGTCGAGGTTCTCGGTCACCAGCACGCGCATGTGCTTGCGGCGGCGCGGCGCGTGGTACAAGATGTCGGCCTTGGGCATCGGGCGGTGACGGATGACGTCCTCCATGCCCATCGCGCGTAGCAGCCTAAAACCGTCCGAGCCGTACTCAAAGAACTTCTCGTCGCCGCCCATCTGGTAGGCCAGCTGGCGGCGCGTGATGTCGCCGGGCAGCATGCCGTCGCGCAGGGCGTCGTTAAGGCCGCAGATCTCCTTCTCGTACAAGGTGTAGGCGCCAGGGTGCGAAAGCAGCCAGCCGTTGAGCCAAAAGCGCTGGTCAAGAGTCACAATCTTGGCACGGATCGCGGCCTCGCTCTCGCCGCCGCGACGTATATAGGGCACCTTGGCCAGGGTCTGGTCGTTGTTGGACTTAGGGCCTCCGCGGCGAGAAGAACGACGCGGCTTGCCGGGGCCGACGGACTTTTTGTTGTCGGCGGGGGCGGAGTCGGGAGCCGGGGCTGCCTCAGGCTCGGGGGCCTCCTCTGCCGCAGCCTCCGGCTCGGCCGGGGCCTCGGGCTCGGCGGCCTCTTCGGGCTCGGCGGCCTCTTCGGGCTCGGTGGCCTCTTCGGACTCGACCTCTGCCTCAAGCGTAGCCTCAACAGGCGCCTCTACCTGGGCCTCAACGGCAACCTCGGCCGCAACCTCGGTCGTCGCCTCGACCTTCTCCTCCACAGCAACGGCAGCCTCTTCGCCGCCGTCCACAGGAGCCGCTTCAACCTCTGCCTCGCTGGTCTTCTTCTTGCGGGACCTCGAGCGAGTGCGCTTCTTCTTTGGCTCGGGCTTTGCCTCGGCGTCTTCCTGCTGCTCGGCGGCAACCTCAGTTGCAACCTCCGCGGTCGCCTCGTCGGATGCCTCGCTGGCCGCCTGCTCAGACGTCATCTTGTCCTCAGGGCTCTGCGCCGGCTCGGTCTCATCCGCGGGAATCCGCAGGGTATAGGTCGTCTCACTGGGCTTCTCCCCTTGCGCCACCAGGTCCAAGATCTGCGCCTTAACCACCGCCGTGAGCTCTTCTTTTTGCTCGGCGTACTTGGTCATCACGCGCTTCAAGTCCTTCTCGGTGATCACGTCGCGGGGAATGCGCACGAGGGCGCTGGCAATGCTCGCTCCAAAGTTCCGCTGGCTCGCAGGGAGGGCTCGGCAAAGAACACCAGTTAGAAGGTTGATGTTATTGCGCTCCTCTTCGGTGAGCTTACGGGCCATGTATTCCTTTCTGTCATGGACCAATAGATTCGAAGAATTGTACGACACGGGGCGTCCGCGCGCCAAATCCCGCGGCCCAAACCGTCATCTAGCGCACACAACTACGTGCGCAAACGCCGACTGCCGAGCACTTGCGCACGGTTACGGACAAGCCCGCCGCGCCGCCCAGAAGTGCGCCCATACTTCAAGGCACCTGGCCGGCCGCGCCGGCGCCACCACAACCTAAGCGAGAGGAACCACCATGGCAGATGCATCGGTCCAAAAGCTCGTCAAGGCATACGAGTCGCTGGCAGAAGCCCTCGACGGCTTTGACTGGGGCGAACCTCAGCGCTGCGTCCTGGGCTCCTTCAACATCGACGGCGTCCCCGGCGAGGAGGTCGCCTCGGAGCTTGTGGGCACCGTCTACATCGACCTGCCCCAGAAGGCCCTTGGCCCCTCGCCCGTCCAGGCCGAGGTCTGCGCCCTGACCATGCCCGAGACCCGCCGCCGCGGCTTTGTCGCCCTGGCCCCCATGGACTTCGACGACGGCGAGGGCACCTGGGCCTGGGTCCGTATGGAGTAGATTCGGCACCGCTTACCTAAAAGTGCTTCTCGCAAGAAAATGTTTTTCAACCGACCCAATCGGGGTATTAGAATACAAACGCCGAGAAGTTCGGCGATGTATGGAAAAGGAAAGGAACCACACATGGCAAACCGTTTCGTTCTCAACACCATCAGCTACCACGGCAAGGGCGCCATCAAGGAGATCCCCGGCGAGCTCGAGCGCCGCGGCTACAAGAAGGTCTTTGTCTGCTCTGACCCCGACCTCGTGAAGTTTGGCGTGACCGCCAAGGTCACCGACGAGCTTGACGCCGCCGGCATCGCCTACAGCGTTTACTCGCAGATCAAGCCCAACCCCACCATCCAGAACGTCGTCGACGGCGTCGAGGCCTTCAAGGCTGCCGAGGCCGACTCCATCGTGACCATCGGCGGTGGCTCGTCCATGGACACCGCTAAGGCCATCGGCATCATCATCAACAACCCCGAGTTCGCCGACGTCCGCTCGCTCGAGGGTGTTGCCCCCACCAAGAACCACGCCGTCTTCACCATCGCCGTCCCCACCACCGCCGGCACCGCGGCTGAGGTCACCATCAACTACGTCATCACCGACCCCGAGAAGGTCCGCAAGTTCGTGTGCGTCGACACCAACGACGCCCCCGAGGTCGC
>CAVEMP010000215.1:0-4733 GCA_963616835.1 uncultured Oscillospiraceae bacterium | reverse complement strand
CGGGAAGGCTGTCCATAGTCGTTTGGCATCACAAGCTCTTTCAGTCGTTTCTGGCGTCGAGCCAGGATTGCAAAAACAGCGACGCGGCAACCATATCGACCTTGCCGCGCATGGATTTCTCAGACAGGCCCTGCTCGCGAAGAATGCGCTTGGCCTCGGCAGAGCTGAGCCTCTCGTCAACAAACTCAAGGTCAAGGCCACAAGCCGCCGCGATCTTCTCGGCCTGGTCCATAATGCGCTGGGCCTGGGGGCCGTCCTCACCCGCCATCGTCTTGGGACGACCGCAAACAAGGATCTCTGGCTCCCAGTCGTCCAGCACGCGACGGAAGGTCGAGGCATGCGCCAGGACCTCCGCCGCGGGCAAGACGCAGACGGGCGAGGCCACGCGTCCGGCCGGGTCGCTTACCGCGATGCCAACACGGACCTCGCCGATATCAAGGGCCAGTGCGCGCACTTAAAGCCCAAGCTCCTTCTTGGCGGCCTCGAGGGCGGCGTCGATGCCCAAGACATCCGAGCCACCGGCCTGGGCCATGTTGGGACGACCACCGCCGCGACCGCCAACAAAGCCGGCGATGGCCTTGACCACGTTGCCGGCGGCAAAGCCCGCGGCCACGGCGTCGTCGGTGCCGCCGGCCAGAAGGGCGACCTTGCCGTCGGGGGTGGCGCTGGCGATCACGCAGGCCACGGCCTCGCCCTTGGCGGCGTCGCGGATGCCGTCCCAGGCAGCGCGCATGTCCTTGCCCGCCAAACCGTCCAGACGGGCGACAACCAGCTTGTAGCCGTCCATCTGGACAGCAGACTCAAAGGCGGCGGCAACCTTGCCAGAGCCGGCGCCGGTCGTGGCGGCCTCAAGCTTCTTCTTGGTGTCGCGCAGTTCGGCCGAAAGCGAGGCGATGCGCTCGGCGGCGTCGGCCGGGCGGCACTTGAGCTCGCGGGCGATACCGTTCAATGTCTCAAGCTGCTCGTCCAGATACTCGATGGCGCCCATGGAGCTCACGGCCTCGATGCGGCGAGCGTTGGAGCCCACGGAGCTCTCGGAGATGATCTTAAAGAGACCCAGGTCAGCGGTGTTGCGGGCGTGGGTGCCGCCGCACAACTCACGGGAGAAGGGCTCGTCAGACTCGCCGGTAGAGACAACGCGAACCACGTCGCCGTACTTCTCGCCAAACAGGGCAACGGCGCCCGAGGCCTTGGCCTCGTCGATGCCCATGACGTGGGTCACGATGGGCTCGGCAGCAAAGATCTGGGCGTTGACCAGGCCCTCGACGCGCGCAAGCTCGTCGGCGGTCATGGCCTCGAAGTGCGTGAAGTCAAAGCGCAGGCGATCGGGGCCCACAAAAGAGCCGGCCTGGTTCACGTGCTCGCCCAGGACGGTCTTCAAAGCGGCGTCAAGCAGGTGGGTGGCGGTGTGGTTGCGGCGGATAAGCTCGCGGCGACCATGGTCAACGGTGGCGCAAACCTCGTCGCCCACCTTGAGCTCGCCCTCTTCCACAACGGCGCTGTGGACATAAAGGCCGTTCTTGCCCTTGGTGTCGTTAACCCGCAGGCGGGCACCGTCGCAGGAAAGGTAGCCGGTGTCGCCGCACTGGCCGCCCATCTCGGCGTAGAACGGGGTCTTGTTGAGAATGACGCTCACCTCGTCGCCGGCTGAGGCGCTCTGGACCTCTGCGTCGCCCGCGACCAGGGCCACAACCTTGCAGCCGCAGGCCTCGTCGGCGTCGTAGCCGCAGAATTCGGTGGCGGCCAGCTTATCAGAGAGGCCGGTCCAAACGTCGTTGAAGGTGCCCCAAGCGTCGCGGTTGGCGGCGGCGCGGGCACGCTCCTTCTGCTGGGTCATGCAGGCGTTGAAGCCGTCCATGTCAACGTCGTGACCAGCGGCTTCGCAGATTTCACGGGTAAGGTCGATGGGGAAACCGTAGGTGTCGTGCAGCCTGAAGGCCACCTCGCCGGGAAGGGCGCTGCCTTCGGCAAGCTTGGCGCACTCGGCCTCGAGCATGGCCTCGCCGGAATCCAACGTGGTGCCAAAGCGTTCCTCCTCGGCACGAACAATGCCCAGGATAAGGGCGTTCTGCTCGCGCAGTGCCGGGTAGTTGTCGCCCATCAGGCGGGTGACCTCGTCGACGTAGTTAGAGAGGAACGGGCTCTCGATGTTCATAAGACGGGCGTGGTAGACCGCGCGACGAAGCAGACGGCGCAGGATGTAGCCGCGGCCCTCGTTGCCGGGCAGGATACCGTCGCCGATCATGAAGGTAACGGCACGAGAGTGATCGGCCAGGATGCGCAGGCTGCGGTCCTTGTCGGCGTCGGTGCCGTAGGTGTGGCCCGAGAGCTTCTCGCCAACGCCAATGAGGGACTGGAGAAGGTCGCCGTCGTAGTTGGTGCCCTTGTGCTGCATGATGGCGGCAATGCGCTCGAGGCCCATGCCGGTATCGATGTTGCGGTGGGGCAACTCGGGCATCGAGCCGTCCTCCTGGCGGTCGTACTGGGTAAAGACCAGGTTCCAGAACTCAAGGTAGCGGTCGCAGTCGCAGCCGGGGGCGCAGTCGGGGCTGCCGCAGCCGTACTCCTCGCCCTGGTCAAAGTAGATCTCGGAGCAGGGGCCGCAGGGGCCGGTGGGGCCGGCCGCCCAGAAGTTATCCTCCTCGCCCAAGCGCGAGATGTGGTCATAGGCCACGCCCTGGGCATGCCACAGCTCGATGGCCTCGTCGTCGTTCTCGAAAACGGTCATGTACAGGCGGTCCTTAGGCAGGCCCAGGTGCTCCTCGCCGGTGATGAACTCATAGGCCCAGGCAATGGCGTCGGCCTTGGTGTAGCCGCCAAAAGAGAAGTTGCCCAGCATCTCGAAGAAAGACAGGTGACGGGCATCGCCGATGTTGTCGATGTCGTTGGTGCGCAGGCACTTCTGGCACGAGCAGGCGCCGATCTCTTTCATGGTCTTGGAGCCCTGGTAGTACTCCTTGAACTGGTTCATGCCGGCGTTGGCAAGAAGCAGCGAGGGGTCATCTGGGACAAGCGAAGAAGAGGCGCAAAGCTTGCAGCCCTTGGCCTCGAAGAACTTAAGAAAGTCCTCGCGAATCTGTGCGGTGGTCAACGTTTTGTAGTCAGCAGCGCTCATGTTTCATACCTGCATTCACGTCAAAAGTTACGCATACAGTTCGAAAGTATACAGCCTGTTTAGCTGCTTTGCAGGTATTTGGCCTAGATTGAGCTTTGAGCGCCTAAACAACATAACGGCCAGACGGCGAGAAAACCGCGGCGACGGCACAGGCGCGATTAGCGGTCCTTCTCGCCGTTCTTCTCCCCTGGCGCCTTTGCCGCAGGCGAGTCATTGGCGGGCAAGGCGCAGGCCAGGCGGCTGCCCTTGAAGAAGTCCTCGTCGTCCAACGCGTCAAGCTCGGGTAAGGGGTTACCGTCGGCGTCCTTCCAGGCACGCCCGCGAAAAAGTGCACCGCTCTCGGACACAATCTGGCGCCCGGTGCGCGTCTCGAAGAAGTAAACAAAGAAACCGCGAAGAGCCGCCGTCAAAGGCACGGCGATGACCATGCCCAAGGGCCCGCCCAGGCAACCGCCCACGATGATGCCCACCAGCGACAAGGCCGGGTGGATCTGGACGGCTCGTTGCATCACAAACGGAGACAAGACGTTATCGGCCACGTTTTGGGCGACCATCATGATAATAAGCGTCACAAATGCCAAGGCAGGACCCGAGAAGAGCCCCAAGGTAACGGCGAGAATGGCCGAAAGCGCAGGGCCAATCACCGGAACAAAGTGCATGATGAAGGTAAGCGCGCCCAAAAGGCCTGCGTAGGAGTGGCCCGCAAGCGCTAAGCCGCCCGCGACCATAAGACCGTTAGCAATAGAGGTAATCAAGGTACCGTACATATAGCCGCCGGTAGAGCGAGAAAGGACCGCCAGCATTAAGGTCACGTCTCGGCTGTGCGCAGGCCCCACGATGGCCGCGAGCTCCTTGGCCATCAAAGGATAGTCCTTGGCAATCCAGTAAGCCAAGACCAGACCCAGGAAAAGGGTTGTTAGGTCCTCAGCCATGCCGGCAATGTTGTCAAAGATACCGGTGGAAATCTGTTTACCAAGGTCAGAAGCCAAACTCGTTCCCATAGAAGACAACGTCGAGACCACCGTGGTCACGGTCGCCTGAAGCTTAGGATCGGCCTTAGTGCCCCAGGTATCCCAAAAATCCGAGAGCGCCTGCTGCAGCTGCTCCACATAAGACGGCACCTCTCGCAGGAAGACCATAAGCTCCTGCATCAAAGGGCCGCCCACAATGGAGATAAGTCCCACCAACAAGACCAAAAACAGCAAAAGCGAGAGCAACGCCGCCAGGCCGCGGCTAACACCGTGATCCTCCAGACGGTTTGTGACCGGGCTGCAGATAAAGCCCACGACGCCGCCCACCAAAATGAGTGACAGAGCCTGCTGGACAAAACTCAAGGCGCCAATGACCAGCCAGGCAACAACAAACAAGCCCACGACGGTCCAAATAGCCAGGCCCCGGGGCAGCCAGCGGTTGACCCTTACCTGGGCCATAGAGTCGTCGTTTTTAGGGCCAAAGATCATCGCATGAGTCCCTCGGGGTCGATCTTTTCCTGGATACGGCGCAGTGTGCGACGCAAGAGACGCGAGACCTGCACCTGAGAAACCTCGAGCTTCTCGGCAATCTCTACCTGCGTCATGCCCTCCATAAAGCGCATGCGAATAACTTCCTGCTCGCGCGG
>CAVEMP010000214.1:0-2968 GCA_963616835.1 uncultured Oscillospiraceae bacterium | reverse complement strand
ACCATCTATGACCGCAACGGCAACGTGCTTGCCATGAGCGTCGACTGCAAGGACATCGTGGCCGACCCCCAGCAGGTCGAGGACCCCCAGGCCATGGCCAAGATCTTGGTCGAGATTTTGGGCGGCGACCAGGACACCTATGTCGAGAAGCTCTCGCGCGATTCTCGCTATGCTCTTCTTGCCCAGCAGGTTGACGACTCGGTAGCAGATGAACTTAAGAGCCGACTCTCTGACGAGGGCATGATTGGCATCTACTACAACTCCAATACCAAGCGCGTCTACCCCTATGGCACGAGTTGCGCCCAGCTTATTGGCTACGTGAACTCTGAAGGAACGGCGCTTTCTGGCCTGGAGTACTACTACAACGAGACCCTGACCGGCACCGACGGCACCAAGATTTACGAGGCCGGCGCCGGCGGATCGCCCATGGCCAGCGGGGCCTCTTACATCGAGGAGGCCAAGGACGGCATCGACATCGTGCTTTCCATCGATATCGACCTGCAGCAGGAGTGCGAGCAGATCATCGCCGAGGCCATCGAGACCTACGGCTCTAAGTCTGGCTCGATCATGGTGACCAACCCCAAGACCGGCGAGATTTACGCCGCGTGCTCGACGCCCTTGCCGGACTTCTCAAACATCACCGATGTCTCGAGCCTTAACCTGAAGCTTGTCACCGACTCTTACGAGCCGGGCTCGGTCTTTAAGGTCTTGACAACCTCTATCGGTATCGACAACGGTCTCTTTACGCCCGAGAGCATCTATACCATTCCCGTCTCGATCAAGGTCGGCGACGACTATGTCTACGATACCGACGACCCGCGTGACTACACCATGGACATGACGGTGCGCGAGATGCTGCGCCGCTCGTCTAATGTCGCCATGTCCACGTTGGCCCAAGACGTCATTGGCGCCACGACCTTCGCGGCCGGTGTCGACAAGTTTGGCATTGGCCACACCACGGGCATCGATTTTCCAGGTGAAGCCGCTGGTATCGTGAGGCCGCTTGCCAAGTACGACGGCTCGACTTTGGGCTCGATGTCGTTTGGTCAGGGCCTTGCCATCCCTATGGTGCAGATTGTGCGCGCCTTTGGCACCGTGGCAAACGACGGTGTTCCCAACACGCCCCACTTCCTCATTTTGAAGGGCGGCGAGGAGGTCGACTGGCCTGCGGGCGAGCAGATCATCTCTAAAGAGACGGCCGACCAGGTCACCGATATGATGCGCACCGTCATGCAGGAGGGCACCGGTACCGCAGGCCAGGTGGACGGCTACGACATTGCCGGCAAGACCGGCACCGGCGAGCAGGCCTCCAGCGAGGGCTACGAGGAATATAACTTCGTGGCGTCCCTGTGCGGCTTTGCTAATGCCGACAATCCCGAGGTCCTGGTTTACGCAGGCCTCAACGGCACCGCTCACCTGGCGAGCGCCAGTGCCGCAAACGTGTTCCACGACGTCATGCAGAAGGCGGTAACCACGCTGGGTATCGCCCCGACGCAATAGGATGGGTGAGCCGATTTGTTCAAGATGAGTCCCGCGGCGGTTGTCGCCGCAACAGGAGCACAGCTGCTTGTCGAGGGTTCCCGCGCTATCGCGGGCGACGCCTTTATCGACTCGCGTCGCGTCTGTCACGGTTCGACCTTTGTTGCCTTCGTTGGCGAGAAGGTCGACGGCAACGCCTATCTGGACGCCGCCATCGACTCGGGCGCGGCCCTTCTCGTTGCCTCTGCCCAGGTAGGGGAGAAGACCCTGGCCCACGCGGCCGAGGCCGGCGCCACCGTGGTTCGCGCGGCGGATGACGACTGCGAGGCCTTTCTTCTGGCGCTGGCTGGCGCCTGGCGAGCTGCCCACCCCGAGTGGCTGGTCGTGGGTGTTACGGGCTCGGTGGGCAAGACCACCACAAAGGACATGCTGCGCGCAGGCTTTGGGGCCGTGGCCGCCACTCACGCCACCCCGGCTAACCTCAATAACCTGATCGGCCTGCCGTTGACCATCCTGTCTGCTCCCGAGGGCACCCAGGTCATGGTTTGCGAGTTGGGTATGAACCACTTCCACGAAATCGAGCGCCTTGCCGCGGCTGCAAAGCCGTGCCTGGGCATCATCACCAACGTGGGCACGAGCCACGTGGGCCTTCTGGGCTCGCGCGAGGGGATCGCCCGCGCCAAGGCCGAGATCGTGGGCGGCTTGGTTGCCCACGGTGATATTCCCGCGGCCCTTGCCCTGACCAGCGCCAACGACTTCACGCCCTTTATCGCCGAGAAGTTTGCTCGCCCCGCAGGCGTCGACGTCCAGCTTGTGGGTACCGGCGTCACGGACGACGTCCAGGCCCGCGACCTGGATCTTCTCGCCGACGGAACCCCTGTCTTTGAAGCCCACTGCGCCGACGGCTGGTCTCGCCGCGTCCACCTTAACGTTCCCGGCAAGAAAGCGGTCGATGACTTCCTGCTGGCCCTGGCATGCCTGTGGAAGGCGTGCGTCGACCGCGACGCAGCCTGCGAGGCCATCGAGTCCATGCAGATGACCGGCATGCGGCTGGAGGTAAGCACCTCTGCCGCCGGCGTGCGCGTGATCGACGACTCCTACAACGCTGCGCCCAACTCCATCGCTGCGGCGCTTGATGTTTTGTGCCAGATGGAGTGCACAGGCCGCCGCGTGGCTGTGCTTGGCGAGGTGGGCGAGCTGGGTGCCGAGGAGCGCCGCCTGCACGGCTACATTGGCGCCTACGCTGCGGCCAAGCCCCTGGATATGCTGGTCTTTATTGGCGGCGAGCTTGCCGGCGAGATGGCCGAGGCGGCCCGCACAATGGGCTTTAGCGAGGACGCCATCCAGCTCTTTGCTACAGTAGAGGACGCTTCGCGCGTCATGGCTCCGATTCTCGAGGCGGGCGACACCGTGCTGGTCAAGGCCAGCCGCTCGGCCGGTCTCGACCGTTTTGCCAAGGAGGTGCTTGCCAAGTGATTGGCAATCCCGC
>CAVEMP010000213.1:14262-21742 GCA_963616835.1 uncultured Oscillospiraceae bacterium | reverse complement strand
AGCATCTGCTCGATCATCCACTTGGTCCAGCCGTAGGGGTTGGTGGCCGGCTTCTTGGGGCTGGCCTCGGTCAAGGGCAGGGAATCCGGGTCGCCGTAGACGGTGGCCGAGCTCGAGAAGATGATCGACTTGCAGCCATGGTTGCGCATGACGTCAACCAAGGTCAGCGTGTTGCCGATGTTGTTGGAGTAGTACTCGACGGGCTTCGAGACCGACTCGCCCACGGCCTTGTAGCCGGCAAAGTGGATCACGCGGTCGATGCGGTTCTCGTCAAAGATGCACTCCAGCGCCTCGCGGTCGTTGACGTCGGCGCGGTAGAAGGACAGGCGCTCGGCGGCCTGGGGGCCAACGATGGTGTCGATGCGGTCCAGGACCTTCTCGGATGCGTTGGACAGGTCGTCGACGATGACGACCTCATAGCCGTTTTGGAGAAGCTCGACTACGGTGTGGCTGCCAATGAAGCCGGCGCCACCGGTGACGAGCACGCAGGTGTCTTTGGGGGCAAGGTTCTCGCTCATGGGAGTCCTTTCGTTTGGGTGAGCCATGTGGCTAACCACCTAGTATACGTCCGCCGCCCGGCGTGCGCGGCGCGACCCGTCGCCTACGCCAAAACCACCATGGGGCGGCGAGGGCGCGGCGGGTTTGCGGGCCTCGTGAGTTTGCTACGGTGCGTCTCCAAATTAAAAACGCGACAAATGTGCCAACGAAATCGATATGGGCGAGTAGCCGAGAAAACCGCGGCGCGTTGACCTGCGGTTTTGATACGGCGAGAGGGGCAGCTACCCGGGAAACCCAATTCCGTTGGCACACATGTCGCGTTTTTGGTTTTTGGCAAGAAAAATGACCCCAAGGCGGTTGCTACCCGGCAACCGCCTTTTTCGTGCCGCGCGGGATCGATTAGTGTACATGAATCCAAAAACGGCCACTGACAGGGCCGCGATTCCTAGCGTTTTGGCAATTTGTGTACACTAATTCGCCCTGCCGCCGCGCCATTCTTCCGCGCGCTCAAACCTCCCGTCCAATTATTGTCCGGTAGCCCTGGTACCCTCTCGCCAATGTCTATACCAAGACTGCGTAGGCGCTGGGGGTGATGCTATGAACGCGAGACACGGGGCCGTCCGCGACCTCTCGCCGATGGCTTGTTTCGATTTGTGGGGAAGGGGCTATCCTACGAAAAAGGCTCCCCGAAGGGAGCCTTTAAGTGAGTCAGATTGTCCCCTACGGGACGCTCGGGCGAACCCAAGCATTTTTGGCTAAGCCGTATTTTGACTCGCAGTGTCGATTTGACTGGTAATCGACAAAGCAACTTTAACACGTGGCAGGAGGTTCGACTGACATGAATTTGAGAAACTTCAACGGCGACTACAACATTGGCTTGGATACGGGCACCGGCTCGGTTGGTTGGGCGGTGACTGACCAGAACGGCAAGCTCCTGTATTTCAAGAAGCAGCCCACTTGGGGCAGCAGGCTCTTTGACAGTGCCCAGCCGGCGTCAGAGGCCCGCACCCACCGCGGTCAGCGCCGCCGTTACGTTCGTCGTCGCTGGCGCCTTAACCTACTGCAGGCGCTTTTCCAAGACGAGATGAACCTTGTCGACCCCGGTTTCTTCGAGAGGATCAACCACTCAAGGACCGTCGATGGTGACCCAATCTTCAATGGTTCCGACTTTACAAAGGCAGATTACTACGACCGCTTTCCAACCATCTATCACCTGCGTAACTGGTTGATGGAGACAGACGATAAGGCTGACCTGCGTCTCATTTACCTTGCGATGCACAACATCGTCAAGCACAGGGGCAACTTCTTGCGTGAGGACGAGAAGAACCTCAAGTCGAAGGACGCCAATCCTAAGGCCGCCTCGGAGCAACTCTTCAAGGCTTTGGCAGACTGGTGTGTCACCCGCGGGGTGGATGAACCTACCGATAAGAGCGCGAAGCTCGCCAAGGCCCTTCGAAACGAAGACCAGCAAAGTCGCTCTGCGCTCGCGCAAGAAATCGCACCTCTCGTTGCCGCACCCGCCCCCGATGACCTCGATCAAAAGAAGCTCTCCCGCGCCTTGGCAAACGCCATGGTCGGCCTTGCTGCCGAGTTTAAGGACGTCTTTGGCGATTTCCCGTGCGAGAAGACCAAGGTCTCTCTGGGCAATGAAGAAGACCTCGAGAAGCTTAAGGCCGCGTGCCCGGATGACTGCGTCGCTCTTCTTGATGCCCTCTGCACTGTTTACTCGGCCTTCGTGCTCCAGGGGCTGCTTTCTTACGTGCCGGGCGGTAGTATCTCGCAGAACATGATTGCCAAGTACGATCAATACGCGGCTGACCTCGCGACTTTAAAGGACTTTCTCCGCGAGTACTGTTCAAAGGAGGATTACGAGGCCTTCTTCCGCGGACCGACTTATCACTCGCTAAACGCCGACGATCCTTCCAAGGACTACAGTTACGACAAGGCCAAGGGCTACACGGCGTATAACCTGCACAAGACTGGCTACGACGACTTCAAGAAGGAGGTCGTTAAGCTCTTCGAAGGAACCGGTGCTACGGACGACCCTCGTTACGTCGATATGATTTCGCGCTTTGACCGTCAGCAGTTCCTGCGCCGTCTTAAGACCAGCGACAACGGGGCCATCTACTATCAGCTCCACCTCGAGGAGCTGCGCGCAATCATCAAGAACCAGGGCCGTTTCTACCCGTTCCTCAAGCAAGATGCGCAAAAGCTCGAGAGCCTCGTTTCGTTCCGCATTCCCTACTACGTTGGCCCGTTGACGGGCAAGAACGCCCGCCAAGACGCCCACGGTAAGAACCGCTTCCAGTGGTCCGAGCGCAAACCGGGGATGGAAGACGCGGTCATTACGCCCTGGAATTGGGACCAGGTCATCGATAAGAACAAGAGCGCTCAGGAGTTCATCCTGCGTATGACGGGTGACTGCACCTATCTGGTGGGCGAGAAGACCCTGCCCAAGTCCTCCCTGCTCTACGAGGAATTCTGCGCCCTTAATGAGCTCAACGGCATGCGTTGGAGCGAGGACGGCGATGATTGGCGCAGGTTCGATACTGCCCAGCGCGAGGGTATTATGCGTGACCTGTTCCATAGGTATCGCCGCGTGACCTACAAGAAGATTGAGGAGTGGCTCGTGCGCGAGGATAGCGCTATAAATCCAACCGTGAAGGGCGGGCAAGGCGAATCTGCGCTTGAGTCAAAGCTGGGCTCCTTCATCTTCTTCACAAAGGACATTCTGCACGTCGACGACATTGCTCCTGGTACCGGCCTCTATCGTGACGTCGAGACAATCATCTTGTGGAACACCCTCTTTGAGGACCGTTCGATTTTGAAAGAGAAGCTAGAGAGCGAGTTTGGCCCTGCTGGCTCTGGCTTGTTGGATGCCGATCAAATCAAGGCCATCTGCAAGAAGCGCCTTACGGGTTGGGGAAGGCTTTCGGAGAAGTTCCTGACCGGTCTTAAGGTCGATGCGCAGAACGGTCGTAGAGTCTCGATTATGGATGTCCTGCGCGAGGGCAATCCCAACGCGACGCGGCGCAGCGGCGAGACCATGGTCATGATGGAGGCTCTTCACGATGAGGACCTTGGTTTCCAGAAAGCCGTCGATGCGCATAACCGCGCCTACTACACTGACCGGGGCCATGAGCTGGGCGTCAATGACCTTCCCGGTTCGCCTGCGATTCGCAGGAGCCTTAACCAGGCCATTCGCATCGTCGATGAGATTGCGGGAATCGCCGGTCACGCGCCCGCGAACATCTTTATCGAGGTGACGCGAGATGAAGACGAGAAGGCCAAGGGCAAGCGCACCAAGCGACGCTACGATCAGCTTAAGGAGGCTCTTGAGGCGTTTAAGAAAGAGGACCCCAAGGTCTGGGCCGAGATCAAGGAAACTTCATCGGACGATCTCGACGAGCGCCTGACTCTCTACTTCATGCAGCGCGGAAAGTGCCTCTACTCCAAACGAGACATTGATATCAATCAGCTTTCCAACACGGATCTCTACGAGGTTGACCACATCATTCCCCGCGCCTACATCAAAGACGACAGCTTCGAGAACAAGGCTCTGGTCTACCGAGAGGAGAACCAGCGCAAGACCGATGAGCTTCTCATCGACGAGAGCATTAGACGCAAGATGAGCGATTACTGGCGCTGTCTGCACGATGCTGGTCTCATAGGAGATAAAAAGTTTAATAACCTGCTGCGAAGCCACGTGAGCGAAGGCGCCATGAAGGGTTTTGTCGCCCGCCAGCTTGTCGAAACCTCGCAGATGGTGAAGCTTGCGCAATCGCTGCTTGAGGCTCGTTATGCCGACGAAGGAACAAAGATCGTCCCTGTTAAGGCAAGTATGTCTCACAACCTGCGCGAGGCTGCGGGCTTTGTGAAGTGCCGCGAGGCAAACGACTTTCACCACGCCCACGATGCTTTTCTCGCTTGCAGAATTGGCCTTTTTATCCAGATGAGGCACCCGGGTATTTACGACAACCCGATTGGTTACGCGCGCATGATGCAAAGTTACGTGCGTTCCCAGGCTGCGATTTTTAACCGCACGCACCAGATGCCGGGCTCGGCCGGATTTGTGGTCAACAGCTTCCTGTCCCCTGGTTTTGACAAAGAGACTGGTGAGGTCTTTAGGGATGCTTGGGATGCCGAAGCCGAGATTGAGGGCATGCGCCGTGCGCTCAACTACCGCCAGTGCTACATCACGAGGATGCCGCTGGAGGATACAGGGGCGTTTTGGAATGCGACCATCTACTCGCCGCGCAATCCAAAGATGGGCCCCAAGCTTGCCTTGCCGGTTAAGAGGGATCTTGCCGCAAAACAGTACGGCGGCTTCTCGAGCCAGCAGTTTGCCTATTTCTTTATCTACGAGGCAAAGAAGAAGGGCAAACCTTGCTTCCAGTTTGCCGAGGTTCCCGTGTGGCTTGCCGCAAGGGTAGAGGCATGTCCTGAGGCTCTTGTCGATTATGCGCGCGGGCTGGCCGAGGTGGATAAGCTTGACTTCGTTCGTATCGTGCGCCCAAAGATTCTGAAGAAGCAGCTGATTGAGCTGAACGGAGACAGGCTAATCATTACGGGTAGAGAGGAAGTCCGTAATGCAAGAGAGCTGTTTGTAGAATGCGACTTTTTGCAGACTGTTTGTTGGGCGGCTGATTATGCTGAAAAGAAAATACAGCTTCCTGTCAAATTTGATGAGAAGGCGGATCTTTTGCTGGAAACATTGGCCGCTAGAAGCCCGAGAGTTGCCAAAGGGCTTATGAAAAAAATACCTCAGGTGACAAACCTCGTCACTATAAGAACCCTCGTTGCCGAAGATAAAGCTAAATTGCTTCTACAATTTCTTGCCATTGTGAATGGGTCGAATAGGCAAATTGACCTTTCGTTGATTGGCGGCGCAAAGACCGCTGGCCAATACAAGGTGACCTTCGGCAAGGAACTTAACGATTCTAAAGTCGACTTTTACATCATCGACCAATCCGTGACAGGCATGTTTGAGAGGAGGACCCGTGTCGGGCTTTAGGCATATCGTCATAGAGAGCCCTTGCAAGCTGTCGTACAAGGGCGGCTACATGGTCGTTCGCAAAGAGGACGATACGGTAAAGGTCCACCTCTCCGAGTTCCAGACTTTGGTGTTGCACACTAACCAGGTGTTTATCAGCGCGTATTTGATGTCCGAGCTTGCAAAAGCAAAGATATCGCTCGTTATTTCGGATGAGCGGCACGACCCCATAGGCCAGTATCTTCCGCTGTATGGCGCCCATAACACGAGTAGCCGTATCGACGAGCAGATAGAATGGGGACCGGTCGCAAAGAAGCAGGTGTGGCAAAGGGTCATCAAGGACAAAATAACCCATCAAGCGCGTGTCTTAAGCGTGAGAGCCCGCGAGGATGACGCCGCTTTACTCGAGAAGGTCGCGGCCGAGGTTCGCTCGGGTGACACAACGAATCGCGAGGCCCACGCGGCACGTGTTTACTTTCGGTCGTTATTTGGCCCCGAGTTTTCGAGAGACGACGAGACGCCCATCAACGCGGCGCTTAATTATGGCTACGCCCTGCTCCTCTCTGCGGTGAATCGCGAGATTGTAGCAAGGGGGTATCTAACCCAGCATGGCATCTGCCACCACAGCGACTTCAACCAGTTCAATTTGAGTTGCGACCTTATGGAGCCCTTCAGGCCCATCGTCGATCGAATCGTGTTTGATAACGTTAGGGGCGATTTCACAAAGGAAGATAAGCTACTCTTGGTTGATATGCTCAACCAGGCGATTCCTTATAAGGATGGAGCGTACCGCGTTTCTTCGGTGATCTCGCTTTACATCAAAGATTGTCTTGACGCGCTCTCGAAGCGGCTCTCTGTGGACGCGATTGAGCCGTTTGATGTCGCATGAGCGAGATGGGGAAGGGGCGTTATATGCGCTTAATCTGCTTCTTCGATTTGCCCGTCGAGACAGCCAAGCAACGCAAGGACTACCGATTGTTTAGGAAGTTCTTGCTCAAGGATGGCTATCTGCCCCTGCAAGAATCGGTTTACGCAAAGCTGGTGGTGAACGAGGGCGCCGCAGGTTACGCGACTGCTCGGCTGCGCAAGAACCGACCACCGGCAGGGCTTGTCCAAGTCCTGAAGGTATCAGAGGCACAGTTTTCGACCATGGAGTACATCACGGGAAATCGTGAGGGGTATGACGAGCTGGACACGATTGAGGAGCTCCTGGTCCTATGAAACTCGTGTTTACCGGTCTTGAGCTGCCCGTTGAATTAGTGGCGGGGGAGTGCTCGACGCTAGAGGTCGCAAATCGGACGCTGTTTACCAGGTTGGTTTTATCTTTGATGAGCGGCGAAGGCGGGTTTGCTCAGGAGCCTTACTCTCTTTGGGAGGACGATACCGAGGTAAAGCCCAAGGACGCGCTTTTTGTTGTCGATAACCCCTTAAGGCTGCCGTGGGATGAGCGCGGGCTTGCGGGTGGGGTGCTTAAACAAATCGAGCGCGAGTTTCTTGAGGATGAGGATTTGCGTCAGGCTGTCGAAGGGCTGCAGAGGGCGATGGATGCTCAGCTTTTGTCGCTAGGGATGGGCATGAATGCCGATATGGGTTTTTCTCAGGAGTGGGAGCTTAGACGCTACCTTAAGTTTCTGGGGTTTGGTGTAAGCTATCAGGAGACAAAGTCGTTCCTTGATAACCTGTTGAATTTCTTGTCCCTGGCTCTTGACGCGGGCGATCAAAGGACTTTTGTGTTCGTGAATCTCAAATCATTTTTGTCAAAAAATGATTTTGAGAGCTTTATTGAGCAGGTCTTTTATCAAAAATCAAAGATTTTGCTTCTTGAGTGCACTCGGGACGAGTGCAGCTATGAGCATGAACGCAAAAGGGTGGTTGACCTGCATTTTATTGAGAGCTAGGGAGCTGTGCCAGTCAAATCTGAACGTCCTTTGCAGTGGGGAATTTACGCCAATGGTTTTGGCGCAGTGTCGATTTGACTGGTAATCAAAC
>CAVEMP010000213.1:0-14034 GCA_963616835.1 uncultured Oscillospiraceae bacterium | reverse complement strand
GTTTTGGCGCAGTGTCGATTTGACTGGTAATCAAACCGCTCCGACCAGACCTTCTCTCCGTCGCTGTTTTGGCGCAGTGTCGATTTGACTGGTAATCAAACGCGCCGTGGCGCGGGGATGCTCGTTCATCCGTTTTGGCGCAGTGTCGATTTGACTGGTAATCAAACTGAGGTTGGCCAAAGCCCTGAACACGTCGGTTTTGGCGCAGTGTCGATTTGACTGGTAATCAAACGTGACAGACCTCTTCATTCGCCACATCGGGTTTTGGCGCAGTGTCGATTTGACTGGTAATCAAACGTGCATCACATCGGACCAGTAACGCTCGGGTTTTGGCGCAGTGTCGATTTGACTGGTAATCAAACCTTCCTGGCCGCGTGGCTGGAAAGCGGCCGTTTTGGCGCAGTGTCGATTTGACTGGTAATCAAACTAAGCGCGGAAACTACGCGCACAACTACGCGTTTTGGCGCAGTGTCGATTTGACTGGTAATCAAACGTTTTCACCGAGATTATGTGCAACACGCTGTTTTGGCGCAGTGTCGATTTGACTGGTAATCAAACGACTACGACGACGTACAGGAACGCTTCCAGTTTTGGCGCAGTGTCGATTTGACTGGTAATCAAACCGATGTCGGGAAGCTTGTTCTCGGTTTCAGGTTTTGGCGCAGTGTCGATTTGACTGGTAATCAAACACCACATGAGCAGGAGCTTGCGCATCATCCGTTTTGGCGCAGTGTCGATTTGACTGGTAATCAAACAACATCAACCTTTACCAGTAAGGAGGGCCGTTTTGGCGCAGTGTCGATTTGACTGGTAATCAAACTCGTCGTGCTCAGCGAGGAGTGTTTAGCGCGTTTTGGCGCAGTGTCGATTTGACTGGTAATCAAACTCGACCCCGGCGAAGAACGCCCAGTCGTACGTTTTGGCGCAGTGTCGATTTGACTGGTAATCAAACCACCTGCTTGACGTTCTCTTTCGCATATTTGGCATTCGCTCGGCGGCGGGCATCCGAAAGCGCCATTACTTCCCCCTCTCGTTGAGCTTTTTCGCCGCAAGCTTGAAAACGACCAGCGCGGCCGTCACGATCGCGAGCTTCACTACGAACTCGATGACCTCCATGGCTCCTCCTACTGTTAGAATCTGTGGTGCAGGTCGGGCGGGGAACCGTATCCCCGCCCTTCCCGCCTTACTCAGCCTCCTCGTCCCGCATGTGCTTTGGCTCGCGTTCGGGCTTGGAGGCTTTTTCAGTGGCTCTCGCGTCCATCGCTTTCGTGATTCTGCCCGATATCACGTTGCCGATAATTGCGAGGGCCAATGCCTCAAGGGTTTCTTTGTTTTGGCGCAGTGTCGATTTGACTGGTAATCAAACAGACGGGTTTCCGCGTGCCGTTCGGCCCGCGCGTTTATGAAGAAGGCCCCGTGTTCGCGGGGCCGCGCTCCCTTGGATGGGGTAAAATGATTCCAACGAGATGAAATCTCCCGCTGACCTTTTACAGGGGGGGCTAGTTCATCTCGTTATTTTTTTGACTGTTCCGTCTTGCAGTATCAAGATCGTCTCGTCGTAAGACCACGGGGCGCCCTTGTCCCGTCCGCGCTCGACGGTGTACCGATAGCGGATGACTTTCTCGGCTTTTTCCAGCGCGAGGGCGGCGTCCATCTCACTGTGCGCGAGGTCGATGACGACTTTATGCGCCTGTCCCGCAGCCTCCTCGAATTGGTGATAGATGGTCTGGGGGCCGTTGCCCTTCGGGTTCTTGAAGTCCCACTCCGACGCTGGCTTACCGTCGGATATGAACACGTCGGACGTCCTGAGCATCTCCGCGTCCGTTTTGGCGCAGTGTCGATTTGATAGGCAATCAATCGGGTTTGCTTCGAAGCTTCTGGCAAACATCGTGTCCGACGAGCTGAAACGGCGAAAAGAAAAGGCCCTTACGACCCAGCGCACGCCAAAGCACTTAAGGAAGTAAAGGCCAGCCCCAAAAAAACGGGGAGGAGGGCGGCGTTAGCCGCGCCGCCTTCTTCCCACACCTTAGCACGAGTGGAGGAAACCATGCAGTACATCATCGAGTTCATCGTCCTGGTGGCCGCTTTCGTCGCGGCTGACCTTATCACCGACGTGATTCGCTCAAGGAGGAAGTAATGCCGCTCACGGAAGCCCAGAAGAGGGCGCAGGAGAACTATCGCAAGAAGTCAATCAAGCAGATCGCCGTCAGGTTCTACCCGGCGGACGCCGAGCTGTGGGCGTGGCTACAGTCGCAGGAGAACCGCCAGGGCTACATTCGTGACCTGATTCGCGCCGACATGGAGGGCAAGCGCGATGCGTAGGGACACGGGAAATCGGCGGCGGTTCCCGGCGCTCGCCGGCAACCTCTGGCGCTTTTCGGCGGTTTCTGGCGGTTTCTGGCGCCCACAGGCGGCGATTTGCGCGTTATAAATAGGCTGTGCGAAAGCGCGCGAGAGAATCGGTCAAGGCCCTGCGGTTGCGGGGCCTTTTGTTTTAAGGCGGTGGGCAATGAGGGGTGATTACGCGCAAACGTGCAGAACGTGCGCCAACGGGCGCCGTGCCACAGATGCCGAGCTGCGCCGTTACCCGAACGGCGAGCCGGACATGTGGCACACGCACTGGTGCAAGCTGCTCTCGTGCCTGATGGAGCTGGAGTCTTCCCCGAACTCCTGCGTGCTTCAGACCCCCATGGGGTGCCGTTGGATTCGAAAACCCGGGCCCAAGCGGCTACTCGGCTGACCTTTCCATCTCCTCCCGCAGAAGCCGCTTGATCGTCCCCGCCTTGCTGGGTTGGGCGCAGAGCCACTCGTAAAGGTCTGCGTCCTTGGGCGAGAAGGCAACAACGACCTGCTTCATCTTCTCTTTGCGGTATTTCGCGTTCGCTTTCTTTTGGGCCTCGCTTGCCATGATGTATCCTTTCATTCGAGGAGCAACCGTTAATCGCCTGTCCTCGGCCCCGCTTTCGCGGGGCTTTGGGCTTTTCAGCGTTCCTGGTGTTTTACCAGATGAACTTCAGGCGAATCGTCAGACTGAATCGCCAAACTCGTATGCTGACGTACATGGCTGCTCCTTTCTTATGTCTGTTTTGGCGCAGTGCCGATTTGACTGGTAATCAAGCGTGATCCTTGAGCGGTTTGCGTGCTAGCATGGGTTTAGCGCCCAAGCTGAAAGGAGCACCGGCTATGAACGAGAACAAGATGAATTCGCTTAAGGTGGACGAGCTCGAAAACGTCGTCGGCGCCGTCGCGGATCCGGTCGGACCCCCTATTCGCAACGCGAAGGGGGACGAGGTGGGTCGCTATAACACCATTAAGGATAAGACCATCCTGTACGACCCGTGCCCTCGTTGCAAGAAGCCAATGCACCGCGGCACGTTCAACTGGCTCTACTGCGACCCGTGCGACTATAAGGACACGTCCGGTCCCTCCTCGGTTTGGCCTGGAACCGCGGAAGAGCTTGCGGCAGCGTCTCTCTAGCGGTCTCGTTGGCTTGTTAACGCAAAGTGCCTCTCGGCTTCTTCGGACCGGGAGGTGCTTTGCGTTTATGGCAGGAGCGGTGGCTTTGAAGTATGCGCCCACCTGGCGTCTACAGGTCATGCTTCTCGGCGAGGTCGAGGATGGCCTTGCGGTAGCCCTGGATGCCCATGCCGGTGATGATCTCGAAGCATACCTGGCGAATGTGGCTCACCTGCCGGAAGTCCTCGCGCTCTTCCACCTTTGAGATGCGGACCGTGACGATCGGCTGCCGGACGGCCTTGGCGGTGTCGACGAGGTCGCCTTCGTGGTTCGACTGGAAGCACGTGCACTTGGGTTTTGGCGCAGTGTCGATTTGACTGGTAATCAAACCGGCTCGTCCGACTGTCCGCCTAAAGTTCGTCTGGTAAACGCCAGGCGCGCTGAAAAGTCCAAAGCCCCACTAGGGCAGGGTCGATAGCCTATGGTAAATGGTTGCTCCACGCGCGAAAGGATGCGCCATGACAAGCGAGGCTCAAAAGAAGGCAAACGCTAAATACCGCAAAGAGAAAATGAAGCAGGTTGTGGTCGCGTTCTCGCCCAAGGACGCGGGACTCTATGACTGGCTTTGCTCGGCTGGGCGCAAAGCCAGTCATAGAGGTCAGAGTCTTTAGGCGAGAAAGTCACGACTACCTGCTTAACCTTCTCGCGCCTGTATTTCATCTCGGCCTTCATTTGCGGTCCTCTCTTTTGGGCGCGTGGAGTTGCTCCTCTGGAGGCTCGGTGATTAAAGCAAATTAGTGTACATGGATTCGAGAACGGCCACTGATAAGGCTACGAATCCTAGCTACGAATCCTAGCATTTTGATGATTTGTGTACACTAATTCGCCCCGCCGCAGTGCCACCCCCCCGCGGCGACCCATCTACCAGCAGTTCGTTGCGATGGGCTAGCGATATACTACGAGCAAGAGAAAGAAGTAACCGTGATTGAAACCGATCGGCTTGTGTTAAAGAACTGGCAGGTAGATGACGCGCCGGCGCTTTACCGTCTTGCCAGCGACCCGCTTGTGGGGCCCGCGTGCGGCTGGCAGCCCCACCGCGACGTCGACGAGAGCCGCGACCTCATAGCCAACGGCCCCCTGAGCGGCGCCGAAAGCTACGCCATTCGCCTCAAGTCCACGGGCGAGCTGGTGGGCAGCATCAGCTTGAAGCCCGCGACCGAGCACTTTGACGTCGCAGGCGAGAAGGACCTTGAGGTTGGCTACTGGCTGGGCAGCTCCTATTGGGGGTGCGGCTACGCCTCCGAGGCGCTGCGCGCGCTGATCGCCCGGGCTTTTTGCGACCTGGGCTGCCCCGCCCTGTGGTGCGGTTTCTTCGAGGGCAACGACCGTTCGAAGCGCTGCATGGAGAAGTGCGGTTTTACCTTTGTGAAGACCTTCTCCGCGTTCGAACGCCCCGCGCTGGGCGACACCGCCGTGGCATATTACTACCGCCAAACCGCGGAGGATTACCTGGCAAGAAAGGCGCAATGATGAAGTACGAATTTGATGCCGTTCTAACCGCCGAGGCCAAAGGCGGATACGGCTGCGAGGTTCCTGTATTGCCGGGCTGCCTGACCTGCGGCGATGACTACGACGCCGCCGTCGCCATGGTGACCGATGCCGCGCGAACCTGGGTCGCAAGCGCCCTGAAGCACGGCGAGGCGGTGCCCGCCTATCGCCCCGAGGAGGCTGTTGCCGGAGAAATCGTCCACATAGCGTTCGATTCCGACCCCTCCTGGATTGTCGACAGCCCCGATTTCCGGTTGGGGGAAGATTTTCCCGAAGGAGCCAAGTAGCTCATTATGTCGCAGGGTCATTTACCTGCGATTTCTTTGGCGAGAAGACCGCGGCTACTCGACCTTCTCGCCAAAATCTTCCCCCAACTGGAAAGGACGACTCTATGCACGCCCGCAGGCTACTCTAACCCCTCGCGCTCTGCCAAGAACTCTTTGAAATACGGCAGGTCAAAGCCAACGACGCCACGCGTGCGCTCGCCGATGACACCGGCGTCGATAAGGCGGCGGCGGTACTGACTCACCTGGGCGGGGGAGCGGTCAAGCCGTTCGGCTAGATCGCTGACCTTGGAGTCTTTCTCGTCTTCAAGCATTGCCATGAGAAATCGGACGTCTCCTTGCGAAAGCTCACGATATGTCGCGTCGAAGATTCGGTCCTCAAGCTCGGCTTTTGCTAGTTCGGTTCCTAAGGTGACGTCGTTCGCAGATATTGCCTTTGACTCGTCCGAGATATCCCAAGAGCGATACCCAATCAGCTGCATCAAAAACGGGAAGCCTTCGATGCCTCTAACGGCCAAGTCCAAAGCCTCGCCGTCGATTTCCCGGCCGTTCTCCACGACGGTGCACCACAGCGCTTCCTTGACGTCGTGGTCTGCGATGCGCCCAAGCTTGTAGTGCTGTGCGCGGCGCAGGAACGAGACGGTTTTGTTGTTGAGCAGCGTTGAGACATTGTGCGGCAGCCCGGCCATAAGAAGACTGACCTTGTACCCTTCAAGTACAAAGTGCTGAAAAACGGCGGCCAGTTCGACCAGCTCGTCAAGGGATGGATCAATCTCGTCGATGGTCACCACGAGGCCCGTCTCGGTATTTTTGAGCTTGTCGAGCATGTCTGTCATGCGGTAGCGCCAGTTGGTTTTCGCGGGCTCGCTGTTTTCGAAGGAAAGCGATCCGACGGCGGCTACCTCAACCCCTGTCAGACGCTTCTTGGGTGCATCGCTTAAGAGATGTGCCGTGCTTCTCCGTAAACCGATTTCTATGTCGTCAAGCATACCGGGCAAGGCAGTGGTGCTCACGGCAATCCAACCGTTTGCCTGGGCTTTATTTGAAAGCAACGAGAGAAGTGCCGTCTTGCCAACACCTCTTGCCCCCGAGAAAATGCTCATTAGCTCTGGACGGCGAGAGGCGCTTTTGTACGCGCGCTCGAAGTCGGCGACAATCTGGCGGCGTCCGGCCATATGTGCCGGAATCTCGCCGAAGCTTGGGGTAAATGGGTTCTCATAGTGCATGGCAAAGACCTCCTTTGCCATCTAGTGTACCCGCTTGACGCGCCGTGTCTTCTAAAGAGTCCTAAACAGTTCTAAAAAGCTCTAAATAGATCTAAAGAGTTCTAAAGAGTTCTAAACAGCTCTAAAAAGTTCTAAACACTTCTAAAGCGTGGCGGCGCCTAGGTGGCGGCCGAGGTAGACGGCCAAAAGGCAGGCGGCCACGTTGACCACGATGTTTGCTCCGGCGGCGAGAAGGTCGCCGGACTCGATAAGGGAAAACGTCTCGTTAGAGAAGGTCGAGAAAGTCGAAAGGCCTCCGCACAGGCCCACGGTCACGAAGGCTTTGACGTTGGGGTCGATGGGGCTCGCGGCGGCATAGCCCGTGGCCATGCCGATGATCAACCCCGCCAGGACGTTGGCCACGAAGGTTCCCGCAGGTAGACCGGGCAGCACCGTGCGCAATGCGCTGCCGATGCCCCAGCGGCCAAGGCTTCCCAGTGCGCCGCCCAGCGCGACCGCAAGTGCCTCCACGATTAACCTCCCTGCGCCAAAAATGCCGTTCGTCAGTACTGTAGCGAGAAATTTGCGCGCGAATCGGGGGTCGTCAGTATTTTTAGACGCCCTTCTCGGTTAAGCGAGAAGGGCGTACGCGTTCTACCTGCGGGTTTGTAAAAGGGCTTCTCGGTAACTTGGCAAAAACGGCCAGAAAAGTACTGACGAGCCCCAAATCGCGCGCACAAAATCGCCGCGAGTACTGACGACCCCCAAATCGCGCGCAGCCGACCCGCCTGTAGCGGCCCCTAGTAGAACCACGCCTCACTGTCCGGGTCCTCAACCGTCGTACCAGCCCAAATGTCGTACTGGCCCTTGTCGTGCTTGCGGCCCCACCACACCAGCGCAACGATGCACGCCAGGTGCAGCACCGCGGCCAGCACCGAGCCCTCGACGCCAAAAACCGTGTCGTACGCAATCCCGTTGCTGGGCGTCCCAACCAGGCTAAAGAACGAGTACGTCGACGGGGTTCCGCTGTTGGGCAGGCCAAAAATGATGTTCTGTGTGAGATTCCACGCGGTGTGCGCGCCCATCGCCATCCAAATGCTGTCAAAATAGCGCACCATCAGCGCGTACAACACGCCAATCAAGAACAGATTGATCATGGGCAGCACCTTGATGCCGTCGTTGAAGATGTGCATTAGCGCAAACGCCGCCGCCGAGACAATGATTGCCGGCCACTCGCCGTACGTGCGGCAAACGCGCTGGTAGATAAAGCCGCGCGCGGTGATTTCCTCGGTAGAGGACTGAATAAAGATAAAGATGAGGAAGGCGAGAAGACCCACAGGCGAGAACTGCGTGAACTCAAGCTGTAGGCTGCCGGTCAAAACGCCTACGCCAACGCACGCTGCGTTGCACGCAAAGCCAAAAGCCAGGCCAATCAACAGCATGTGCGGCCGGTTGCCAGAGGGCTTGGTTCCCAGTGCCTTGAGATAGGGCCGCCAGGGCTTTACGATAGCCAGAAGCGCAAGGAAGCCCAGCATAACGCCCAGAAACGCGTTGTACTCGCCAAGCAGCTTTAGCCCGCTCTCGCCCAGCGCCGCGCCAAACAGCGCCGAGCTCAGCCCGGCCAAGGGCTTGAGCAAGATTACACCGAGGATGGCGCCAACAAAAAGCGACAGTCCCTCTGCGATGGCAGTGCTGGACACCGCTCCACACAGCACCCGTTTCTTCAAATCCATTTGTTCCTCCGAGCGTCGATACACAACACCTGTCGATTGTAGCCCGTCTTGCCGCCCCTTCGACGCGCCCCCTCGATGGCGGGACCTAAATCGCAGATAAAGCGCTTCAATTGGGTGAGAATCTGCGTTTTAGGTCCTGTCATCGCAGCGCGGGGGTGTGGCGAGAAACGACACCCTCCCTGGTGGGTACAATCGTGCAAATCGCATGGCGACAAGGTTTTGGGGGTATGACTATGCGAATGCCTATGCCATTGATGTGCACTTCGTTTGAACCGGGACATCTGGAAGAGGCCCTGGCCGGCATCACCGATCCGGACGCCCACACCATCGCGACCGCCGAGGCGCACCTCTATTGCGCCCGTGAAGAGCAGGCCGTCGAGGTCGCCCGCCCGTATCTCAACCACGAAGACCCAGCGCTGCGTTATTCGGCCTGCCTCATCTCGGGTTACGCTAACCTGTCGCTCAATCGCATCCCCGAGGCCCGCATTGCCCTGCACGGTCTTCTGGCCCCCGTCGACGTGTCAGAGCCCGACGTGGTCAAGGCCGCGCACATCCTCATGGGCGCCTCGGCAAGCGTCCTTCTCCACCTTCCGTCGCCTTTTGCCGTCGAGGAGTTCTACCCCCTGGTGGCAAATCTGCCCGAGGGCCTGCGTCTGTTTTCCAGCTACGTGCTGGCTCACGCGTTCTACCTGCACGGCGAGTACGGTCGCTGCACGGGAGCAGCCTTAAATGCCCTCATTATGAAGCAGGGCACCTACCCCGTGAGCGAGCTCTTTTTGCACCTGGTGACCTCGATGGGTTACATGAGCTTGAAAGAGGTCGACCGCGCCCGCTGGCACTTCGAGACCGCCTGGTCCATTGCGAGGCCCGACGATATGATTGAGCCCGTTGGTATGCACCATGCCCTGCTCCAGGGCTTGATCGAGGTTTGCCTTAAGGGCCTGGAGCCCCAGGAGTTCTCTCGCGTCATCGAGATTACCTACCGCTTTAGCCACGGCTGGCGTCGCGTCCACAACCCCGCTTCGGGCGATGACGTGGCCGACGACCTTACCACCACCGAGTTCACCGTCTCGATGCTGGCCTGCCGAGGCTGGTCCAACGCCGAGATAGCCAAGCACCTGGGTATCTCGGCGGGCACGGTCAAGAACCGCCTCTCCAGCACCTATGCCAAGCTGGGCATTTCTAGTCGAGCAGAGCTGGCCACTCGCATGCCTAAGTAGCCGGCGAGAAGGCCGCGGCGGCCCTGCGCGGGCTCCAACGCGGCGGCCCGGCGCGGGCTCCGTGCCCCGAAATGCCCCCGGGGTAGATTTGGCCGATTTGCCGCTCAAACGGCACTACCGATTTCACAGTTTTGCCTCCATCCTGAAAGAAGATTCAGGTTCTCCAGGATAGGGGGTACACGATGAGAAAACGGTTACTAGGCCTTCTGCTCACAGTGTTGATGGTGTTTTGCCTGGCGCCCGCCGCGGCGCTGGCAACCGCAGGCACCTCGAGCTCGGGCATCGCCGCCGCGACCATTGACGGCGCGGACGCAATTGCCGATCCAGATACCATTTGGGATTGGGAAGACCTCATCAAGAACAACACGGCCAACGTCGGCCGCATCTGGACCGACAAGTCCGTGACGACCGACGAGATGACCAACGGCGGTATCACGATTAAGAAGAAGGGCGATAACGCGGCATTCCTAACGGCGCTCACCGCGCTTTCCTCGACGTCCAATCTGTCTTCCACGGCCACCACACCGCTCGACATCGTGCTGGTACTGGACATGTCGTCGTCGATGACCGATAGCCTGGGCACCACGACAAAGCTCCGGGCGTTGAAGACCGCCGCCGATGCTTTTGTCGATACCATTGCCGAGAAGAACAGCTCGATAACCGATGCGGCCAAGCAGCACCGCGTGGCCATTGTGAGTTTCAATAACAGCGCGACGATCAATAAGGGCATGACTACCTGTGCGGGCAGTGACGCTGCGGCGATCAAGAGCCAGATCGACTCTTTGACAACCGAGAGATACACCAGGTCCGACCTTGGCCTGCAAGAGGCCAGCGATCTGCTCGCCGCCTCGAAGCGTGACGACGCCAAGCAGATTGTTGTCTTCTTCACCGATGGCACGCCTACCAAATCGGGAACCTTCGATCCCTCTATCGCCAGCGAGGCCGTTACCGCCGCCAAGACTATGAAGGACGCGGGCGCCACTGTCTATACCATCGGTATTCTTAACGGAGCCGACCCGTCTGCCGACCCCACGGGGTCGAGCGTCTCTAACGAGAACAAGTTCATGCACGCGGTTTCCAGCAACTACCCCGCGGCGACATATACGCAAAGCAGAAACACCTACACATGGTCCTTTGGCGAACGCGCCACGGATAGCGCGTTCTACAAGAGCGCAACCGATGCTGATCAACTAAACAAGATCTTCTCCGACATCTCTCAAGAGATTACCAAGAACGCCGGCTACCCGACTCACACCACCGAAGGTTACGAGTCCACGTCTGGCTACATCACGTTTAACGACCAGCTGGGCGACTACATGCAGGTGACCGATCTGTCGACGCTGGTCTACAACGGCACGGTGTACGCCTGCGGAGCCCCGACCACAGAAGGCAACGTCGACACGTACCACTTCAGCGGTACGGTGGACTCCGGCATCGGTAAAGGCGAGCTGAGCGACATCGTTGTCACCGTGACGCGTTCCCAGAATGCAAAGACGGGCGACAAGGTCGAGGTCAAGATTCCCGCGACGCTTATCCCTCTGCGTGAGTTTAACGTTGATTTGGACGACGGCACGATGGTCGTGACCGATAGGACGCCGGTCTCGGTATTCTATTCCTCTGGATTGAAGTCCCAGGTTGCCGATTTGCTGGCCAATCCCGATGACGATATGACAGCCTATATTGCCGCCAATACTGATAAGACCACCAACCAGGTTATCTTCTATGCCAACAAGTGGAGCGGCGGGACGCTGGGCGACACGACGTCCCAGTTCAACCCTTCCAAGGGTAACAGCTACTACTACATCACGCAGGACACGCCTATCTTCAAGGATGGGAGCTGCACCACGCGCGCTACCAAAATCGTCGATGGGCAGACGTACTACTACCAGCATGCGTACTACGTGCTGGGAAGCGACGACAAGACAGCCGAGAAGGAAACCGAAACGCTGACGTTCCCCGGCAGCGCTGCCGCGGCCTTCGAGGGCTGCATCGGCACCAACGATGATGGCTGCTACTTCAAAGCCGGCACCGCACGTCTTGTCTACATCAACCAGTTACATAAAGAGAAGAAGAACAAGCAGGGCGAATCCACCAACTACACCGGCACCGCAACCGACGTGCTGAACCCCAAGTGGAACAGCGATACTTCCGTTGCCGACGCGACGACCGTTACCCCGCATCTGGGCAACAACGGCAAGCTTTCCGTCGATAAGCCTGCGACGCTGAAAGTCTCCAAGGCCATCACCGTGCCTGACGGGTACAACGCGGCGGACTATGCCAACGCCGAGTTCACCTTCGAGCTTAACGTACCCAAGGTTGCGAACTATTCCTTCCCGGCTGTGGTGCTTGACGCGAACGGCCACGCGACGTGCGACGAGTTCGAGCTGACCTTCGATGCCAGCGGCAAAGCGACCCACACCATCAAGCCGGGCGAAACCCTGCAGGTGAGCGGCTTGGGCGCCGGCTGGAACTACACGGTTACCGAAACCAAGATGCCCGCCGGTTTCACGCAGACCGCGCCCGCGGATAAGGACGGCAAGGCCGTCGCCGCGACGGGCACCTTCGTGGCCGGCCAGACCGCTACGGCGAGCTTCACCAACAAGTACTCTGCCACCGGCACGCTTGAGGGCAAGACCAACCTTGCTGGCGAGAAGACCCTTGAGGGCCGCGATTGGACCGACACCGACAAATTCACCTTCACGATTGATGCCGTGACCGGGGGCGCCCCGCTGCCCGCTCAGACCACCGCGAGCGTCACCAAGGACGATGTCGTCGACGGCCGTGCGACCTTCTCCTTTGGTGACATTACCTACACCAAGCCCGGCACCTACGAGTACAAGGTCTGCGAGTCTGTTGCCGATAGCACGATCAACGGTGGCGTCACTGCTTCCCAGGCGGTTTACCAGGTTGTGGTGACCGTGACCGACAATGGCGACGGCACGCTGATGGCCACTGCGGCCAAGACCCTGGTCAAGGACGACAAGGGCGTCGAACAGACCGGCGAGTCGGTCCCTGCCGATACCCTGGCGTTTGCCAACGAGTACACGACCACCAACGCGACGTTCGACACCGCCAACTTCGGCCTGGCGAAGCAGCTGACGGGCCGCGAGTGGAAGGACGGCGACGAGTTCCAGTTCAAGCTCGAGGCCGTGACCGATGGCGCCCCGATGCCCGAGCCCGACGTCGCGACCGTCACCAAGGCGGGCCACTTCGACTTTGGCACCATCACCTACAAAGCCGCGGGCGCGTACGAGTACCAGGTCACCGAGGTTCCCGGCACCGCCGGCGGCGTGACCTACGACACCGCCAACGTCGCCAAGTTCAAGGTCACCGTGACCGACAACCTTGAGGGCAAGCTCATCGCCGACGTCGAGGTAGTCTCCGCATCCGGTACCAAGACCTTCACTAATGAGTACACGACAACCAACGCGACGTTCGACACCGCCAACTTCGGCCTGGCGAAGCAGCTGACGGGCCGCGAGTGGAAGGACGGCGACGAGTTCCAGTTCAAGCTCGAGGCCGTGACCGAGGGCGCCCCGATGCCCGAGTCCGACGTCGCGACCGTTACCAAAGCGGGCCACTTCGACTTTGGCACCATCACCTACGCCGCCGCGGGCGCGTACGAGTACCAGGTCACCGAGGTCCCCGGCACCGCCGGCGGCATGACTTACGACACCAACGTCGCCAAGTTCAAGGTCACCGTGACCGACAACCTTGAGGGCCAGCTCGTCGCCGACGTCGAGGTCGTCTCTGCACCTGGTACCAAGACCTTCACTAATGAGTACACGACAACCAACACGACGTTCGACACCGCCAACCTTGGCCTGGCCAAGCAGCTGACGGGCCGCGAGTGGAAGGACGGCGAGAGCTTCCAGTTCAAGCTCGAGGCCGTGACCGAGGGCGCCCCGATGCCCGAGTCCGACGTCGCGACCGTTACCAAAGCGGGCCACTTCGACTTTGGCACCATCACCTACGCCGCCGCGGGCGCGTACGAGTACCAGGTCACCGAGGTCCCCGGCACCGCCGGCGGCATGACTTACGACACCAACGTCGCCAAGTTCAAGGTCACCGTGACCGACAACCTTGAGGGCCAGCTCGTCGCCGACGTCGAGGTCGTCTCTGCACCTGGTACCAAGACCTTCACTAATGAGTACACGACAACCAACACGACGTTCGACACCGCCAACCTTGGCCTGGCCAAGCAGCTGACGGGCCGCGAGTGGAAGGACGGCGAGAGCTTCCAGTTCAAGCTCGAGGCCGTGACCGAGGGCGCCCCGATGCCCGAGTCCGACGTCGCGACCGTTACCAAAGCGGGCCACTTCGACTTTGGCACCATCACCTACGCCGCCGCGGGCGCGTACGAGTACCAGGTCACCGAGGTCCCCGGCACCGCCGGCGGCATGACTTACGACACCAACGTCGCCAAGTTCAAGGTCACCGTGACCGACAACCTTGAGGGCCAGCTCGTCGCCACCGCGGAGCTTGTCTCTGGCACCGCGACCTTCACCAACGCGTACGAAGCCCAGCCCGCCACTGCCACGGCAAACTTCGAGAAGGTCATCTCGGGCCGCGACTGGGTTGACGGCGA
>CAVEMP010000212.1:0-3300 GCA_963616835.1 uncultured Oscillospiraceae bacterium | reverse complement strand
CTCGGAGAGCGTCATGGGCGTCATGCTCATTGAGACCGGCGTGAATCCTGCGGGGCGTAGACGGAAGAATCGCTTTCCTTCGCCGCATCGGCCTCGGTCTCGGCCGAGCTCTTCTTGCCGCCCGAAGAACACCCGGTAAGAAACGCGCCGCTGGTAATTGCCGCACCTGCGAGAAAATCGCGTCTGGACAGTTTGGGTTTTGCCATGGCACATCACCTATTCAAGGAAGCCGCACTCAATCTCAAACTCGTCGACCTTAATGGTACCTGAATCGTCGCACACAGGGATATATCGCACCCCGGTTTTTCTGCGAGTATGTCATTTTTTCTCGCCGAATGAACGCATCGGGGTCTCGGTCATTGCCGGGACCCCGCTTTGCAATGGGGGAGAAACGAGCGGGCGGTAGAATGGCGGGCGTTCGTTTGTCCCTTGGCGAGAAAAGACCTGCATGTTAGGCGCTGTTCCAGATTTAAAGACCCTACTCATCGTTTGCCCGCTGGTGTTTATCGGCAGCTTTGTTGACGCCATTGCCGGCGGGGGAGGGCTTATTACCTTGCCGGCTTACCTTATGTGCGGGCTGCCGGCGCACCAGGCGATTGGGACCAACAAGCTGTCTTCGATGGTGGGGACGACCTTCTCGACGGGGCGGTTTATTCGCAACGGGTTTGTGAACTGGAAGCTGGCGGTGCCTGCGGTGGCGTGCGCCCTGGTGGCGTCTGCGGGTGGGGCGCAGCTTTCGATGATGTTGGACGAGTCTCTGTTTCGCTGGATTTTAATCGTGGCGCTGCCGGTGGTGGCGGTGGTCACCTTGCGTAAGAAGTCGCTGCGGCCACAGACGCTGGAGCTGCCGCAAGGCCGCCGGATTGCCGCTGTGTGCGCGACGGCTGCGGTCTGCGGAATGTACGACGGGTTTTACGGGCCCGGTACCGGCACGTTTATGATTTTGGGCTTCTCGCTGCTGGCAAAGCTTGGGGTTCGCGACTGTGCGGGCCTTACCAAGTGCGCAAACCTTGCGAGCAACGTGGCAGGCTTCGCGTCTTTTGCCATCGCGGGGCACTCGTGGTATTTGCTGGGGCTTATCGCCTCGGTCTTTTCTATTGCGGGGCACACGCTGGGGGCCGGCATGGTGGTGCGCGACGGATCGAAGATCGTGCGCCCGGTCATCATCTGCGTCCTGGCGATTCTCTTTGTCAAGACGGGGTTGGAGGCGCTGGGGATCGGGTAGCGACCGGCGGCCGATGGCCGCTGGCGGGCTTTGCTCAACCGGTGACCGAGCCCCAGTTTGAGGTCATGAAGTTCCAGAGGAAGAAGACGACCAGGACCAAGACGACAATGAGGGCAAGAAGCGCAACGGCGGTCTTAATGCGGGCGTTCTTCTCGCGTGAGGCAAAGATGTCGCGGCGGCCCTTGGGAATCTCGAGGTACTGACCGTAGTGCAGGTCGCGGCGAAGCTGCTCGCCCTGGGCGCGGGAGCGTTTGTACGAGCGGCCGCTAATGGGGGTACCGGGGTTGGTGTAGCCCGAGTCGTGCGTGACGCTGGGAATCTCATCCTGCGCATTGGCGTAGTCGTCGATGGTGCCCATGCTTTGGTGAACAGGACGTTTGCGCACGTAGGGCGCGGGGGTTTGCGTAGGCGCGGGGGCGGGAGCCGCCGCGGTGGTCGGCGCGGACGCGGCTGCGGGATCGGGCGCCTGCGCGGGCATAGGGTTTTGAGGAGTGCTGCTGTCGTCAGGCATGGCCACATCCTTGTGTTGGCGTTAAAACCATTCAATGATACGGCATTTATCACTATGGGTGAGCTTCGGGGAGCTTTTCAACAGAACGCTGAAGAGAGACTGGAGGCTGCGCGATGCCAGGGCTTGCTGAACAACGTGTTGACCAGGGCTTTTAGGATTAATTTGCGATGGCACCCTGCTATTATGTGAGTCACCGAAGGCCCTCAAAAAAGGAGCAATCATGACCGAGCAGAAGCAAGTCCTTAGTGAGCGCGAACTCGACCAGGCCAGCGGCGGCGAGAGCCAGATTAAGATCAAGAACAAGATGCGCATCTACGACCGCAACAACAACTGGATTGGCCTGCGCAACGGTGACGACATCGAGTACTATCCTTGCGAGAAGTGCGGCCGTCCCACCCACTGCGGCACTTTCCACCGCTGGTACTGCGATCCGTGCAATAAGAACTACTACAGTCCGGATACCAAGATATGGGCCGGCACCGAAGAGGAACTCAAGGCCGCGTCTGTGAGTTAAGCGCTGGCTTTGGACCTGTCGCAGCCAAGGCAGGCAAAAGCCTCTTTGGCAAAGATGACTACCGGCGCCGCGCCGGCGATGGCAATCCTAGAAAAGTCGCCCGGCCTCTCGTGAGGGGCCGGGCGACTTGGTAAAACGGGCGTTCTCTGTTGCTGGAGGACTACTTCTTGGTGGGCTCCACGACGAGGGTGTCCTCGTAGTCGGCGCCATAAGTGCTAAGCAGGGTCTTCTCGTAGTCGGAGTGGAAGAACTTCTTTCCGCCCAGAGTGTAAAGCTCATCGTTTACCCAGGCCAGAAGCTCGGAGTTGCCCTTGGCCACGGCAGGAGCGATGGTATCGGCGTCGCCCAGGCTGTCGATGCCCACGACGTATTCGTCGCTGCCGGAGGCCTGCGCAAAGGCGATAACCTCGGTGTTGTCGTTGGCCCAGACGGCGTCCTTGTTGTTCTCGAAGGCGGTCTTTGCGGCGGCGTAGGTGTCGTACTTCTCGAGCTTAACGTTGGGGTAGTGCTTGGTGAGGTAGGTCTCGGCCGTGGTACCAGAAATCACGATGACGGTGCGGCCGCTAATGTCGTCGATCGTGGTAAGGACGTTGTCCTTGTGGGAAACGACGCCCAGAGCGACGTTCATGTAGGCCTCGGCAAAGTCGACCTTTTGCGCACGCTCCTCGGTCACGGTGAAGTTAGCCAAGATGAGGTCGACCTTATTGGTCTCAAGATACTCGACGCGGTTGGCGGCCTCGGTGGAAACAAACTCGACGTTAACGCCCAGGTCGGTGCCAATCTGACGGGCGAGCTCGACGTCGTAGCCTTGGTACTCGCCGTTCTCGTCGACGTAGCCAAACGGGCTCTTGTCCGAGAAAACGCCGATCACGATCTTGCCAGAGGCCTTGATCTCGTCAAGGCTGCGGTAGCCGGCCGAGCTGGTGGAGCTGCTGCTGGACCCAGAGCTGGAGCCGCCGTCGGCGGTGGCGCTGATGCTGCAGCCGCCCAGCACAAGCGAGCCCATGAGGGCCGCGGTGGTAGCGGCGGTTGCGAGGAAGGTCCTACGAG
>CAVEMP010000211.1:0-9478 GCA_963616835.1 uncultured Oscillospiraceae bacterium | reverse complement strand
AAGACCTCGTCGAGGCCGCGGAACACCGTGGCCATGCCGCCGGTACCGATCTTGTCTTGGACTTGGTATCGTCCCCCGAGCATCCTGCCTGGCATCATCTCTCCCATCCTGATCGCGAGAAAATCGCGTTCCTAAAATAACGCTAGTTGCCAGCCCCAGAGGCCTGGACTTTGATTGCGGCCGCAAGGACTTTGCCGGCCAGTGCAGCCGCGTACCCCTCGACGTCCTCGCCCTGGCCCTCGACGCACACCGAGATAGCCAGCGTGGGGCTGTCGGCAGGCGCGTAGCCAATGAAGAAGGCGTTGATATAGCCGTTCTCGACCTGCGCAGTGCCGGTCTTGCCGGCAACCTTCACGCCGTCCACCTGCGCGCGGCGGCCAGTGCCGTGGTCAACAACGTCGAGCATGGCCTGCTTGACCTTCTCGGCGGTCTCGGCAGAGACAGCCTGACCCAAAGACTTGGACTGCGTGGTGGACGTGACGGTGCCCTCGGGCGAGAGCACGTGGTCGACGATGTAGGGGTTCATGACCACGCCGCCGTTGGCTAGCGCAGCCGCGGTGACGGCGTTTTGCATGACGGTGACCTGAGGGCCTGCGGGGCTGGCGTGCTCGCCCACGGGCTGGCCACAGGCGGCCCAGGCCGTCTCCCACTCGGTCATCTCGGAGGGGTCGGGCATCAGGGACGCCTTGGTGGTGAAGTCTTGGCCAAGATCTGTGCCAAAGCCAAAGGCGTTGGCGTACTTGACCAGGTTGCTTGCGCCCACCTGGACGCCCACCTGGCCAAACACGGTGTTGGACGATAAGGCCAACGCCTCTTGCAGGGTGGGGGTCCCGTAGTCGTTGTGGTTGTAGTTGCTTACCTCGGCGTTGCCAATGGTAAGAGACGACGGCGCTTGATAGACGTCGTCGAGACTGGCCGTGCCAGTGTCGATCGCGGCAGACAGCGTGATGGCCTTGAAGGTCGAGCCGGGGGAGTAGAGCGTGGACGTCGTGCGGTCCACAAGCTCGGACCCGCCGCCGGTCATCACAGAGCTCAGGTTATCCTGCGAGAACGTGGGGTTGGAGGCCTTGGCAAGAACCGCGCCGGTCTTGGGGTTCAAGACCACGATGGCGCCGGTGTAGCCGCTAAGGGCCTCCTCGGCCGCGCGCTGAATTTGCGAGTTAAGGGTGAGAACCACGCTCGAGCCCGACTGCTGGATGCCGGCCAGCGAGTTCAAGGCGCTTCTCCAGTTGGAGTAATCGGCGTGGCCGGTCAACGTCTCGTTCATGCGGCTCTCGATGCCAGTGGTGCCGTACTGCGTCGAGACGTACCCAACGGTGTGCGCGGCCATACTGCCCTGCGGATAGGTACGTAGGTAGGTGCCGTCGGCCTGCTGGACGCTCTCGGCCAGGGTCACGCCGTCGCCGGTGATGATGGCGCCGCGCTGCACGTAGGCGCTCTTGGCGATGGTGTGGTTGTTGGACGACATGTTTTGGATGCGCGAGGCGTCGACCTGCTGCACGTAGGTGAGGTTGGCGATAAGCGCGGCAAAGAGCACGGCAAAGGCGGTGATAAGCACTGTCAGGCGCTTGCCCAGGGCAACGCGGCCCAGGACGCCGGACTCCTCGGTCTGCAGGGCAAAGTGGCCGTGCGCGTGCTTACCGTGCACGATGTCGGCGGGCGCGGCATGGGCACCCAGGGCGCCCGCGGCCTCAAGGGCCTGCGCGCCAAAGCCGGCAAACGGGTCGCGGGCAGAGTCGTCCTTCTCGGCGGCCTTAAGCTCGGCCTCGCGGCCGGTGGCCTCGTCGCCTGCGCGAAGCAGCAGTCCAACGATGATGAAGCTGGCGAGAAGGGACGTACCGCCCTGGCTCATGAAGGGCAGGGTGACGCCCGTGAGCGGCATCAATTTGGTGACGCCAGCCACGATAAGGAAGGCTTGGAAGCCGATGGCGCTGGTAAGGCCAACGGTGGCAAAGGCCGAAGAATCAGACTTAGCGCGGGCCGCGGTCACAAAGCCGCGCACGCAAAACAGCAGGTACATGATAAGGATGGCCGAGGAGCCCAAAAGGCCCATTTCTTCGCCGATGGCCGAGAAGATAAAGTCCGACTCGACAACCGGAATCTTGGTGGGCATACCCTTGCCAATACCGGTGCCCACCAGGCCGCCGTCTGCCAGCGAGTAGAGCGACTGGACAATCTGGTAGCCGCCGCCCTGCGCATCTGCCCAGGGGTCGAGCCAGATGTTCACGCGGGTCTGGACGTGGCTAAAGAAGCGGTAACAAAAAACGCCGCCCAGGGCCAGCAAGAGGAACGACAACACGACGTAGCTCACGCGGCCGGTGCAGACGTAGACCATGATGACAAAGAACGTGAAGAAGAGCAGGGCGCTGCCCAGGTCGCGTTCGAAGACCACCAGCAAAAGGCTGATGCCCCACATGATGAACAGCGGCAGACACATGCGAAGACGCGGGATCTTAAACGGGCCAAAGCTGCGCATCGAGACCGAGAGCGCCTCGCGGTTGGCGGCCAGGTAGAAGGCCAAGAACAAGACGATCAAGATCTTGGCAAACTCGCCCGGTTGAAAACCAAAGCCGCCAATAGAGATCCACAGCTTAGAGCCGCCCTTCTCGGTACCAATAAGCATGGGGAGAAGAAGCAAGATGACGCCCAGGAAACCAAGGGTGTACTTGTAGTTGGCAAGGCTGTCCAAGTCCTTGACAAAGAACAGGACCGCAACCATTGCGCCAACCGAGACAAACAGCCACACTACTTGGCTTACGGCCAGGTTAGGGGCCAATCTGGTTAAAAATGTGATGCCCACGCCAGACAAGACAAAGACGATGGGCAAAATCGCCGGATCGGCCGCCGGGGCCAAGAAGCGAATAGCCACGTGCGCGATGGCAAAGGCGCCAAAGAGGGCCAGGGGCAGGCCCAGCGTAGAGACGGTGACCTCGGTGCCGGTGTTGGCGACGTACATTGCGTAGAGCAGCACCACGGGGATGGCCGCCAGGCACAGCAAGAAGAGCTCGGCGTTGCGACGAGAAGTACCGCGCGGCTTGGGCGCGTCAGCAGCCACGACGTTGGCCGCAGCGGCGTTGAACTGGTCGCGACCAAGCGCGGCCTCCATGGACTTGTACCTGTGACGCATGCTTACTCGCCTCCGTTCTGCTCGCTGGACTGGGTCGTGGGGTTAGCGGTTGTGTTGGCCGTGGACGCGGCCCCGCCGCCCGTCTCGCCGTTGGATGATGCGGCGTCGGTCGTGCCGGCGTTTACGTCCTCGGCCAGAAGGCCGGCCTGGTACTTTTGGGTGTCGATCTGTTGGCGGTAGTCGTCGACGGTCTCGCGCGCGGCCTGCTCACTGGCCACGTGGATGCCGCTTGCCAGTTGGTTTTGCACGGCGTCGGGCAGGTCAGAGACCCTAACGGCCGTCTCTTCAACCAAAGAAGACATGCCGATGCCCAAGAACTCGCCCTGAATCCCCTGGTAGATGCCTACGGTGTCGCCGTTTGGCGCCAGGTAGTACTCGCCATGGATAAAGAAGGCGATAAAGACCAAGGTCAAAGCCAAGACGCCGGCCAGAATACCTGCGATGATACCCGCGTGCTTTGCCAGTCGTTTGCGGTTTGCCGTGGCAATGCCGTCATCGGTCACGTCGATGACCAGGACGGTGACGTTATCGGCACCGCCGGCCGTGAGGGCCGCGGCCACCAGGTTATCGGCCGCCTGCTGGGGCGTGGCCGCCGACATAGCAACGGTTTCTATCTGGCTGTCGGGAATCATGCTGGACAGACCGTCCGAGCACACGATAATGCGGTCGCCGCGATAGACGTCCAGCGAGAAGTGATCGGCGTACATGTCTGGGTCCGAACCCAGGGCGCGGGTGATGATCGAGCGCGAGGGGTGGACGCGGGCCTCGTCGGCCGTGATCTGGCCAGAGTCCACAAGCTCCTCGACGTAGGAGTGGTCGTGCGTCACGCGCACCAGCGTGCCATGGCGCAGCAGGTAGACGCGCGAATCGCCCACGTGGGCCACGGCCATTTTGTTCTTCTCGATTAAGACGCAGGATGCGGTGCAGCCCATGCCGGGCTTGCCGATGCCTTTTTGTGCGCCCTCGATGACGGCGGTGTTGGCCGATTCTACGGCGGCGCCCAGAAGGACGTCGTCTGCCACAGCGGGGGCCAGGCGGCCGATGGTGTCGACTGCGATCGCCGAGGCAACCTCGCCTGCGGCGTGGCCGCCCATGCCGTCACACACGGCAAAGACGGGGGCGCGCAGGAGGAAGGAATCCTCGTTGTGGGCGCGAACCAGGCCCACGTCAGAGCGGGCGCCCCACGAGATAAACTGGTTGGCTCCGGTTACGACGTCGGAGTCTTTGCGGCCCTCGACCGGCATCTCTTGGCGGCCAGGTGCGTTGACGGGCGCGGCCGGTGGGGCGGCCTCGATGAGCTGGGTGGGTTCGGGCTCGGGCGCGGGCTCGGCCACGGTCGCGGGCGCTGTGGCGGACTGCAGTTCGGGTTCGACCACGGGCTCGGCCACGGTCGCGGGTGCGAGGTCGGCTGCGGTCTCTACCGCGGGCGCGGCGTGCTTAGGCTGGGACGAGCCCGACGGCTCTGCATGCTCTGCAGAAAGCTCGGCCTCGACCACGGGAACGGCGTTGTCTACCTGCGCCGACGTTGTCTGGACGTCGTCCGAACTCATCCGCGGCTCACCCTCATGATGGTGTCGCCAACTTGAACCTCGTCGCCTTCGCGCAAGGTCACAGCCTGGCCAATGGGCCGGCCGTTTACCAGGGTGCCGTTGGTGGAGCCCATGTCCTCAACGACAAGGGCCGGCCCCTGCAGAGTAAAGCGGGCGTGGGTCGACGAGACATACGGCTCGTCGACAACAATGTCAGAAGAAGGGGAGCGGCCAACAACAACCGGCCCCAGGATATCGACGTGCAGGCCCCGCAGCGAGCGCGTGCCCTTCTCGACGTCAACTGCCCAAATTGCAGAGTCGCGGCGCTGACCCTTTACCAGGCCTACGCCGGTGCGCATCACCGCAAACAGGAACACATAGAGGATGACGACGAGAAGAACTCGCCCTATGAACAGGACCAGGTCAATCATTAGTGGTTCTCTCTAAACTCGAGGTTGACCAGGCCAACGGTGATAAGGTCGCCGTCGTGCAGGGTCACCTGGTCGACGTCTACGTCGTTTACCAGGGTGCCGTTGGTCGAGTTAAGGTCAATGATGTGCCAGCTAGAGCCGTCGTAGTGCAGCTCGGCGTGGCGGCGCGAGACGTTGGGGTCGCGAAGGACGATGCCGGCCTGGCTACGCTCGCGGCCAATGACGGTTGTGGGGGCCTGGCCCGTGAATGTACGGCCGGTTTGGCGGTCGATAAGCAGGCAGGTGGGGATGGCCGGGGCCTGCGGGGTCACCGGTTGGACGTAGGGCGCGGGCGCCACGGCGCGGTTGGCCTGGGCGGCCTGGGCTTGGGGCTGCGCGGCGGCGCTAGCGGCGGCGCCGGCGGCACCGGCGGCGGCGCCGAAGCCCGCACCCGCGACGCCAACCGCGGCCTGCGCGCTGGCCGCGTCCACAAGGGGCACGTTCCTGCGCTGGGTCACGGGCATGGGAATGGCCGAGGGTGCTGCGGATGCAGAGACCAGCGGCGCAGGAGCCACGGGCATGGGCGTCGAAGCGCCGGCCGCGGCCACGGGCTCGGGCGTGTCATAGTAATCGTTAGGGATGATATCCAGGCCCTCGGAGCCCAAAGGCATGGGGCTAGGCATAGAGCTTTGCTGGAACGAGGCCGCGCCCGTCGAGACGCGCTCGTTCTGGCCGCCCTGCCTGGGAACGCGTGCCGCCGCTCCGCCTGCCACGGAGTTGCCGCCCAAAAAGGCCTGCTCCTCCTCGCGAAGGCGGGTCAAGGTGAAGGAATCGATATTCTCGGCAAAAACCGCGAACTTACCCGAGCGCAGCGTGGGGTCGACCATAAAGCGAACCAGGGGCTTGCCCACAAAGACATAACCCTTCTTCTTGGCCTCTGCCTGCACAAACGCCGAGGTCTCTTTGGTGATCTGGGCGTACAGCGGGCGCATGAGCGAGTCGTCGGAAGAAGAAACCAGAATGGTGTAGAGGGCGGGCGCGGTGTCTTGGCCGTCGATCTCGTAGGTCTCGCGCTCCATCTCTTTGGCGGCCTTCTTGGCCAGCTTCTTAAAGGAGAAGGGCTCGGTGTAGCCCTGGGGAGCGGCCCCAAAGACCGAACCGATCCTACCTTCGAACTCGTTAAGGAAACTCATCTATTCCTCGCCTTCCTGGCTCTCGAAGAGCGGGCCTCTCAGGACAGTCATTCCACACAAAACAACAAACAAGAGTACCGCATATAGGCAATCAGCCCAAATCGAGCCGCTGGAAAACCCGCCATTCTCCACTCTAGCTGCGAAAACCTCAAAGGTGAGAAGAACGGCCAGGCCAAGGCCCTGACCTGCGATTCCGGCGCGGACGCTGCCGCGCATGGCCACCAGGCACGACGCCGCGGCGGCCGCAGCCGAGCCCGCCACCAGCACCCAAGTTGCCGGGGCGGTAAGGGCCGCCGCCAGCTGCACAATCACGGCGCCGGCAGCAAAGTCGCAGGAGGTCGCAGCGTTGAAGACCAGGGCGAGAAGGGCCCCGCAGGCTCCAGTGACAGTGGCCTCTAATGGGTCAAGGGCAAAGCCGGCCAGCTGGGCGCCGGCCGTGGGGTGGCCCAGGCAGCAAGGGAGGAGCAGGGCCGCGGTAGCCAGTCGGTCGCGCCGGCCGATGTAGGCCCACCACAGGCAACCGGCTACAGCGATGCCCGCAGCCAGGGGAAACGCCAGGTTAGTGGGGTGGGCGCAGGCCAAGGCCACGCTTGCGGAGGCAACGGCCAAGAGCGAGCCCGCGGGCGGCCACAGGGCCGTCACGGCGTAGACGCCCACGGCAACCAGCAGCATGGGAGCCGTCTGAGCTGCGGGAATGGACGGCGCGGCGGCCAGGACGCAGATGAGGGTGAGAAGCGCGGGCAGGGTTCGCTCGACGGCGGGCCAAAGCCACGGGAACTTGACGCGCAAGGGGATGTGCTTGTCTGCCCAGGCCAGGTCCTTCTCGGCGTCGTCTTCTTTTGACTGGTCAAGAAGGTCGCGCAGGGACGCGGCGCCCTGGGCGGCGTCGCCCAGGGAGGGGGCCAGCTCGCAGGCCAGCTCATTTGCCGAGGGGGTGCGGCCGCTGGCGCCCGGGGCCAGGGCGCGAAGCAGGGCGTCCTCGGCGTTGAAGTCCAGCTCGGGGTCGATTTCGGTGAGGGGCTTGCGCGGCCCGCGGAAGATGGCCTCAAGCGAGGCCGCCGCCGAGGTGGCGGCAAACGGGTCGGTGCCGGTCAAGGCCTGCCAGATGACGACCGCCAGCGAAAAGACGTCGGCGCGCTCGTCCACAAGCATGCCCTCTATCTGCTCGGGCGGCATGTAGCCAACCGTGCCGCCGCGCGCGCCGGCGTACCCGGTGGCCGAGGCCAGCGTGGCCATGCCAAAGTCCGTGAGCTTCACGGTTCCTTCTCGGTTGATCATGATGTTTGTGGGCTTGACGTCCAGGTGAAGGACGCCGTGCTGGTGGGCGTAGGTGAGGGCGTGTGCGCACGAGGTAAGCACGTGGCAGCATTCCTCGTGGGTCAAGACGCCGCCTTCCACGCGGCCCAGCAGCTCGGCCAGGTTAAGGCCGTCGATGTACTCCATGACCAGGTAGGCATAGGTGCCGTCCATTTGAAAGTCGTGGACGGTAACGATGTTTGGGTCGTTAAGCAGGCAGGCCGTGCGGGCCTCGCCCAGGGCGTCTTCCATGGTCGAGGCTTGGATGCCCGTCTCGTCTGCAGCCGTAAGGGGGATGCGTTTGATGGCCACGCGGCGCTGCAGCGTGGTGTCCCAGCAGGTGCACACCGAGCCAAAGCCGCCCGTGCCTCGGCGGGCCAGCACGCGGTAGCGGCCCAGCAGGATCTCATCCGATGCCTGTGAGCTGGGGTTTTGCGACCAGGTCAGTGAAGGCTGGAATAGCGGGTTGTCTTGTTGGGGGTCTGTGTGGCGCGGGTCCACGGCGGCTCCTTGGGGTGTTTTAGCTGCGGTTGGCGTGTGATGAAAGCCGTGATGGGGCTATTCTACCCCGTTGCGTCGGGCGGCGCACGCTTGGGTGCCGCCCAGGAGTCGCCAGGGGCCCATCGCGCAGCCCGTTTTGGCCGCCTGGCGGGTCGTTTTTGCCCTCCGGATGAGCCCAAATTAGAATCCGGCTGACTCATCCCATAGTAAAATTGACTTTGCCATGTAGCTGTTTTCGCTCAACTGGGCAAATGCGGAGAAAAAGGCCGCGGCTACTCGGGGAACCCGAATTTACTATGGGATGAGTCAGTCGGATTGGCCTAGGCACCAAGTTTTCAAAAAAAGTTCTTGGTTTGTCGTCGCAATTGAGTTAATATCGAACAGCACGCGGGCGTGGCGGAATTGGCAGACGCGCTAGCTTCAGGTGCTAGTGGGATTTACTCCCGTGAAGGTTCAAGTCCTTTCGCCCGCACCATTGAACCTTAAAGACCCTCGGTTTTCGCCGAGGGTCTTTTGCTATGTAAAGCCCGTGCCGCGCCATAAAAAACGGCGAGAAAAACTGTGTTCTTCTCGCCGTATTCTTGCAGGTAGGCGGCTATTCTTCGTCCTCGTCGTCATCGTCAAAGAGCGACCAGTCGTCCTTCGATTTCTCGTGGTTGAAGTAGGTTTGCTTGGTCTTGCGCTCCATAACCATGGCTATGACCAGGCACAACAGGATGCCACCAATAACCAGCACGATGACTCCGGTCTTATCGCCAAAGAGCCATGCAAATAAGTCTGAGATAGCCTGCATGTTTATCCTTTCTGCAAGGACGGGTTGAGCATCCACAAGTATATACTGGGAGCATTGCTGTATCGCGCACGTGTTGTGTGCTTGATGAGTGACGGGAATTGAGGAGTACAGATGCTCGACATCAAGTTTGTTCGCGAGAACCCCGATGCGGTGGACAAGGCCTGCGAGTCCAGGCAAAACGCCCACTGGGATCGCCAGAAGTTCTTTGAGCTGGACGAGGAGCGCCGCTCTGTTATCGCCGAGGTCGAGTCTTTGCAGGCCGCCCGCAACGCCGAGTCCAAGAAGATCGGCGAGCTTATGCGCGAGGGCAAGAAGGACGAGGCCGAGGCTGCAAAAGCCCAGGTCGCGGCCAACAAGGACCGCATTTCTCAGTTGGACGAGAAGCGCGGCCAGGTCGAGAAGGAACTCTTTGACCTGGTGGCGGCCATCCCCAACATTCCGCACGAGGACGTGCCCTATGGCAAGGACGACAGCGACAACCCCGAGGTGCGCCGCTGGGGCGCTCCGCGCGAGTTTGACTTTGAGCCCAAGGCTCACTGGGACCTGGGCCCCGAGCTGGGCATGATCGACTTTGACCGCGGCGTTAAGCTGGCCGGCACCCGCTTCTACCTGCTGGGCGGCATGGGTGC
>CAVEMP010000210.1:0-8867 GCA_963616835.1 uncultured Oscillospiraceae bacterium | reverse complement strand
GGCCCTGGCCGCCGGTGCCCGTCCCGGCCAGACCGAGGTCGAGGAGTAGGGGAGCAGGCCGTTTGGCTTGGCCTCGCGATTGGCCCGGCCGCTCGCCCACAGAACCCCGCAGGATAAAGGAGCAGCTTTGCGCATTGTTTTCATGGGAACGCCCGATTTTGCCGTGCCTTCGCTCGAGGCCGTGGCCCAGGCCCACGAGGTGGCGCTTGTCGTCACCCGCCCCGATGCCGTGCGCGGCCGCGGTAAGGCCCTGGTGCCCTCGCCGGTCAAGGCCAAGGCACTTGAGCTGGGGATTCCTGTGCTCGAGGCCTCGCGTATGACCGACGAGGCCAAGGCCGCTGTCGAGGCTGCGACTCCCGACATCATGTGTGTGGTTGCCTTTGGCTGCATCCTGCCCGACGACCTTCTGGCCGTGCCCGCCCACGGCGCGATCAACGTCCACGCGTCCCTGTTGCCCCGCTGGCGAGGCGCCGCCCCTATCCAGCGAGCCATCCTGGCGGGCGACGAGAAGACCGGCGTTTCCATTATGCGTGTGGCCCACGACCTGGACGCGGGCGCCTGGTGCCGCCAGGCGTCGACTTTAGTTGGCGAGAAGGGCGACATGGACCTTACGGCCGAGTTGGCCGCCATGGGCGCGGCCGAGCTGCTGGTGGCGCTTGAGCAGATCGCGGCCGGCACCGATACCTGGACCGAGCAGGATGAGTCGCAGGTTACCCTGGCCGCAAAGGTCACCAAGCAAGAGATGCGCCTTGACCCGGCAGACGATGCCGACGTCAACGCTTTGCGCGTGCAGGCTTCCTCCGATACCGCACCGGCCAGGATGTGCCTGGGCGGTCGCGGGTTGCGTGTTATGAAGGCCGCTGTGTGTGGCGATGGCCGCTCGCTGGCGGCGGGTGAGGTCGCGGTCGAGCACGGCCGCGTGTTTCTTGGTTGCGCCGCCGGTGCGCTGGAGCTTCTTTGCGTGAAGCCCGACGGCAAGAAGGAAATGCAGGTCAGCGCATGGGCCGCCGGCCTTCGCGGTGAGCTTGGCTGGGAAAGGGCCTAAGTCGTGGCAGCCGTAGCACCTTCGCGCCTGGCCGCCGTCAAGGCCTTTGCCGATATCCGTCGCCGCGATGCCCGAGCCCGCGACAGCCTTCGCAACAGCGCGGACCTTGCGACTCTTGACGCCCGTGACCGCGCTCTTGCGCATCGCCTGGTCATGGGTACCGTCGCTGCCCGCGGCGAGCTGGATCGCGTGATCGACTCGCATCTCAAGGCGAAGGCCTCGTTGGAGCCCATGGTCCGCGACGCCCTGCGTGTCTCGGCGTTCGAGATCTTGTATCTCGAGACGCCCAAGCAGGTTGCCGTGAGCCAGGGCGTCGAGCTGGTGCGCAGCTTCTCTAAGCGTGCGTCAGGTCTTGCCAACGCCGTCTTGCGCCGCGTGTCGTCCGAGGATGCGCGTGCCCTAGCGGCGGCGAGAAAAGCGGTCGCGGCCGGCGACTTCACTGCCGTTGAACTGGCCCGTATTGGTGCCGTCCCCGAGTGGCTGGCCACGCGCGCGATGGCCTCGATGGGTGCCGACGCGGCCGCGAGATACGCCGCTGCAGTCTTGTCGCCCAACACGGCGGCCGTGGGTGTCAACCGCGCGAAGGTGACAGTCGATGAGGCCATGCGCCTTCTGGATGCGGCCGGTTGCGAGCCGGTCGCCGGGCCGCTGGACGGCTCGGTTTTGCTTGGCAATCCTTCTGCGCTGGTCAATACGCCCCTGGTAGAAGACGCGGTCGTCTTGCCGTGCGACCTTGCCGCGCAGGAGGCCGTGCTTCTGGCCGCGCCAGCCCCCGGTTCGCACGTGCTTGAGGTGGGGCAGGGCCGCGCCACCAAGACGATTCTGCTCGAGGCCGCTGCGCACGCCGCGGGTGGCTCCTGCCAGATCGACGCCGTCGAGATCAGCGAGTCCAAGTCGCGCCTGGCCGCTGCACGCTGCCAGCGCGCCGGCGTGGCCGAGTACGTCCGCTGCCTTTGCGGCGACGGTTGCGTTCTTGACGGCATCGACGGCCCCTATGACCTCGTCTTTGTTGACGCGCCGTGCTCCGGCACAGGCACCCTGCAGCGCCACCCCGAGATCGCCTGGTCCCTTGACGAGGCCTCGCTGCCCGACCTTTGCGCGGTGCAACTGCGCATGCTTCAGGTCGCTAGCACCCGCGTTAAGCGCGGGGGACGTCTGGTCTACTCCACCTGTTCCTTCCTCGAAGAAGAAAACGAGCAGGTCATCGAGGCTTTTCTTGCCTCGCCCCAGGGCCTGGGCTTCTCGCCTATAACCCTTCACCGCACAGAGCTTACGGGGGCAGACAAGCACTTTGTGGCGACTTTGCGGGCTCGATAGTCAAGGCACGGCGAAAACTCTTCCCCCAACCGGCACGCAAATTCACGTTTGCCCAGGATTGGCCTAAGCGATTTTCCAGTTTGGGGAAACTCGTTTTTTATTACCCTTGTAAACCGTCCGAGCGCGGACTAAACTTAACCTCGTTTTGTCCGCATTCGTACTATTTGGAGGAAAATGGACGGCGAGAAGACCATCGCCCGCGACGAGGACGGCCTTATCGCTAACGAGGCGTGGAACACGTCGTTCGATCGGCTCTTTCGCGAGTCCGACAAGCTCTACCATCGCCTGGCCGCGCACTGCGACTTGTCCGAGACGGCCTATTGGGTGACTTATGGCATCTATATGCAGGGCGGCACCATCAGCGTACGCGATTTGGTCGAGCTCGGCGACATGCCTAAGCAGTCGGTGAACTCGGCTTTGAAAACTCTTGAGGCCAAGGGTTATGTCACCCTCGGCTTCTGCGAGGGCAGCAAGAAGGCCAAGGTCGTGAGCCTGACCCCGGCCGGCCACGCCTTCTGTGACCAGAAGATTCGTCCGGCCAATCGTGCCGAGCGCCGCGCATTCGAAGCGCTGACCCCTGCCGAGCAGGTCGAGTTCCTGCGCTTGGTCGAGAAGTACGTCTCGGCGATTCAAATTGAGGTTTCTAACCTGGAAGGAGGCCTTGCCAATGGCCAATAAACTGCTGGCCAAGCCCGTTGACGACGCTCCGCAGCGCAACTACTCGCTGCGCGCGTCCTTCTCGCTTTTGTGGCAGCTTGTGCGCCCGTACAAGGGCCTGATGGTCGCCACGCTGCTTACGCTGTGCTGCGACATCGTGGGCATGCTCTTTGTCCCCACCGAGCTGGCGAACCTTCTTAACTCCGTCACCTCGGGCGAGGGCATGGGTGCCGTTTGGCGCCACGGGGCCATTATGCTGGCGGCCTCGCTTCTGGGCTCGGGCGGCTGCATCGTGAGTTACCACATGGCCTCGAAGCTGGCCGCCAACGTTGGTCGCGACATGCGTATGGCAATCTACCGCCACTCGCTGACCTTCAGCGGCGCCGACTTCAACCGCTTTGGCACCGGCTCGATGATTACGCGCACGATGTCAGACGCCAATGTGGTCCAGCAGACGCTGCTCATGAGCTTTGTCATGATGAGCCCGGTGCCCCTGACCTGCATCGTCTCACTAATCCTTACGTTTTCGCTGGACGCCACGATGGGCTACGCGGTTCTGGCCGTCACGGTTGTGTGCCTGCTGATCAGCGTGATTGCGGTTGCAAAATCGGCCCCGATCTTCCTCATTATGCAAAGCTTCATCGACCGCATGAACGTGCGCCTGCGCGAGGCCATCACCGGCGTTCGCGTGATTCGAGCCTTTGGCAAGGATAAATACGAGCAAGCTCGCTTAGACGACGACTTCGAGGCCTATGCCGCCCGAGCCATTCGCGTCAACCTGGTCTTTGCCGTGACCGACACCATGACCTTCTTCTTTGCCAACGCCGTCGAGTCGCTGATCTTCCTCATTGGCGCCGATCGCGTGGGCGTCCACGCAATGCAGATCGGCTCGATCACCGCGGTTATCCAGTACGCGATGTTCATCATGTTCTTTATGATGATGGCCCAGTTCGCTCTGCTCCAGGTGCCACGCGCCCTGGCCTGCCTCACCCGCGCCAAGGAGGTCCTGGACTTCGCGCCCTCGATTGCCGACAAGCCGGGGGCAGGGGAGAAGGACGGCGAGAAGGCTGGCGAGAAGGACTCCGAGAGGCCCGCGCCCCTCGCGCCCGGCGCCCCCGTGGCCAGCTTCGAGCACATGAGCTTTTGCTTTGACGACGCCGACGAGAACACCTTAAGTGACCTGGACTTTGTTCTGCGCCGCGGCCAGACCACGGCCATCATCGGTAACACCGGATCGGGCAAGTCCACGATCGCCAAGATGCTCCTGCGCTTCCTCGACGCCACAGAGGGCCGCGTGTGCCTGGGCGGCCAGGATGTGCGCGACCTTACCCAGGACAAGCTGCGCTCGCGCATCGCCTATGTGCCTCAAAAGGCCTGGCTCTTCTCGGGCACCATCGCCCAGAACCTTCGCTACGGCGCCGCGGATGCAGACGACGCTCGCCTGTGGCATGCCGTCGACGTGGCGCAGGGTGCCTTCGTCCACGAGTTAGACGACGGCCTAGAGACCCGCGTGGCCCAGGGCGGCACCAACTTCTCGGGTGGTCAGCGCCAGCGCCTCTCTATCGCCCGCGCCCTGGTGCGCCGCGCCGATCTCTACATCTTTGATGACTCGTTTAGCGCGCTTGACTACAAGACCGACGCCGCCCTTCGCGCCGCGCTCAAAGACGAGCTGGCAGATGCCGCGGTGCTGATCATTGCCCAGCGCGTGAGTACCATCCAGCATGCCGACCAGATCGTCGTTTTGGGCGACGGTCGCGTCGAGGGCATGGGTACCCACGAGGAACTTCTCGCCAATTGCCCGGCCTACCTTGCAATATACGAATCCCAGGTGAAAGGAGGAGTTGACAATGGCGGACGATAAGCAGCTTGATTCGACCTTAGACGAGGAGTCCGAGGTCCCCACCAACGGCCTTGCCACCGCCAAGCGCCTGTGGGCCGCAGCCGGCCGCGAGCGCTGGCGCCTTGTGGTCGCCGCCGTCTCGGCCATCTTCTACGTGGCCGCGAGCCTTGCCGCCCCCGCCTACAGCGCGGGCCTGGTCGACATGCTGTGGACCAACATCCAGGCCACCTGGGCGCAGGGCCGCGACTTTGTGGTTACCTGGGACAACGGCGGCTCTCAGATCCTCACCTTCCTGGGCATTTGGACCCTGGCCTGGGCTTTCTACACCGTGCAGTCCCTGGTCATGGCCTCTTTTGCCGAGAAGCTCAACCTTGGTCTTCGCGAGCAGATCTCGGCCAAGATCTCGCGCCTGCCTTTGGGCTACTACGATGCCCACCAGCCGGGCGACACCATCAGCCGAGCCACCAATGACCTGGACAAGGTCTCGGAGGTGCTGCAGCGCGGCCTTCTCCAGATCATCATCAGCGCCACGATGTTCGTGGGCGCGGTGGGCATCATGCTCACCTACAGCCTGGTTTTGGGCGGGGTCTTCTTGTTCTTTGCTGTGTGCTCGCTGGTCTTGACCCGCGTCGCCGCTGCCAAGACCATCAAAATCGCGGCCAAGCGCCAGGAGGCCCAGGGCGTCCTTACCGGCAATATCGAGGAGGCCTACTCGGGCCGCACGGTGATCAAGGCCTTTGGCCGCGACGAGGCATCGGCGGCAGAGATCCAGCTGGCGGCCGAGGAGCTTGCCCAGACCAGCGCCCAGGCCGATTTCATCACCCAGGCGATCAGCCCCGCGATTCGTTTGCTTATCAGGTTCTCGCAGGTCGTCTGCGGTCTTCTCGCCGGCTCGATGCTTCTGGCCGGGCAAATCAGCGTGGGCATCTTCCAGTCGTTCTTCCAGTTTGTTACCACGGCCAGCGAGCCCTTGACGCAGTTCTCGATGACCACCAACATGCTGCAGAGCGCCCTGGCCGCCGCCGAGCGCGTCTTCATCCTGCTTGACGAGACCGAGGTCGTGCCCGACCCCGTGAACCCCGCCCAGCTTCCCGCAGACGTTCAGGGCCTGGTGGCCTTCGAGCACGTGCGCTTTGGCTACAGCGCCGAGAAGACCCTCATGCACGACGTCAACCTGGTGGCGCGCCCGGGCCAGAAGGTCGCCATCGTGGGCGCCACGGGCGCCGGCAAGACGACGCTGATCAACCTGCTCATGCGCTTCTACGAGGTGGACGCGGGCCGCATCACCTTGGACGGCATCGACACGCGCGACCTTACCCGCGCCAATCTGCGCCGCCAGTTCGGCATGGTCTTGCAGGACGCTTGGCTCTTCGAGGGCACGATCGCGCAGAACATCGCCTACGGCAAGCCCGGCGCCACCCGCGAGGAGGTCGAGGCCGCTGCCCGCGCGGCACACGTGGACTTCTTCATCCGCACGCTGCCCGAGGGTTACGACACCGTGCTCTCCAACGACGCCGAGAACGTGAGCCAGGGCCAGCGCCAGCTGCTCACGATTGCCCGCGCCATGTTGACCGACCCGGCGATTCTCATCCTTGATGAGGCCACATCGAGCGTCGACACCCGTACCGAGCAGGCCATCGTTCGCGCGATGGAGGCCATCATGGAGAACCGCACGAGCTTCGTGATCGCCCACCGCCTGTCGACCATCGTGGACTCCGACCTAATCTTGGTCATGGACCACGGCGACATTATCGAGCAAGGAACCCACGCCCAGCTTCTCGCCGCCGGCGGCGCCTACGCCGACCTCTACCGCAGTCAGTTCGCGTAAGGGTTCCCACGCTATCGGTCTAAAAATGCCCCCGGTTTTCCGGGGGCATTTTTGACAAAGTTAAGAAGCTCTTAGTTCGCGTTGGGGCAGCTTGCGCAGGCCGAGCTGGTGGCCTCGGTGCAGGAACTGCCGCCACGCTGGTCGGTGTTGTAGAAGCCCGATCCCTTGAAGACGATGCCCGAGGCACCAAAGACGCGCGAGCACTTCTCGCCGCACTTGGGGCAGCTTACGTCAGGCGTCTCGCTCATGGGGTGCTCGACCTCAAAGACCTCGCCGCAAGCAGAGCATTTATAGTCGTAACGTGCCATAGCCAATACCTTTTCTAACTCGAGTTTTTTGCACAGGGTACTTTACCCCAAATTCGCTGTGCCCTAAAACAGCATGGCGTAATATGTCCACATATGACACATGCCGCTAACTAACGGGCAGCAAACAGGCCCGCAAAGGGGGAACCATGACAATTCTCGGCGCGATATTCGACTGCGACGGCACCCTTGTCGACTCTATGCCCATGTGGAAGAAGTCGGCCACCTGGCCCTTCGACCACGCGGGCGCCCAGCCGCCGGCCGGCTTCTACGAGCGCGTCGAGCCCTTGACCGTGCGCGAGATGTGCCGCATCGTCCACGAGGAGTACGGCCTCTTTGCCAGCGCAGACGACGTGTACGAGCAGCTTTTGGCCCACGTGCGCGACTGCTATCAGACCCAGGTCAAGCCCTTCGACGGCGTCTTTGCCTTCCTCGACAGCCTGCGCGACGCGGGCATCCCTATGGTCTGCGCCAGCTCGACGCCGGTGCGCGAGGTGCGCTGCGCGCTTGAGGCCCAGGGCCTTGAAGGCTACTTCCAAGACGTCATATCCACCGAGGAGGTGGGCCGCGATAAGGAGTTTCCCGACGTCTATCTGGAGGCCTGCCGACGCTTAGGTCTAGACGAGAAGGACCCGCAGGTACGCGGCCAGGTTTGGGTCTTCGAGGACGCACCCTTTGGCGTGCAGACCTCCCACAAGGCGGGCTTCAAAGTCGTGGGCCTTATGAACGACCATGACGGTCGGCGCGAAGAAGACGTCGCCCCCTGGTGCGACATCTACGCCCACGGCTACGCCGAGCTGTCATTGGAGCGTCTTCGGCGACTATGAGCGTGCAGACGCCGTTGACCCTGCGGCGGCCCCGTTAAAGGCCCTCGTGGTCGCCGGCTCGCCCGAGCCAAGCTCGACGGCCCTGGTCACCCCCCTGGCCACCGCCGCAGACTACATAGTCGCCGCCGACAAGGGCGCCGATGCCCTCTATGCCGCAGGCGTTGCCCCTCAGGTCTTCGTTGGCGACTTCGACTCGGTAGACCAGAAGGCCGCCGCCTGGGCCCATGCCCACGCCGCGACTGACATATCATTTCCTGCCGAGAAGTACGCGACCGACCTGTCGCTTGCCATCGGCTGCGCCGCCCACGAGGCCGCCCGGCGCCACGCCGCCCTCGATCTCACCGTGACCTGCGCCACCGGCGGCCGCCTCGACCAGCAGCTGGCCGTCGTGGGCCTTCTCGCCCAGGCGCCTGCTACCGCGGCCCGCCTGGTCGAGGACGCCTTCGAGATGCGCGTCCTCACGCCTGTGGGCACCCCAACCTGGGACCTTGGCCAAGCTTCTGCCGGCAAGACCTTCTCGGCCATAGCCCTGGCGCCAGGCACCCGTGTGGACATTCAAGGCGCAAAATGGCCGCTCAAAGATTATTCTTTGCCACTTTTGGCCGATCTTGGCATCTCTAATGTGGTAGAAAAAGAGAGCGCAAAAGTGACTTGCAAATGTGGTTGCTTGGCGGTTGTTCTGCTCAAGTAGTGCAAAAAGGGTGTTATTGCTCCATAACTCCCCAACAACTTGCGTTTTATCCTTGCACAGGCTTTTGCCTGTGCTATATTCGTACGGCTATGTGAATTGCGGGCGCGATCGCGCCGCGCCCAGATGGAGGTTTCGTCATGTCCAAGGTTTGTGAGTTCTGCGGTAAGCACCCCGTTGCTGGTCGTTCCATCAGCCACTCCCACCGTACGGTGACCCGCAAGTTCCGCCCCAACATCCAGCGCGTCACCGTCGTCGTTGACGGTCACGCCCGTAAGGCAAACGTCTGCACCCGTTGCCTCAAGTCCGGCAAGATTGCCCGCAGCTAATCTGCCTTTCAATTGACTTGGTAGGGAGGTC
>CAVEMP010000209.1:0-34193 GCA_963616835.1 uncultured Oscillospiraceae bacterium | reverse complement strand
ACCCTGGACCTTGGGATTAAGAGTCCCCTGCTCTACCAGCTGAGCTAACGATCCATATCCAATTGTAAATGGGGTGGGTGAAGGGTCTCGAACCCTCGACCTACGGAGCCACGGTCCGTCGCTCTACCAACTGAGCTACACCCACCATTTTTGGCTTCCCTGTCAGGCAGCTTGTCTATTATGCAAAGACGAGCGAAAAGTTGCAAGAACTTTTTTGGCAAAAATCAAAATTTTTGTCTCTCGCCTCCAATCAAACCCGTCCTGAGCAAAGAAAGCCCAGTTAGGCGCCCAAGAGACCAAGTAGGTCGTCTTTGGTGAGAAGGGCGCTTTTGACCTCTTCTCCACTCAAGACGTTATCGGCCAGGTCGCGCTTGGTCTCTTGCATCTTGAGGATGCGCTCCTCGATGGTGCCCTCGACGATGAGCTTGAAGACGCTCACGTCGCGGCGCTGTCCAATGCGATAGACGCGGTCGGTGGCCTGGTCCTGGGCGGCGGTGTTCCACCACGGGTCGTAGTGAATGACGACGTCTGCCGCGGTGAGGTTAAGGCCCACGCCGCCCGCCTTGAGCGAGATCAAGAAGACGTCCTTCTCGCCGGCTTGGAAACGCTTGACCAGGCGCTCGCGTTCCTCTTTGCTGGTAGAGCCCGTAAGCGTGAAGTAGCTCACCTTCTCTTTGTCCAGGCGGTCGGCGATGATCGACAGCATGCTCGTGAACTGCGAGAAGAGAAGAACCCGGTGACCAGCGTCCATGGCCTGGGATACCAGCTCCATGCAGGTGTCGAGCTTGGCCGAGCCGCCGTCGTAGTCCTCGAAGTAAAGCGAGGGGTCGCAGCAGATCTGGCGCAGCTTGGTGAGCTCGGCCAACACTTTAAGCTTGTCCTTCTTAAAGTCGCGGTCCTGCGCGTGCTGGACCTGCAGGGCAAGACGGTCCTGCGTGGCCAAGTAGAGCTTCTTTTGCTTGGCCTCCATCTGGGCCATGACGACGCTCTCGGTCTTCTCGGGAAGATCAGCCAGGACCTCGCGCTTAAGGCGTCGCAGGACAAACGGGCCAATCGTCGAGCGCAAGAGACGCGACGAGTCGAACTCCCCCGCCTCAACCGGGCTCTCGAAGCGCTTGGCAAACTGATCGCGGTTGCCCAGGTAGCCGGGCATGAGGAAGTCGAAGATGCTCCAAAGCTCCTGCAGGCGGTTCTCGATGGGGGTGCCGGTCAAGGCAAAGCGCACGCGGGCGTTAAGGCACTTCACGGCCTTGGTGACCTGTGCCTTGGGGTTCTTGACGTACTGGGCCTCGTCCAGGACCACGCGGACAAAGCGCACGTGGGTGTAGGTCTCGATGTCTTTTCTCAGCAAATCATACGAGGTGACCAGCACATCGTGCTCGGCCGCGGCGCCCACAAGGGCCACGCGGCGGGTCTTGGTGCCCAGGACCGCGACGGCATTGAGCGAAGGGGCAAAGCGGCTAATCTCGCTGATCCAGTTGTAGACAAGAGACGCAGGGCAAACCACCAGCGTGGGACCCGTGGCATCCCCATCGGCGGCGGCTGCTTCTTTTTGATGCAGGATTAACGCGATGACCTGCAACGTCTTGCCCAGGCCCATGTCGTCTGCCAAGATACCGCCAAAGCCAAAGCGCTCCAGGGTAGCCAGCCACCTGAAGCCGTCCTCTTGGTAGGCGCGAAGGTCCGCGCAAAGGCCGGCCGGCACATCGATGTCTGCGTCCGAGAAGGTTTCGAGGTCGCGCACAAGCTGGCGAAACTCGTTGTTTCGCGAGAAGCGCACGCCGTCGGCCTTGCGCAGCAGGGCATCGACGAGAAGAGCCTGGCTGCTAGAGAGCCCTACGGCGCAGTCCACGAGCTTGTCGACATCGACGCCCAGGCCCTGGCTCAGTTCCTCGGCCACTTGGAGGTTACGGCCAATGCGCACAATGTCGCCGGACGAGAGGCGCACGTATTTTTGCTTGCGCTTAAAGCCGTCCAGGTACTCGTGAAGCTCGCGCTCGGTCAAGCCCGAGGCGCCCAGCTCGAGGTTGAGAAGGTCGCTCTTGAGCGTCGCGCGAACGCTTAGGTTGGGCGCCGGCCGCACATCGATCGAGCGCAGGCGCTCAGACAGCAGGACCTCGCCCAACTGGGAAAGATCTTGCAGGCCGTCGGTAAGAAGCGAGAAGAGCAGCTCTTCGTCGGCCTCTTCAAAGGCATAGCCAACGTTTGTATAGGGGAAGTAATCCTCAAGCACGTCGAGCACGTGGTACTCGGCCGCCATGTCACGGGCAGGCTGGGTGCGCGCGTCCTCCGGCACGCCCACGGTATCCTTCCAATCGCCGTAGGCAACCAATGGAGCGCAGGTCACAAGCCCGTCGTCCAGGCCCACCGAGAACGAGAACTCGGGAATGGGCGGCTGGATCTGGGCAAGCGAAGGCGCCACCTCAAGCTCTGTGCAGGCGCGCAACGCAGGCAGCAGTGACCGGCAAAGATTGGGGGCGTCTGCGGCGCTCACATGCCGGCCGCTCTCCCCTGCCTCGGCAAGGCGCTGCAAAAGCGGGGCAAAGGAGCGCGAGAATTCCCCGTCTTGCCGCAGGGCCTCGCCCGCGCAGACAACGTAGCTGCGGCTTGCGTCGCAAAAGACGTGCAGGTCATCGGGCAGGTCGATGTCGTAGCCGCCATCAGGCGAGTCAACAATTGTGCAAGGAACCGCTGCGGTCTTCTCGCCAACAACATAGGGGCGCTGCTTTTTGTAGGACGAGCGGCGGTAGTAGTCGTAGTCACCCGTCTCGATCTCGACCGTCTGGCCCTGCATAAGATCCAGGATGTCACAGATGTTGTTGGGGCCCAGCGGCAGCTCCTTGACGTCGGTGCCGCGGCCGCCGTCTACGTAGTCCCAGCGCGAGAGGTAAAGCGCCTTTTGGGTGTCAACCACGCGGGCGAGAAGGTCAAGCAGACGGGCCGAGGCCTCGTCGAAGTTGCTTGGAATGTGGGCCAAGGAAATCTTGGGGCCGTAGCTGTACACGGCTCCGGAGCGCCAGGCATCCACCACCTGGCCCACGTTCTTTACGATGTACTTTGCCGAGCCCTGGTGAACCGTGAGCTTTAACGCCAGCTGGGACGCCGACGCGGCGCGCGCAGGACGCACAAACGCCACCGAGAAGGACGCAAGCTCACCGGACGCAGCGGCGCCCCGTCTTCTTGACCCCGCGGCCTGGTCCAGGCGCCGGGCATCGGAGTCGCGAAGCAGCTCGGCGATGGCCGAGCTGGACGGCTTCTCGTAGCGCGGCATCGGCGTGCCGCTGGGCGACGTTGAGCCCCCGGCGTCCTGCCCCAAAAACGCAGCGAGAAATGCCAGGACAACAGCCACCTCATGCTTGCACATGCCCGGATAGTTGTCCAAGGCCGGGCAGGTGCACGAGTAGTCGACGATCTCTCCCGTGCCAATATCCAAATCGACGCTGGTCGAGTAGAGATTGTCGTATGACCCCTCTACCTGCCCGGTAATGTGCAGGCACGAGCCTATGGACCCGTTGAGAAAGTCAAGGCTCAAGACACAGAGGCCCCGCTGAAGCTTAGACCCCTTTTGAAACGTGCTGGGAAGGGCCGCCTCGGCCTTGAGGTTCTTTATGATCTGGTCGACGAGCACGTGGGTCCTTCCGTGTAGGCGTTGGCGAGCTGGGCTTATAGCTTGAAACCGCAGGCGTTACAGCACGCCCTCAAGGTCGCCGCGGTTGTAGGCCTCCTCAAAGAGATGGACAAAGACCTTGCTGCCGTGCAGGCCGTCGTGCTCGAACTCATTGGTCACCCAGGCGTGGCTAGAACCAACGTGGCTTAAGGTATCCAGCTGCAGACCCGAGTCAACGTATAGATCATCAAAGTAAACAGCTGCCTGCAACGGCACCTCGTTTGCAGCAAGCTGCTCGGTGTCATACAGGGCGCCAAAGCTCGTGTCTGCCATAAGGACATCCATGGCGGCCGAGAAGGGCTTGAGCGCCGGGTCTTCCTCAAACATCCACTTGAACATGGCCTCTCCAAAGCACATGAGCGGGCGGGCGTCCTCGCTAAACTCAGGGCGCGATGCAGCCTGGGCCTGGGCCGCCCAGTTGATGGGGGCCTCCAGCTGCCCGTCGGCGTAGATGAACTCCTGTAGGGTCCAGTAAAGCGGGTTCGAGGGCGTGGCCGTCTTATTCATGACGTCATAGAGGAAGCCCAGCGAGAGCTTGACCTGCGCGGGGTCGCCGCCCGCTGCGGCCAACGCAGCCTCGGCCGTGCCGTCGCCCTCGACAAAGGCGGTGTCGAGAAGGACGTGCAGGCGCTCGGGCGCGGGCTTCATGCCCAGGCCGCCGCCCAAAAGCTGCAGGCGGCGAACGCTCAAGGGGCTGCCGTCGGGGAGCTTGATGTCCCGCGCAGCTGCGACATCGGCAAGCAAGCTCATGCGCTTCTCGTCTTCTGGATAACGCTCATACCAGGCCTTGGTTTTAGCGACCATGCGGGGGAAGGTGTGGGCATAGACCTCGGCGGCACTGGCCGGGACATGCGGGATGCCGCCGCAGGTAAAGGAAGCCGCAACACCGGCCGGGAAGGTCGAGAGATTGCACAAGGTGAGAAAACCGCCGTAGCTCTGGCCCAGGGTGACCCACTTCTTGCCACCGAACTCGCTCAGGCGCAGGTACTCGAAGTCGCGCACGATCGAATCGGCCAAGAAACGTTTGAGATACTCGGCCTGCAGCTTTGCGGGATCCAGCCCCAGGCCGGCCGCCTCGGCAGCCACGGCCTCCATGCGCTGACCATCCACTGCGTTGGAGCGGCCGGTGCCACGCTGATCGGGCAGCACGACCTGGAAGTGTTTAAGCGCCTCCTCGATCCAACCGTCAGAGGTGGCGGACTGCACGCGCGGGCCGCAGCCGCCGGGGCCTCCCTGCAGGTACACAATAACCGGCAGGTCGCGACCCTTGTTCTGGGGCAGGCACAGCGTGCGATAGAACAAGCGGATGTCCTTCTCGGCAAAAACAGGGTTGGGCTCGAGCGCCGCCGACTCGGCACTAAGGCGCGAAGGGGCAGCATCGACTCCCGTAGCCAGAAGGGCCGGCGTAGTGCCGCGCCAATCAAGGGGGACGTCGATCGCGTGGTCCTCGACATAGAGGCCCGGAAGGTAATACGAAGCGAGAAGCGCCATAGGTGTTGCTCCTAACTAACGGTTGGATTTAGACGCTCAACATGATACATCGCGCCCAGGACATAAAAAGAGGAAGCCCTCTTGCGAGAAGAGGGCTTCCGGGGACGCGGGTATGCGCAGGAACTAGACCAGGTACTCGGCGATCTGGACGGCATTGGTGGCGGCACCCTTGCGAATCTGGTCGCCGCAGCACCAGAAGGTGAGCGAGTTCACGCCATCGGGCGCAGACAGGTCGCGGCGGATGCGGCCGACGTAAACCAGGTCCTGGTCAGAGGTGTCAAGCGGCATCGGGTACTGCAGATTTGCCGGGTCGTCGACGACCTTGACACCGGGGGCTGCGGCCAAGATCTCGCGGGCCTCGTCGGGCGAGATGGGGCGCTCGAACTCGGCGGTGATGGACTCGGAGTGCGAACGCATGACGGGCACGCGCACGCAGGTGCAGTTCACGCGGACCTCGGGCAGGTGCATGATCTTGCGGCCCTCGTTTTGCATCTTGAGCTCCTCGGACGTGTACATCTCGTCCTTGAAGCCACCGATCTGAGGAATGAGGTTGTAGGCCAGCTGGTAGGCAAAGGGGGCGGTGTCGCCAATCTCCTCGCCCTCGGCGAGGGCCTTGCACTCGCGCTCAAGCTCTTTGAGGCCCGGCATGCCGGCGCCCGAGGCGGCCTGGTAGGTGCTCACGATCAGGCGCTTAAGGCCGGCCTTCTGGTGAAGAGGCCACACGGGAACCAGGCCGATGATGGTGGCGCAGTTGGGGTTGGCGATGATGTTGCGCGGGTGATCGGCGATATCGCCGGCGTTGATCTCGGGCACGACCAGGGGCACGTCGGAGTCCAGACGGAAGGCATGCGAGTTGTCGACGCACACGGCGCCGCGCTTGGCGGCCTCGGGGAGAAGCTCCTTGGCAGTCGCGTCACCGGCGGCGCCAAGGACGATGTCGATGCCCTCGAAGGCATCGGGCTCGGCCAGGACAACGGGCACCTCCTGCCCGCGGAAGGTCACGGTCTTGCCAACAGAACGGGCCGAAGCCAAGGGAACCAGCTTCTCGACGGGAAAATCGCGCTCTTCCAGGCACTGGAGCATCTGGGTGCCCACAACGCCCGTGGCGCCAAGGATTGCGACGGTCTTACCTGCCATGGGTTTCTCCTTAAAGATATAAGCTTGATGCCAAGCTAATTTACTGTTTGATACAAAAGCCGCAGCCGAGAAGAACCTTACTGCTGCTCGGCGACCTGCGAGGCCTGGATGAACTCATCACGCACAAAGCGGTCGTAGATGACCTGGATCGCGCGGTCGAAGTCCTCGTTGTTGACGCCCATGATGATCGAGATTTCTTGCGAGGACTGCGTGATCATGCGGATGTTGACGCCGGCGTCGCCCAGGGCGCCAAAGATCTTGCCCGAGGTGCCGCTGCGCTTGGACATGTTGCGGCCAACGACCGAGATAAGCGCCAGCTTGTCGACCATCGAGACGTCGTCGGGCTGGATCTCTTTACGGATGTCCGAGATGATCGAGTAGATCGAGTCGCGAACGTCGGCGCCGTTGACCACGACGCCAAACGAGTCGACGCCCGTGGGGATGTGCTCGACCGAGACACCGTAGCGCTCGAAGATCGCCAGGGTCTTGCGAACCAGGCCGACCTCGCCGGACATGTGGGCCTTCTTGACGTGGACCGAGACAAAGTCGCGCTTGCCGGCGATGCCGGTGATCAGGTGCTCGTCCTCGCCGGCCTCGGCGGACTCGCGGATGATCGTGCCCTCGTCCTGCGGACGGTTGGTGTTCTTGATCTGGATGGGGATGTTGACCTCGCGCACCGGGAAGATGGCCTCTTCCTGCAGGACCGAGGCACCCATGTAGGAAAGCTCACGCATCTCGTCAAAGGTGATGCGGCGAATCGAGCGGGGGTTCTCGACAATACGAGGGTCAGCCGAGAGGAAGCCCGAGACGTCGGTCCAGTTCTCGTAGAGGTTGGCGTCGATGCAGCGGGCCAGGATGGCGCCGGTGATGTCGCCGCCGCCGCGGTCGAAGAGCTTGATACGGCCGTCGACCGTCGCGCCGTAGAAGCCGGGAAGCACGAAGCAGCCCTTTCGGACCATGACGTCCTTTAAGCGGCTGGCGGTGCGCTCCATGTCAACGGAGCCGTCGTGGTGGAAGACCACGACGTCGGCGGCGTCGACAAAGGGCATGCCCAGGTACTCGGCCATGAGGTTGGCGGTAAACCACTCGCCGCGGCTCACGACGTACTCGGGCGAGTGCTTCTTGATGTTCTTGATAAAGGACTCGAACTTATCGGCCAGGGGGAACTTGAGGCCAAGCTCGTCGCAGATGTCCTGGTAGCGCTGCTGAATGTCGCCCAGAAGCGCGGTGCAGTCGACGCCGTACTGGATGTGGGCGTTGACCAAAAGGAGCAGGTCGGTAATCTTGTTGTCTCCACTAAAGCGCTTGCCCGAGGCCGAGACAACAACAAAACGGCGGTCGGGGTCGGACTCGACGATGGCCTTGACCTTCTTGAACTGCTCGGCGCTCGCGACAGAGGAGCCGCCGAACTTCGCGATCTTGATCATGAGTGGGATTCCAAATCTTTAGATGGTTAGACGAGTGCTGCCATGAAGCTGGTGGGGTCGGACTCAAGGGCCTTATCGAGAAGCCCCCTTGCGGCGACCGCCGTGATGCCGCGCACGAGCCAGGCACCAGGTGCATAGGCCTCGGCGCCGGCCGGCGCGCTGGTAGTTCGCAGCACGTAGTCTGCGCTGAGAAGTGCCGGGTCGTACTCGATGCCGCGCGAGAAGTCGTAAACGGGGCGGCGGGCGCCGGTCGCGCAGTCAAGGACGTCCTGGACGATGGCGTTGCCCGTGGGAAGGCTGCCCGCGCCCTGGCCGTAGAACTTAAGCTCGCCCACCGTGGCGCCGTCGAGCGTCACCAGGTTGAAATTGGAGGGCACGTTGGCCTCAAGAGAGTGGACGGGCACGGCCACCGGCTCGACGGCGACGGCGTAGCGGCCGTCCTTCTCGACACCTCGGCCAAGGAGCTTGACCGTGAGGCCTTTCTCGCCAAAGAGGTCGAGGTCGGCCTTGGTGAGGTTGCGGATGCCAGAGACGGGCAGGTCGTGGGTGCACGCCACGTCAAAGGCAACAGAGGCCGTGATTATGGTCTTGTTCTTGACGTCGATGCCGTCGATATCGGCCGAAGGGTCGCGCTCGGCGTAGCCAAGCTCCTGGGCCTTTGCCAGGACGTCAGCGAACTCGGCGCCCTCTTTGAGCATCGAGTCGACGATGTAGTTGGTGGTGCCGTTCATGATGCCGCTAAAAGAAGAGACGGCGTCGATGCGGCGGGCCTTCTCAAGACCGGCGATCCAGGGGATGCCGCCGCCCACGGAGGCCTCGATGAAGAGGCTCACGCTGTTCTCAAGCGCGGCCGCGGCGAACTCGGCAAAGTACTCGGCCACGACGGCCTTGTTGGAGGTGACGACATGCTTGCCGGCCGTGAGCGCCGACATAATATAAGTGTGCGCAGGCTCAAGGCCGCCCATGCATTCAACGACCAGCTCGATCTTCTCGTCGTTCAAAATGTCGTCGTAACTCGACGTCATGCGTGGCTCGCAGATGCGGTCGGGCAGCTCGAGGATACGAGCCACCTCCACAGAGTCGACGCGCTCGTCAATGATCTTGACGACGCCGCGACCCACCGTACCGTAACCGAGGAGCGCAATCTTCATGGGCTTCCAATCTTTCGAGTGTGTGTCCTTATGACCCAAACAACAACACCACAGGTATCATACTTGCACAAGACGGCTATTTGACCACCTAACGCAAGGAGTCCGCAGTGACCATGTTCTACCACAGCACGCGCAGCTCTCTCGAATCCGTAACAAGTAAGCAAGCAATTCTCACCGGAATCGCTCCCGACGGGGGCCTTTTTGTGGCCGATTGGATCGCGGAAAAGAGCATCGACCTCGCGAAGGTCTGCTCGCAAGGCTTCCTTGACAATGCCAAGCTGGTCTTGGGCACCCTGCTTCCCGATTACACCGCAGACGAGATCTCTGCCTGCGTCGAGGCCGCCTACGGCAAGCAGTGGGACTCGCCCGAGGTCTGCCCTGTCACGCCCCTGGGCAACGACTGGCTGCTTGAGCTCTACCACGGCCCCACCTGCGCCTTTAAGGACGTGGCCCTGCAGATGCTGCCCCAGCTCATGAGCGTGGCGCGCGCGGGCGACGGCCGCGACATCATGATCGTGACCGCCACCTCGGGCGACACCGGCAAGGCGGCGCTTGACGGCTTTGCGGGCGTGCCCCACACCGGCGTCACCGTCTTCTACCCCGACGGCAAGGTCTCTGACGTGCAGCGCCTTCAGATGGTGACCCAGGTTGGCACCAACGTGGCCGTGTGCGCCGTGCGCGGCAACTTTGACGATTGCCAGTCCGAGGTCAAGTCCATCTTTGCCGACGCCGAGCTTAAGGCCCGTCTCGCCGAGAAGAACGTCGTGTTGTCCAGTGCCAACTCCATCAACGTCGGTCGCCTGGCCCCGCAGGTCACTTACTACTTTGACAGCTACGCGCAGCTTGTGCGCGCGGGCGCCATTACCCTGGGCGACGAAGTCACCTTCTGCGTGCCCACCGGCAACTTTGGCGACGTTTTGGCCGGCTACTACGCCAAGATGCTCGGCCTGCCCGTGCGCCGCCTGGTCGTGGCTTCCAACTCCAACGACGTCTTGTGCGACTTCATCACCACCGGCACCTACAACCGCCTGCGCCCCTTCAACAAGACGATCAGCCCCTCGATGGACATCCTGGTCTCGTCCAACCTCGAGCGCCTGCTTTACTACGTGTCCGGCGGCGACTGCGAGCTGGTTGCGTCTTTGATGTCTGACCTTGCCGAGAAGGGCTCTTACACCGTGCCCGCAGAGGTTCTGGCCAAGATCCAGGAGACCTTTGCCTGCGGCCGCGCCGACGACGAGGCCACCGAGACCAAGATCCGCGAGACCTGGGAGAACCTGGGCGTCTTGATCGACACCCACACTGCCGTGGCCAAGTGCGTGCTGGACGAGCTGCCCGCCGACGACAGCGCCCGCGTGTGCCTTTCCACCGCGAGCCCCTACAAGTTCTCGTCTGACGTTTTGGCCTCGCTGGGCACCGATACCTGCGGCATGAACGACTTTGCCTGCATGGACGCGCTTGCCCACATCACCAAGACCGAGGCCCCCGAGCAGCTCTCGGGACTTCGAGCGGGCACCGTGCTTCACGAGGACGTCTGTGACCGCCAAAAGATGGGCGCCTTTGTCGAGGGCTCGTGCGCAAGGGTGTTTTTGTAATGACGGGAATGGCAAACGACAAGCCCATGGCTATCGTCCGTGTGCCCGCTACCTCGGCAAACGTGGGCGTGGGTTTTGACTGCCTGGGCATCGCGCTGTCCCTGACGGCCACGTTTTTGATGACGCCCGCCAGCGAGCTTAAGATCGAGGGCTGCGAGGAGCGCTTCCGCGGCGAGGATAACCTGGTGTGGCAGAGCTACCTGCAGGCCTGCGAGCGCCTGGGGCTTGAGGCCCAGCCGCTGCACATCACGATCCTCTCCCCCATCCCGCTCTCGGGCGGCCTGGGGTCCAGCTCTGCCTGCGTCATCGCGGGTGTTGCGGCCGCACAGGCCCTCTCGCCTGCGGGTTATTCGCGCGAGGAGTGCCTTGAGCTGGCGACCATGATCGAGGGCCACCCCGACAACGTGGCACCGGCCATCATGGGCGGGCTGGTAAGCTCGTTCATCGAGAGCGACCAGACGACCTCGACCGCCATGAGCATCGCCGACAACCTGCGTTTTATTGCCATCGCGCCGCCGTACGAGGTGCGCACGGCCGACGCCCGACGCGTGCTTCCCACCGAGGTCTCGCTGGCCACGGCCGTCTGGCAAATGGGCCGCTGCGTGGCCGTGGTGCGCGCCTTGGAGACCGGCGACGCCGATCTTCTCGCCAAGGCCAGCCACGACAAGCTGCACGAGCCGTACCGCTCCAAGCTAATCGCCGATTACGAGCCCTTGCGCGAGGCAGCCCTGAGGGCCGGGGCTGCTGCGTTTCTTATCTCTGGGTCTGGCTCCACCATGTTGGCGATTGCCGACGGGGACGAGAAGGCTGCCCAGGTTCACGAGGCTTTGTCTGCCACGTGCCCCAACTTTTGGTTGCAGACGCTTACGGCAAACTCGCTGGGTACGACGGTTGAGCTAATCAGCTAAATAGCGCCGTTTGACAGTGAGCAATTGCGTCTTGGCCGTGGATCCGATTTGGGTCCACGGCCTTTTTGTGGCGAAGGCGAAGCCAGTTAGTGTACATGAATTGCCAAAATGCTAGAAATCAATGCCTTGTCAGTGGCTGTTTTTGAATTTATGTACACTAATCGGCCCTAGTGGGCCCACAAAAAAGACGGCTGCCGGGGTGGCAGCCGTCTTGGAGGGTCGGGATGCGGGCTCCGGTTACTCGTCGCGTCTCTTCTTCCTTGCGGAGACGAGCGCGGCCGCCACGGTCGCGGTGCCCAGGAGGGCGGGCAGGGCGAGGGGCGCCGCGGCGTCGCCGGTCTCGGGGGAGCCGGCCTTGGCGGGGGACTTGGCGGCCCCGGCCGGGTCGGCCTTATCGCCCTCGGGCTCGGCGGGCTTCCTGGCGATCACGGTGTCGGCCCGGGAGACCTCGTGCTGGCCGGCGGCGTCGGAGAAGAGCCTGCCGCAGGCCGGGCAGTACCAGTACTCGGTGTTGCCCTCGGTCTCGACCGTGGCCTCCCTGGCCTCGACGTGGACCAGGTCGGCGTGGTTGGACTCGTCGAGGTCGCCGTGCTCGCCGCCGCAGTCGTCGCAGACGGCGCGGGCGGAGCAGGTGGCCTTGCCGCCGTGGCAGTCGGCCGTCTGGGTGTGGGCGGCGTCGAACCTGCAGGCGCGCGAGTGCGTGCCGTCGCCGTTCGACGACCAGTCGCCCCAGGTGTGGCCGTCGTTGACGGTGAGGGTCAGGGTCGTGGCGTTGCCGGCCTTGTCGGTGGCGGTGACCACCTGCTCGCCGGCGGCGGGGCCGACGGTCAGGGTGACGCCGGCGGCCGCGTCGGCGCCGAGCGCCGCGGCCTCGCCGGCAGGCTCGCCGTTGAGCGTGACGGAGGCGAGGTTGGCGTCGGTTACGGTCAGCTCCACGGGGCCGCAGTAGGTGCGGCCGTCCTCGGCGCCCGCGACGACCGGGGCGGTGGCGTCGAGCACCACGCCGTCGGAGCGCAGGTACGTGACGTTGCCGGCCTTGTCGGTGATTCGCGCGTAGACGATCACGCTGGCGTCGGGCTCGATGTCGAAGGGGCCGTCGTAGGCGGCGAACTCCTCGTCGGCGAGCTGCTCGACCGAGAGGTCCTTATCGGTGACCAGGTACTCGACCTTCTCGACGCCGCTCAGGGCGTCGGCGCCGGTGAGCGTCACCGTCTGCTTCTCGTTGCGGTACAGGCCGAAGGTGACGGTCTCCAGGAACTCATCCCAGGCGTCCTTGCCGACCTCGACCTTGCCGGTGGGCGCGGTCTTGTCGATCTTGTGGCCCAGCGTGACGGCGGTGGAGATGTGGCCCTGGGCGTCGTTCCTCACGTAGAAGGTGAGGCTGCCCACGCCCTCCTCGGGGCAGGTGAGGCCGTCCCTCCAGTCGGCGTCGGCCGAGTCGGAGAGCGCGACCTTCCAGCCCTCCGCCGCGGTCACGGTGAAGTCCTCGTTGGTCCACTCGCCGGTGGTCGCCGAGTACTCGGAGCCCTTGGCGTCGTAGGCCAGGATGCTCGCCGAGACGCCCGTGGGCTGCGCGAGCTCGTAGTTGGCAGCGTCCTCGCCGGAAAGCGAGAAGTCGGTGAACGTGACCGCGACCTTCTCCCCGACCTTGGCGCTGGTGAAGGTGGGCGAGCCGTTGACCAGGGCCACGTCGTCGCCCTCGACGGCCCCGTCGACGGACGGGGCGCCGGCGATGGCCGCGGCGGTCGTGCCGTCGTAGAGCTTGTCGGCGACGGAGAGGCCCTTCACGGCCACGGGCTTCTTGGCGATGCGGAACCCGCAGGTGGCCGAGCCGTAGAACTCGGGGTCGTCGCCCGCGACGGCCGCGGTCATCACGTAGCTGCCCGCGGCGGTGGGCGCCTGGGCGCTGGGCGCGTAGGCCGTGCCGTCGGTGCCCGCGTAGGTCACGACCAGGTCGCCGACCTGGACCGCATTGCCCTCGACCGAGACGCCCGAGGGCGCCTGGGCCGAGCCGCTATAGGTGTAGGTCGCGCCGGCGTCCGCGATCTTGACCTGGACCCCCTTCTTGGGCGTCACGCCCAGGATGACCTCGAGCGCGTAGTCCTCGTAGTTGGCGCTGGTGACCTTAAGGGTCACGGTGGCCTCCTGGCCGTCGGTCGCGGCGGCCGTAAACCTGTAGGAGAGCTTGCCGTCGGCGTAGGCGGGCGCGCCGTCGAGGATGCCGGACGCGTCGTCCACGCCGCCGACGGTCACTGCGCCGCCGGAGACGACGTACTCCGCGGGGACCACGCAGGCGTTGCAGCTCCCACGCAGGCCGTAGCCCGTGGTCTGGGGGTAGCTCACGGTGGCCTTGTCGATGGTCGCGGCCTGCTCGCCCGCGGCGCCGGCCAAGGCATAGTTCTTCGCGAGGACCGTGTCGGCAAGGGCGACGGAGAAGGTCGCCTTGGTGGCGGCGCCCTCGCCCGTGGCGTTCGCGCCGTCGTACTTGGCACCGAAGACGGTGTAGTCGGCGCCCAGGGCCAGGGACTCGCCCCCGACCAGGCCGGTGAAGGTCACGGCCGTGACGGTAGCGTCGGCCGCGCCGTCGTAGGTCTTGGGCGCCACGTCCGCGCCGGTGACGATCAAGGTCGCGGGCGAGATGGTCCCCGTGACACCCGAGGGCTGGATCAGGGTGTAGTTGCCCGCGTCGTCGCCGGCGAGCGAGAAGGCCGTGAAGTTGACCGTGATGTTCTCCCCTGCCGAGGCGGACGAGAAGGTCGGCTCGCCGCAGGCCAGGGACACGTCGTCGCCCTCGACGGCGGCGTCGAGCCCCGGGGTCCCGTCGATGGCCGCAGCGGTCGTGCCGTCGTAGGCCTTGTCGGCGACGGCCAGGCCCTTGACCGTCAGGGCCCTCTTCTTGATGGTGAAGTCGGCCGTGGCGTCGGCGGCCTCGTAGTTGGCGGTCGCCGCGAAGGTCGCCCTCACGGTGTATTCGCCGGCCGCGCTGGGGACGGCGTCCGAATAGGAGCCGTCGTCCGCGCCCTTGACCTTGTACTGGTAGGTCACCTCGTCGGTGCCGTTGGTGTCGCTGGACGGCACGGGGCCGTTCGCCTCGTCGCCGTAGGTCCAGCCGGCGAGCTTCACCTCGCCGGCGCCGTCCGCCTTGGTGATCTCGTAGGCCTTGGTCACGGTGCCGGTGTAGTTGCCCTTGCCGGTGATGGTGACCGTGATGGTGCCGGTGGCGTTGGTGAAGTCGGCGGTGCTGTAGGAGACCTCGTAGTCGGTGCCCTCGACGAGCTTGCTGCCGTCCTTGCCGGTAACCTCAGGCGACCACTTATGCTCGGAGGCGTCGTAGACCACGTTCTTGGGATCGCCGATCTCAATGCCCTTGTAGGCGGGGTCGGGGTTCTCGGGATCGGTGCCCGGGGTGATTGCCTGCTTGCCCACCGCAAGGGTGCCGTTGGTATAGGTGATGCTGTAGTTGTTCACGTCCGCCGTGGGGCTGGATTTGGCGACGAAGGTGTTGCCGCTCGAGCCCTCGGCGGTCTGGCTGCCGAAGAACTCGAGGTCGAACGCCTGGCCGGCCACCATGCCCGTGTCCTTAGCGGGCTCCGAGGCGGTGGCGGCATGAGCGGTGAGCTCGGTGCCGTCGTAGACCTTGGACGCGCTTGCGGAGGTGAGCGCAACGGGGCGCGCCGTCACGTTGAGGCTGCCCTTGAACTCGGTGTTGATGCCGCTGAAGTTGCTGGTCACATCGTCGCCGGCCGCGTTGAAGATCTTGAAGGTGTCGACCTCAACGTAGCTCTGCCCCTTATCGGTTTGGGAGCCCTTGAGGGCGTAACTAGAAGTGAAGCCGTTAGGAACACCCATGACCATGGCCGTGGAGTCCTTGCCCTCAAGCGCGGTGCCGTCGTAGACCTTGGTCGCGCCAGTAGGAACGACATAGATCGCGGCGGTGTTGGCCGTAACCTCGAGCGTGCCAATATTCTCGGACGCGATGGTGTAGTTGGACTCCTTCGCGTTGTCGTTCCACTCGATCCTGTAAGTATTGTCGCTCTTGCCTACCACGGTCTGCGAGCCGGTGGCCACAAGGGTCGCCGCCTCGCCGCCAACGAGGCCGGACACCTTGCCGCCGGCGGTCAGGGCAGGGCCGTCGTAGCCCTTCTTGGCGGAGAAGGTCTCGACCGAGATCTCGGCGGGCTCGATCTTGATGGCGCCGTCGACCTTGGTGACCTTTAGGTCGTTGGTGACGTCAAGGCCCTCGGTGTTGCGGATCACCAGGTTGTCGGCCGTGGCGGCGATGCCGTCGCCGTTGGCGTCGGTGGCCGCAGCGCTGGACGTTGCCTGGGCGGTGTAGCCGGCGGGCAGGTTGGTCACGGCAACGGTGGCGCCATGGGGCTGGCCGTCGTAGGTCCAGGTGCCGCCGGTGGTGGTCACCACGACCTCGTTGGCGCTCTCGGTCACGCTCAGCGTGCCGAGCTGCTCGGAGATCTCATAGTTGCCCTGCCTTGCGGTGGCGCCGGCCCAATCGATCTCGTACGTGTTGGTGCTGGAGCCGACAGTGGTCTGGGAGCCAGTGACCTTGAAGGCCGCGGACTCGCCGTTGACAAAGCCGCCAATGGCGCCGTCGGCGGTCAGGGCCTGGCCGTCATAGGACTTGCTGCCGGACTCGGTTACCACGCTCAGCCGTGCCTTGCCGATCCGGTACGTGCGGTCGAGGCCACCGCTGTAGTTGCCCTTACCGGTGATGGTCACGGTAATGGCGCCGTCGACGTTGGTGAAGTCGGCGCGGTTGTTGTAGCTGACCTCGTAATCGGTGCCCTCAACGAGGACCTTCTCCCCGTCCTTAACGACCGGGACCCACTTGTGCTCCTGGCCGTCGTAAGCCACATCGGAAGGATCGTTGGCTGTCATGCCGCCCTTGCCCTCGGAATCCGGGACGATGGACTTGGCGGTAACGGTCAGCGTGCCAAGGCTCTCGGACTGGATGGTGTAGTTGGTAGATTTCGCGGTGCCCCACTCGATGACGTAGCCGTTCTCGGAAGAGCCGGCATCGGTGCGGGAACCATTGGCAACAACTGCTGCAGTCTCATTGTTCACGAGGCCAGAGATGCTGTCGGCGGTAGCGTCAGCCGTCAAGGGAGAGCCGTCGTAAACCTTAGACGCGCTCGGCGTGCCCACGGCAAGAGGCGCCGGGGTGATCTTGTAGGTCTTGGTCGAAGTGCCGATGTAGTTGCCGATGCCCTGGATGGTCACGGTAACAGTTCCAACGTTAGTCGTGTCGCCACTGTAAGCCACGGTGTAATCCGTGCCTTCAACAAGAGCGTTGCCGTTGGGGCCCTTGACCTCGGGCGCCCGCTTCTGCTCGGCGCCGTTGTAGACGACGTCGGACGGGTCGGCGATGGTGACGCCCTTGTAGCTTTCGGGCTTGGCCCCGTCCGGCACGATGGACTGCGCGGTCACCGTCAGCTTGCCGTCGACGCTCTCGCCGAAGGTGTAGGCGCAGGTGACGTCGGTGTCGCCGCGCGTGACCTTGTGGGACGTGACGGCGTTCACGCCCGCGTCGCCCACGTCGGTGGCGGAGCCCTCGACCACGGCGGTGAGCACGTCGCCCTCCACCAGGACGCCCTCGGTGTACGTGAAGCCGCCGTCGGCGAGCGGGGCTCCGTCGTAGGTCTTGGAGGCGGAGGCCGCCTCGATGGTGACGGTGCCCGCGACCCTCTCGATGGTAATGGCGCCGGGGTTGGTGGTGATGTCGTAGTCGCCGGTGACGTCGTCGCCCTGGGCGTCGCGGATCACGACGTCCTTGGCCGCGGTGATGGCGCCGGCGGTGGTGCCGGGCAGCATGCGGGAGGCCGAGGCCTCGAGGGTCGCCTCGTGGCCGGCCACCAGGCCGGCGCCCTCGCCGTCGTTGGCGGTGAAGCCGGAGACGCTCTGCTCGGAGCCGTTGTAGGTCCTGGCGCCGGAGTTGCCCGTGAAGGTCACGGGGCGCCTGGTGACCTTGAGGGCGTAGGTCGCCTCGGCCGCCTCGTAGTTCGGGTTGGTGGCGCGGACCCTGACCGTCACGTCAGCGACGTCCCTGACGGCGGGGGCCGTCTCGCTCCAGGCGCCGCCGTCGACGGAGTACTCGACCTTGGTGCCCTCGGTCACGTTGACTTGGGCGGCCGGGCCGTGCTCGGCGCCGTCGTAGACGCCGGCGTAGCCGGTGCCGGAGACGGTCATCGTGCCGGCCTTGGCGACGGTGAGCTTGCCGTAGGTGGTGGCGATCTCGTAGTTGTCGGCGCTGGTCCCGTCTTTCAGCTCGTAGGCGAAGGCGTTGTCGACGGAGTCGCCCGCGTTGGTGGCCGAGCCGCTGAAGGAGTAGGAGGCCACGCCCTCGCCGTCGGCGAAGGACCCGGCGGCCACGCCGGCGCGCTCCCACCTCTGGGCCTGGCCGTTATAGGTGAACTCGTGGTCCTCGGAGGCCAGCGTCACGGCGCGCCTGGAGATCTCGCCCTCGCAGGTGACGTTCCCGGGCAGCCTGTAGTTGCCCTTGTCGGCGCCGGTAAGCGAGAGGCCGCTGAGGGTGACGGTCTTGTTGTCGCCAGCGTCCTTGCCGTTGAACGCGCCCCTCATGTTATCGGTGTCGAGCGACACGTCGTCCCCGGCGACCGTGTTGCCCAAAGCGGCGGTGCCGGCGATCTCCGCCTTCTCGGCGGTGGCGTCGCCGTCGTAGGACTTGGCCGCGCTCAGGCCGCCGACGGTGACCTCGCGCTGCGCGATGCTCGCCTTGAGGCCCGTGGGCTGGGTCAGGACGTAGTTGCCCGCGGCGGCGCCGCCCAGCTTGTACTCGCCGGTGAGGGCGACGGGCTTGTTCTGGCCGGCGTCCTTGTTGTCGAACGCCGCCGTCACGCCGGTGGCGTCGAGGGTCACGGCGTCGCCGCCCACGACGCCGGCCGCGTCCAGCGACGCGTCCACGGTCGCGGTCGCGTTGCCGTCGTAGGCCTTGCCCTTGGCGGCGGCGGTAATGGTCAGGGCCTTGGGGCTGATCTGGAACTCGCAGCCGCCGGAGCCGGTGTACTCAAGGTTCGTCTCCGCGACGCTCACGGTCACGGAGTAGCTGCCCGCGGCGGCGGGCGCCTGGGCGCTGGGGCCGTACTTCGTGACGCCGGTACCCACGTAGGTCTTGACCAGGTCGGACGCGGCGACCTTCTCGCCCTGGACCTTGATGTCGGTCGGGGCCTGCGCGGCGCCGTTGTAGGTGTAGTCGCCGCCGGCCACGTCGATCTTAACCTGCTCCCTGGCGGTGACGCCCAGGATGGCCGCGATGGCGTAGTTGTCGTAGTTGCCGCTGGAGACCGCGAGCCTGACGGTCGCGGTCTGGCCCTCGGCCGCGCCGGCCCTGAGCTTGTAGGAGAGCTTGCCGTCGGCGTAGGCGGGCGTGCCGTCGAGGATGCCGTTCTCGTCCTTATCAACGGAGACCGTTACCTGGCCGCCGTCGACTACGTAGCCGGCGGGCACGTCGCAGGTGTTCTCCTGGCCGCGCTTGCCGTTGTCCGTGAACGAGAGGCTCCCCTCGATCGTGGCCTTCTTAATGTTCGCCTGCTGCGAGGCCTTGGCGGAGGCCAGGGTGTAGTTCTTGGCGGTGCCCGTGTCCTTCAGGGCAACGGAGAAGTCCACCTTCGAGGCCTTGTCGGCGTCGGCGGAGTCGAACACCGCGCCGGTCACGATGTAGTCGGTATCGATGGCGAGCGCATCGCTCCCGACCAGGCCGTCGAAGTTCACGGCCGTGACGTTCGCGTCGGCCATGCCGTCGTAGGTCTTCTCCGCGACGGTCGCGCCGGCGATTGTCAGCTGCTTCTTCGCGATGGCGAAGTCGGCCGTGGCATTGACGGCCTTGTAGTTGGCCGTCTCCGCGAAGGTCGCCTTCACGGTGTAGGTGCCAGCCGCGGTGGGGACGGAGTCCGAATAGGTCTCGTCGCCCGCGCCCTTGACCTTATACAGGTAGGTCACCTTATAGGCGCCGTTGGTCGAGCTGGTCGGCCGCGGGGACTTCGCCGCCTCGCCGTAGGTCCAGCCATCGAGTTTCACCTCGCCGGAGCCGGCCGCCTTGGTGATGTTCGCCGTGGCGGTAATGCTGTCGGGCAGCTTGTAGTTGTTGTCGTCGTTGTTGTCCAGCGCCAGGCCGGTCACCGTGACGGTCTTGTTCTCGCCCGCGCCCGCGTCCTCGAACGCGGCGGCCATGTTGTCCCGGTTGAGGGAGACGGCGTCGCCGGCCACCTTGCCGGACAGCTCGACCCCCGTGACCGTGGCCGCGGTCCCGCCGTCGTAGGCCTTGTCGCTCACCGCGGCGGTGACGGTCAGGGTCTTGGGGGCGATGCACGCCTTGGCGGTCGCCGTGGCGGCGACGGAGTAGTTCTTGGCCGCGCCCGCCGGGTCGTCCAGCGCGACGTCCGCCGTGACGTCCTGGCCGTCGCCGGCGTTCGCGCTCGCGAACCTGGCGCCGCTCGCGGTGGCGGTCACGGACTCGCCGTCAAGCACGCCCGTGAGCTCGACCCTCGTCACCTCGGCGGCGTCCGTGCCGTCGTAGGTCTTGTCCTTGGCGGTGATCGTGGCGGTCAGGACCCTCCTCGAGACGGTGAAGTCGGCCGTGGCGGTGGCCTCGGTGTAGTTGGCGGTCGCCGGGAAGGTGGCCCTCACGGTGTAGTCGCCGGCGGCGATGGGCTTATCGGCGGTGTAGCTCTCGTCCTCCGCGCCCTTGGCCTTGTACTGGTAGGTCACGTTGGCGGCGCCGTTTGTCGAGCTGGACGGCACGGGGCCGTTCGCCTCGTCGCCGTAGGTCCAGCCGTCGAGTTTCACCTCGCCGGAGCCGGCCGCCTTGGTGATCGTGCCCTCGCAGGTGACCGTCTCGGGCAGCCTGTAGTTGCCCTTGTCGGCGCCGGCCAGGGAGAGACCTGTGAGGGTGACGATAGTCGCCTCGCCCGCGTTCGCGCTGTCGAACGTGCCCGCCATGCCCTCGGTGTCGAGCGACACGTCGTCCCCGGCGACCGTGTTGCCCAAAGCGGCGGTGCCGGCGATCTCCGCCTTCTCGGCGGTGGCGTCGCCGTCGTAGGACTTGGCCGCGCTCAGGCCGCCGACGGTGACCTCGCGCTGCGCGATGCTCGCCTTGAGGCCCGTGGGCTGGGTCAGGACGTAGTTGCCCGCGGCAGAACCGCACAGCGTGTACTCGCCGGTGAGTGTGACGGGCTTGTCCTCGCCGGCGTCCTTGCTGCTGAACGCCGCCGTGACGCCGGTGGCGTCGAGGGCCACGGCGTCGCCGCCCACGACGCCGGTGGCGTCCATCGACGCGCCCACGGTCGCGGTCGCGTTGCCGTCGTAGGTCTTGTCCTTGGCGGTGACGGAGACGGTCAGGGGCCTGCGCCCTATCTTCGCATTCGCCGCTGTGGCGGTCGCTACCGCGTAGTTCCCCGCCTTGTCGCCGAAAAGCGCGCCCTCGGCGACGGTGGCGGTCACCGCTTTGCTGTCGCCCGCGTTCTTGTCCTCGAACGCGACGGCAACCTTGCTGCTGTCCAGAGAAACGGCGCCCTTGTCCGCGTCCAGCACGCCGTCCAGCTCCGCGCTCTTAAGCGTGGCGGCTGTGCCGCCGTCGTAAGTCTTGTCCTCTGCCGTGGCGTTCACGGTCAGGGACTTGGCCACGATGGTAAACGGCAGCTCGAGGGTGCCCAGATTCACGTCGCCGCGCTTAGCGGTCACCAGCAGGCGGTAGCTACCCGCGTCAGAGGGCGCGGCGTTGTTTGAGATGTCGGTATATATCCCACCGTCCTTCACCTGCCAGGTGTAGGACAGCTCAACATCCGTCAGGGTGCTGGGGTCAAGAGCGACCCCGGCGGCGTCGTACGCCACCGCCGCGCCGTCGTAAACCTTCGACTTGGCGGTCTCGTCGCCGCTCAACTCTTCGCCACCGTCCGAAACCAGCAGCTTCACGCCAGAGATCGCGGCAGTCTTGACCGCCAGCTTCAGCTGGCCATTACCGTCGGTCACAAGCTCGAAATTGGCATCATCGCTGGAAAAGACCGTAGTATCCGTAGACCCGGTCACGACCGTGTCGCCGTTACCTGGGTTTTCAGACGTGATGCCCACAGATGCGTCGTCGGCCATACCCCTCTCTACGACATTAAGCTTTTTGCTGGTAGAGAGATACACGTTGTTTGCCCTATTGTTCACCGTGTTATCTTTGACGATCACCATGCCGGACATGGTAAGCGTGCCGTCGCTACCGATACCGCCGCCGCCGACCAAAGCCGAGTTATTAGCGATGCTGCCGCCAATCATAGTGAACGTATTGCGGTTGTAGACGCCTCCACCTACGTCATTGGCAGAGTTATTTTTAATGATTCCACCAACCATCTTGAAGGTGCCAGCGTTGTAAACTCCACCACCGAAGTTCGCAGACGAGTTGTTGGTTATGTTGCCGTTCCAAAGGGTCAGGGTGCTATTCTCGTCGACAAAGATGCCACTGCCCGTCTCGTCGCTATTGTGGGTGATTTTTCCTAGGGCTTCGTCGCTATGACAGTCGGTAATGGCAAGGGACGCGTTGCCATTGACCTTGATGGTGTCATAACCATTGGGACCATAGATGGTCTTGCCGTTGAGGCAAAGGTTGACGTTGTTGCTGCAATCCCATGTTTCGGAAAGGGTTACGTCGCCAATCAGGTAATAGTTGCCGGGCTCACTGGGCAGAGCGTTCGTGCTGGTCCACGCCGTCCACGTCAGCTCGTTGTGATCCGTATCGTCGCACCCGCTCGCGCCGCAGACATTGTGCTTATGCACCCTCGACAGTATCAACGCGCTGTCGCCGCTGGGCACCAGCTCGCAGTCATTGTAGTCACAGGAGAAGTTCTCGGTTTTCGCCGTGCCGCTCACGACAACAGGGCTGTCATCGGGATTTTCTGCCGTGATGCCTACAGAAGCCTTTTCGCCCATGCCAGTCTCTGCGACGGTAATCTTTCTGTCATGGACAAGAAAGACGTTATTAGCCGCGTCGCCCACCTTGTTGTCCTTGATGGTCACGTTGCCCGAAAGGTTAAGCGTGCCGTAGTTATAAAGGCCAGCACCGTTGTATCCGGTCGTGTTGCCGGTGATGGAACCGCCTGACATGGCGAACGAACCCGTGTTGTAGACGCCACCGCCATTTGATCGAGCAAAGTTGCCGGTGATGGAACCTCCGGACATGGTGAACGAGCCCTTGTTCCAGACGCCGCCACCACCGAGGCCACCAATAGCTGTGTTACCGGTGATGGCCCCACCGTTCATATAGAACGCGCCGTTATTGTAGACGCCACCACCCCCGAATGAGGTGGCCGCATTGCCGGTGATGGTGCCGTTCCAGAGGGTGAAAACATAGCCCCAGCCGACTTCGACACCGCGGGCACTGCAGTTCTCAGGCAGGTGGGTGATTTTACCGGCATCCTCTTGGCAGTCTGTGATGCTCAGGGACGAACAAACGTTAATAACCTCTGTTGCATATGACTCGGTGATGGTCTTGCCATTAAGGCAAAGGTTGACATTTTTGTATGTCTTCCACGTTCCTTTAAGGGTCACATTGTTTAGCAAGTAATAGTTACCCGGCTGATCGGGCAGACTAGTGGTGCTTGTCCACGGTTCCCACTTCATATTCTCGTCGTGACCGCTGTGCTCGCAGTCGGTCTCGCCGCAGACAGCGTGGCGATGCACCTTCAACAAGCTCAGGCCTTCGCTGGTCGCCAACAGCTCATAGCCCACATCATCGCTGGAGAAGCCCGTGGTGGCACTCGCCCCGGTCACCACGAGCAGGCCGTCCTCGGGCAGGCCGTCCTCGGGAGCCTCAGCCGTAATGCCCACGGACGCGCCATTGTCCATGCCGACCCCTGTGACGGTGATTGTTTTGCCGCTGGGGAGATAGACGTTCCTGTCCGCGTCGCCCACCTTGTTATTGTTGATGGCTACGTTGCCCGAGAGGGCGAGTGTGCCGTTGCCGTACACGCCGCCGACCGTCTGGCTGGCCGTGTTCTCCGTGACGGAGCCGCCGGACATAGTGAACGCGCCGTTGCTATAGACGCCACCAGCAGAAATCTTGGCCGTGTTGCCGGTGATGCTGCCACCGGTCATGTTAAACGTGCGACCTTCGGGGTTATAGACGCCGGCGCCGTTCTGGGCCGAGTTGCCGGTGATGCTGCCACCGGTCATGGCAAGCTCGCCGGAATTGTAGACGCCGCCGCCGTTACCTGTAACGGTGTTGCATGCAATACTTCCGCCGTACACGCTAAACACGCCGGTATTGTAGACGGCGCCAGATTGGGCCGAGTTGCCAACGATGCTGCCGCCACGCATCTCGAGCGTGCCGGCATTGTATACGCCACCGCCCAGGTCCTCGGTCAAGTTGTTAGCGACGCCACCATTCCAGAAGATAAGAGTGCCACCACTAGCAACGCTGATACCGCGGCCCGTCTGGCCACTCGCATGGGTGATACTGCCAACAGTTTCTCGACAATCAGTAATAGTCAGAGAAGCACCATTGTTGACCTTAATGGCGTCATTACCGTTGGGCCCAATGATGTCATGGCCGTTGAGGCATAGGTTAACGTTGCTCTTGCACTCCCATGTGGAATTAAGAGTCACATTGCCGATCAGATAGTAATTATTCTCACCGTCGTTCTCATCGTCGATCTCGTCCAGGCTAGAGATGGCCTTCCACACTAGCGAGTCATGACCATCATCACATGGATCGTTGCCGCAGATCTTGTGCTCATGCACCTCCGCCAACTTCAGAACGTTATTGCCCTCGTCAGCCACCAGCTTATAGCTCGCATTGTCACTGGAGAAACTCTTGAGGCTGCGCGTACCGCTCACAACAACGAGGTTGTGAGCGGGGCACTCGGCCGCAATGCCCACGGAAGTACCGTCAGCAATACCAGTCTCAATGACGTCGATCTTTGTGTCAGTGGAAAGATAGACGTTGCTGGGCGCCTCGTTCACCGTGTTACCGGTGATGTTCACATTGCCGCAGAGTTTAAGCTCGCCGGAATTGTAGATGCCGCCTGCGACACCCGCAGCCGTATTGTTGGTGATGCTGCCACCCCGCATCTCAAACGTCCCCAGGTTGCAGACACCGCCAGCGTTGTCAGAGGCCGCGTTGCCGGTGATGCTGCCGTTCCAAAGGATGAGGGTGCCGCCGCTGACGACGCTGATGCCACCGCCCATCTGGTTACTTACATGGGTGATCTTACCGGTCGTCTGGCTGGCATCGCAGTCAGTGATGTTTAGCGTCGCGCCATCTTGAACCTCAATGACAACATCGCCGTCAGGCCCGATGATGTCGTAGCCGTTGAGGCAAATGTTAACGTCAGCGTTGCATTCCCACGTGGAAGCAAGGGTCACGTTTCCGGTCAGGAAGTAATTGCCGGCGATGGTGGGCAGACTACCAGACCTGCACCATGCCCTCCACGTCAGATCATCGCCATGGTTATCCGTGCAGTTCGTCTCGCCGCAAATCTTGTGCTTATGAGCCGTCTGCAGCTTTAGCCCATCGGAGCCGGCAGGCACAAGCCCATAGTCCGCATCGTCACTGAAGAAGCCCGTATTGTCCGCAGTGCCAGTAACCACAACAGGGCTTCCGGCGGGATTCTGCGACGAAATACCCACAGACGCGCCGTCGCCCATGCCGTTCTCTGCGACGCCAATCGTATAACCGCTAATCAAAAAGATGTTGTTTGTCTTGCCGCTTGCCGTGTTATCTTCAACAATTACAGCGCCGGAAAGTGTGAACGTGCCGGTATTGTAAACTCCGCCGCTGTATCTATTGGCCGAGTTGCCGGTGATGCTGCCGCCAGCCATGGTAAACACGCCCCAGTTCCAGACGCCGCCGCCGTCATAGTCAGCCGAGTTGCCGGTGATGCTGCCGCCGTGCATGTTGAAAGTGCCCCCATTGACCACGCCGCCGCCCGAGTTGTTGGGGGCCGAGTTGGCGGTGATGTTGCCATTCCAAAGGGTAAGGGTGCCGCCGCTGGCGACGTTGATGCCGCGGCCCGTCGCATTCTCCGCATGAGTAATCTTGCCTACCTGACCGCCACTGTTGCAGTCGGTGATAGTGAGGGTCGCGCCGTCGTTAACCAAGATGGCATCATATCCGTTTGGTCCAGTGATGGTCTTGCCGTTGAGGCAAAGGTTGATGGTGCCGTTGCATTCCCATTTAGACCTGAGGGTCACGTCGGTCGTTAAGAAGTAGTCGCCCGGCTCGGTAGGTAAGCTGTCGGCACTAGTCCACTTCTTCCACGTTAGCTCGGTGCCTTCATGCTCTGTGCAGCCCGTCTCGCCGCAAACCTTGTGCTCGTGCGGAATTTCAACTAACTTCAAGCCTTCGCTAGAGTCATCTGCCGTGAGCATATATTTGGTGTTGTCGCTGAAGAAGCCTTTAGTGTCCGTCGTGCCCGTCACCACAACGGGACTGCCATCGGGATTCCAGGTCGTAATTCCAACAGAAGCGTCATCGCTCATGCCATTTGCGACAACTATCTTAGCGCCGCTTAGGAAGACGTTGTTTGCCGAGCCCTCATCGTCCGCGTTGCCTTTGATGGTCACGTTGTCCGAGAGACTAAACGTGCTTTCGTTAAAGACCCCACCGCCGATGGAGGCTGAATTGTTGGTGATGCTGCCGCCGGACATATTAAAGATATGATGATTGCCGACTCCGCCGCCATAAGAATTTGGTGCAGAGTTGCCGGTAATAGATCCGCCAAACATGACGAAGGTGCCGTCGTTGTCAACACCGGCGTAGTATTTAGCAGAGTTATTGGCAATCGTACCGCCGTATAGATTGAACGTACCACGCCCGCGGTTGGAGACACCACCGCCGAAGAATGAAGCAGTGTTTTGAGCGATGGTACCGCCGTACATGTTGAAGGTACCGAAACTGATGGTGACTCCGGCGCCGTCGCTATTTTCGTCAGTGTTCTTCTCGCCAGTAACAGAGTTGCCGGAGATACAGCCATTCCAAAAGTCGAGGGCGCCGCCATCAACAAGGATGCCGCGGCCTGTATTGCTATCCTTGTGGCTGATTTTGCCAACGCTCTCTTGGCAATCAGTGATGGTCAACTTACCCGATGAAACCTTAATGACTTCCTTATTGTTTGCACCGTAAATTGAGTAACCGTTGAGACAGAGATTAACGTCAAACTGACATGTCCAGGTGTCGTTAAGCGTGACGTCAGACATCAGATAGTAGTTACCCATAGTGGTTATCTGGTCTAAACTCGAGATTCCCGTCCAATTGATTGCAGAATGCGAGCCGTTGTCACAGGCGTCCTTACCGCAGATGTGATGGGAGTGGGTTAATTCGTTCGAGATTAGAGCCGGCTGGGAGTCGCCATCGTCAATCTCAGAAACAGTACTTATCGCTGCGGCATCGCCTTCCAAAGAGGCCAAAGCATTACTTGCCGCCTCGACCTGGGCAGCCAGCGCCGGTGTGGGCACAAGCTGCGTCACCATACATAAAGTGAGAAGGATACTTAAGAGCCGTTTCTTCATTGCTTCCCCCGACCAAAAATTGACATCCGCCACCAGCGTGAAGCCAGCAGAAAAATTAACTTTTTACCTCGATATATGTTAAAGCACCCGCCCCAACTGCGCACAACAAATATCCCGCCCTAGAGGATATATTTCCCACTGCCAAAGGGCACTCTACAAGCGCGGATAGCCCACCCGATGAGCCGCAACCCCACATGGCCGTCTCGCCTTGTCATCTGCAGGCGAGTTCCGCAGAAAAAAAGGTCTTCTCCTCAATGAGGAGAAGACCTTTTTCGGGGGCCATCTGAGCCTGGAGATGAGTAGGTAAGAAAAGGAACCCGGATTGTCCGGATTACGTACCCGGCTATCCGCCCAGGTAGGCCTTCCTCACGTCGTCATCCACAAGCAGCTCGGCGCCCGTGCCCGACTTCTTGATCGTACCGATCTCAAGCACATACGCGCGGTCGGCGATCGAGAGCGCCATGTTGGCGTTCTGCTCGACCAGAAGAATCGTCGTGCCTGCCTCGTTGAGCTCCTTGATAATGTCGAAAATCTCCTGGACCAGGATAGGCGCCAGACCCATCGAGGGCTCGTCGAGCATCAGCAGGTCGGGCTTGCTCATAAGCGCGCGGCCCATCGCCAGCATCTGCTGCTCGCCGCCAGAAAGGGTGCCGGCCATCTGGCCCACGCGCTCCTTCAAACGGGGAAAGCGCTCGTAGACGTGCTCGATAGTCTTCTTGTTCTCGGCATCGCTGCGCGTATAGCCACCCATCTCGAGGTTCTCGGCAACGCTCATCTGCGAGAAGACACGACGGCCCTCGGGGCACAACGCCATGCCCTGCCCCACGATCTTATGCGACTTCACGCCCACAATGTTTTGGCCCTTAAACTCCACCGAGCCGCTGTCGGGGCTAATCAAGCCAGCGACGGTGTTCAACGTGGTGGATTTGCCCGCACCGTTCGCGCCGATCAAGGTCACGATCTCGCCGGCATGGATGTCAAACGAGATGCCGCGAACAGCCTTAATGGCACCATAGCTCACATGGATGTCCTTGACGGACAGCAGGGTCTGTGTTTTGTCTGTCATGTTAGTTCACCGCCTGCTTGCCAAGATATGCCTCAATAACCCTGGGGTCGTTCTGGATCTGCTCGGGCGTGCCCTTGGCGATGATGCGACCGTAGTCCAAAACTCCAACAGCCTCGCAGACACCCATGACCAGCGACATGTCGTGCTCGATGAGCAGGATGGCGATACCAAACTCATCGCGGATGCGACGGATGTTCTCCATTAGCTCCTCGGTCTCGGCGGGATTCATGCCAGCCGCGGGCTCGTCAAGCAGCAAGACCTTGGGACCGGTGGCCAAAGCGCGCAGAATCTCAAGGCGACGCTGAGCGCCATAAGGCAGGTTTCCGGCCTTGGAGTCGGCGTATTTGCGCATGTCAAAGATGTCGAGAAGCTCAAGGGCCTTGTCGTGGAACTCGGCCTCCTGCTTCCAGTGGGCAGGCAGGCGAAGAACGTCTGTCAAAAGGTTAGTCTTCATTGAGCTGCCATAGCCCACCAGGATGTTCTCCTCCACTGACATCTGGGTGAAGAGGCGGATGTTCTGGAAGGTGCGGGCGATGCCCATGCGGTTGACCTCGGTGACTGACTTGCCCGCAGTAGCCACGCCGTCAAGCATGATGGAGCCGCGTGTGGGCTTGTAAACGTTGGTCAGCAGGTTGAAAACCGTGGTCTTGCCAGCGCCGTTGGGGCCGATAAGGCCAGAGATCTCGGTACGACCAAGGGCAATGTTGAACTCATCGACAGCGGTCAGGCCACCAAAGTCGATGCCAATGCCATGAGCCTCCAAAATCGGGCTCTTGCCCAAGTCGCGCTCGGGGATGAGGTTTGGAGACTCCGTCTGGACAAGGACGCTCTTATAGGGATCTTTAGTCACGGGAAGTCACCTCCTTTGCAGGCTCGCCCTCTTTGCTCGCCATCGCCTTCTTCCAAGGAAAGTCACCGTTCAAGCAGCGCTCGATGATGCGCGACAGCGAGAAATCGTAGCTGCCAAGAAGGCCCTGAGGCCTAAAGATCATGACGATGATCAAGACCACGGCGTAGACAACCATACGGTAGGTCGCGAATGCGCGCAGAGCCTCGGGTAGGATGGTAAGGACAGTGGCCGAGATAACCGAGCCCAGCATAGAGCCCATGCCACCCAGGACGACCATAACCAAGATCTCGACCGACTTCATGAAGCCAAACTTAGAGGGGTCCATGACGCCGATGCAACCGGCATACAGAGCGCCGCCAACACCCGCAAAGAAAGCGGAGACAACAAAAGCAAGCGTCTTGTAATACGTGACGTTGACGCCAGAGGCCTCGGCCGCGATCTCGTTATCGCGGATGGCAAGAATGGCACGGCCGTGGCGCGACTTCATCATGGTATGGATAAGGAACAGGACCGCAGCCACCGCAACAAAGACGCGCAGGAAACTCGTGTAGCTTGGGATGCCCGAGAGACCCTTGGCACCACCGGTGAGGGAGAAGCCCAAAACACCGTCGATGTTGTTGATCACAACACGGATGATCTCGGCAAAGCCCAAAGTAATGATGGCCAGGTAGTCGCCCTTAAGACGAAGAGCCGGGATACCAATGACCAGGCCGCAAAGGGCCGCGCACAGACCACCAAAGACAAGGCCCAAGAACAGCAGCAGGATTGCCGCGGGGTTATCGGCCGCCATGGTCTTAGCCGTTAAGCCAAAGACCGGCATCATGTGGATGATGAACAGGGCACAGGAGTAACCGCCCACGCTCATGAAGCCGGCGTGGCCAAGCGGCAGCTGACCCAGGTAGCCGGTCGCGATGTTCAAGGACACCGCCATGATGATGTAGATGCCCACCTGCTCGAGCACACCGGTCTGGTAGCGAGAAACAACTCCGCCCGTGACCATAAGCTCACCCACAACAAGAAACACCAGAACAAGCACGGCGTTAATGGCATAACGGACAGGCATGGGCAGTGAACGATAGACGCCCGAGACGCCGCCGATCTTGGTAGAGATCACCGGGTTGTCCTGCACCTGGCTCACGTTCTTCTCTTTCATGCTGCACACCTCCTAAACCTTCTCCGTCATCGGGCGGCCGAGAAGACCGGTCGGCTTGATGACGAGCACGATGATGAGCAGCAAAAAGACCACGGCGTCCTGCCAGACGGACAGGCCCACCGCAGAGACGGCGACCTCGGCCAGGCCAACGATCAGGCCGCCGATAACGGCGCCGGGGATGGAGCCAATGCCGCCCAGAACCGCGGCGACAAAAGCCTTGGTGCCCAGCATGACGCCCATCGTCGGGGTGATCTGGGTGTAGGCCATGCAGTAAAGAACCGAGCCAATACCCGCCAAGGCCGATCCCACGGCAAACGTGAAGGAAATGGTGTTGTTGACGTTGATGCCCATGAGGCGAGCAGCGCCCATGTCCTCCGAGACGGCGCGCATAGCCTTGCCGAGCTTGGTCTTTTGAACCAGGAAGGTAAGGATCAGCGTGGCCGCAGCAGTCACCAGAATAGTGAGGATCGAGGACCCCTTGAGTGACACATCGCCAATCGCAACCGATCCAAAGTCACCAAAGGACGGAACGACCTTGGCAGCGGCGCCAAAGACAAGCTGGCCGCCATTCTCCAAAAAGTACGACACGCCAATGGCCGTAATAAGGATCGACAGACGCGGCGCGTCCCGCAAGGGCGCATAAGCGATCTTGTCGATAAGAACACCCAAAAGCATGCAGCCGCCGACAGACATGACAACCGCCAGCGCGGGGTGAAGGCCCAGGACAGACAGGGCGATCCAGGCAAGGTAGCCGCCCACCATGATGATGTCGCCGTGGGCGAAGTTGAGGAGCAAGATGATGCCGTAGACCATGGTGTAGCCCAAGGCCACCAGGGCGTAGATGCTGCCTAAAGACAAGCCGTTAAGCAGCTGCGTTAAAAACGTCACGACACACACATCCCTTCTACAACGAGTCCAATAGATACAACACAGGCACCGAAACACCTGTTAACGAGGGGTTTCGGTGCCAGGTCAAAACCACGTAGCGAGAACTTAGGCCTCGATGGTGTCGAAAATCTCCTCGACGCCGGCCTTGAAGGTGATGACGAGGGTGGACTTCTGCGGGTCGCCGGTGCCGGAGTAAGAGATGGTACCGGTAACGCCCTCGACCTTAGCAGCGGCGATGCCGTCGATCACGGCCTGCTTGTAGTCGTCGGAGCCGGGGGTGCCGCCCTTCTCCTCGGCGGCCTTGAGGCCGGCGGCCACGATGGCGGCGGCGTCATAGCCCAGGGCGTTGAAGTTGGTGGGGGCGTCGCCGTACTCGGCCTTGAAGTCCTCGATGAACTTCTGGACTGAAGAATCGGGGTTGGAAGCGACGAAGGAAGAGCAGTAGTAGCAGCCCTCAAGATCGGTGGCAGAGGCATAGTCCTGCTCGCCGCCGATGATGCCGGACCAGCCGTCGGCGCCCAAGAAAGCGCCCTTGTAACCAAGTGCGCGGGCCTGAGTAACAATCAGGCCGTCCTCCTGGTAGTAGTTGGAGGAGAGAATCGCGTCGGGAGACTTGGCGATGATGGCGGTAAGCTGGGCGTTAAAATCGGTGGAGGCAGAAGGATAGCCCTCTTCGTCCACGACCTCGATGCCAGCAGACTTGCACTGCTCAACAAAGGCCTTGGCGACGCCAAAGGCATAGTCGTCGCCAGAGTCAAAGATGGTGGCGACCTTGGAATAGCCCTGCTTCTTGGCAAACTCGCCCATGACCTTACCCTGGAACGGGTCGGTCACGCAGGCGCGGAAGTAGTTGCTGCCATAAGAGATGACATCGGCGGTGGTGGCAGAGGCGGTGACGCAGGGCATGTTGTCGGTCACGGACTTCTGGGCCACGGCGATGGTGGGCTTAGAGGTAACGTCACCCACGATGGCGGTCACGCCGTCCTCCACGAGCTTGTTGTAGACAGTGACGGCCTCGGTAGCGTCGCCCTTCTCGTCCTGGACATCGGTCTCGACCTGTTTGCCGTTGACGCCGCCGTTGGCGTTGAGCTGCTTGAAGTAGAGCAGCGCACCGTCACGACAGGCAACGCCATACTGGGCAACAGAGCCGGTGAGCGGGCCCATGACGCCAACCTTGATGGAGTCAGAAGAAGAGCTGGACGAAGAGCCGCCGTCAGAGCTGCCAGAGCAACCAGCAAGGCCAAGGCCAGCAGCGACAATACCGGTGAGTTCGACAAACTGTCGACGAGAAACGTTGTTAAGCATAAAGATCTCCTCCTTCAAAAACCACTTCCTGTGTGAAAGTGAATGAAATGAGGTTAGCTTTACGCGTGGCCTAATGGCTACAGATGCCAGGCAACCTTAAACCGTGGGAAACAAAATGAATCAATTCAGAAACAGTTAAGGCCAAAAATCTAGCGTCTGGCCCGACTTTTAAGCCATTTACCGAATTTTGCGACGGCGAGAAACACAAGCGCACCAAAAAGCATACCGCACAGGTCAAGAAGAACGTCGGTTACCTGGCCGCTTCTGTCTGGGGTAAAGAGCTGGATCGTCTCGTCTAGCACAGGCACTAAGGCGGCGAGAAGAACGAACCAACGGATTTGCTTCTTTGGATCGATGCTCCTAAACAGCCCATGGGCGGCAAAGCCCAGTACCGCGTACTCCGAGAAATGCGCGGCTTTTCTCACCAGGAAGGTCATGAAAGAGCGGTCCGTTAGGCCCATACGCACAAAGGCACCGTAGAACAAATCGACAAAGCGGCTGCTCTCGGCGCTTGAGCCAACTCCCGGAACCAGCGAGTGGCCCCAGATGAAGGCAATCCATAAAACAAGGAAGATGGTCCAGCCGCGCGTCGCGCACGAGCGGCTGGACCCGGGGTGATTCGTCATGTTATGCCTCTTGTGCCTTAGGGGTCGCAAAATGCTTGCCCACATAGACATCCCCGCTCGACGTGGCGTCGTGGCGGCGAGACGAGCCGGTCTTGCCGGCCTGGGTGCCGCCCTGCACCAGGCGCAGGAAGTTTCTGGAGCTCACGCGTGCGGCCTTAGAGGAGTTGTGCTTGAACTCGTCGCCAATCAGGTAGTCTACATAGCTCTCGGTGTCGTGGACCTCGGGGTGGCCCGCAGGGTTCTTGAACATGAGGAACGAGGTCGAGCCCTCCATGTTGTCCGGCTCGTCCAAGGTATCGACGTCGCCGATGTTGTCGAAGAAGGCAGCGTGCACCGGGGCGGCGGCGCCGGTCTCGGAAGGGCCAGTCACAACCTTGGCTACGCCCGACTCGACGGCAATCTTCTCGTCGAGGGAGCGAAGCGAAGTAGCCCAAGCGTCGGCCTCGTCGTTGATATCAGAGACACTGCGGTGTACAGGGAAGGCGCCCTCGTCAACATAGGCAACGCGCTCGGAAATACTGGCGCCCGCGCTCTTCTTGCGTGCCGCGACAAAGAACTTCTCGGCGCCAGGGTTGGTGAAATCGGAAGGAATCTCAAGAGAACCGGAGTCCTCGGCGTAGCCCTTGTTAGAAGAGATGGCCTCCTGTCCCACGGCAGCGGCCCACCAGCCGGTGCCCACGTCGCCCACCGAACCATCGGCGCGCGTGATTACGGGCATGTCGCCCATGCGCTCGGCCTCGATACGGGCGCGCAGGGTCTCGGCGACGCCGGCGGCACGGGTGGCCATGCGCTGTTTAAAGGTGTTGCGGCCAACGTAGTTGGTGGCGATGTCCTCGTAGTCGGTGGCTTCGTGCGCCTTGCGGACTGCAGGGGCCTGGGCAGAGGACGGCCGCTTAGCTTGGCCAGGTGCGGAGAAGCGCGTGGCGGGTTTAAGGGCAACGGCCGCCGCGGTGGCGGGAGCGGGTGCGAAATCATCGGCCTCATCAAACCAGGGCTTCTCGGCGTGAGAGCCAAAGGAAAGCTGGGGGATGTCGTGCTCGCGGCGCTTGTCGATGAGCGTACCAATGCCGCCCGCGATAGCCACAGTAGCGGCACATGCCAAAACACCGCCCATAAAGCCACAGGTCAGCGCGGTCTGTGGCGAGGAATACACAACGTCGGCGACATCCTGGAGAACGGCCGGCATAGCTTGCGCGGGCTGCGGCGAGGCTAGTGATCCTGCCGCCACCAGACCTGCGACCACAGCAGGGTTGACGCGCTTAGCCATGGCTAGTGACCTCCTCCAAAATAGAGCGGTAGGAAAGCTAAGCGATGACCAAAGAAGCCAGGACGGCTCTATACCAAAGGGACCACCGATGAAGGCGGTGATATGGTGTCTGCGGAGGGCATCGTTTTATCTTCATTAACCGCGTG
>CAVEMP010000208.1:0-5406 GCA_963616835.1 uncultured Oscillospiraceae bacterium | reverse complement strand
GGCGGATCGTCTCTTTGGGCAGCGCCAGGCGAGACATGATGCGCGCAGCCATGCGCGCGCCCTCGGGCTGGTGGCCAAAGAAGTGCCCGCGGCCCACCTCGTCAAAGCTCGCGCAGGCAGGCTTTGCCACGTCGTGCAAAAGACCGGCCCAGCGCAGGTGAGAAGGCACCACTCCCCCACAGAACTCCTCGACGCCGGCGCACACGCGGGCCGTGTGTTGCAGCACGTCATAGGCATGATAAGGACTCTTCTGGTCAAAGCCGCGGGCAGGAGCAAGCTCTGGCACAGCAGCGAGAAGGACATCGGTCTGGCGGCGAATCGCCCACGCCACGCGGCCCGAGTCAAGGATACCCTGCAGCTCCTGGCCCACGCGCTCGTTGGCGATGCCGGAAAGCTCGCCCGCGCAGACGACCAGGGCCTCCTGCGTGGCCGGCTCTATGTCAAAACCCAGGCGGCAGGCAAAACGCACCGCGCGCAGTACGCGCAAGGCATCTTCCTCAAAACGAAGCCGCGGCTCCCCCACCGCGCGGATGACGCCTGCAGTCAGGTCCTTCTCGCCGCCGTAGGGGTCGAGAAGACCGCGGTGCGGGTGGTAGGCCATGGCGTTCACGGTAAAGTCGCGCCGGGCCAGGTCTTCTTTCACGTCTTGAACAAAACGCACGTCATCGGGGTGGCGCTTGTCTGAGTAGGCGCCCTCTACGCGGTAGGTCGTGGTCTCGATGGGCTGACCCGCCACCACGGCCGTCACGGTGCCGTGGGCGATGCCGGTTTCGTGGACCTCGATACCCGCGGCGCGAAGGACGCCCGCCGTCTGCTGCCAAGGAGCCGACGTCGTGACGTCCACGTCGTGGCCCGGGCGGCCCAGAAGGGCATCGCGCACCCAGCCGCCCACGACCCAGGCCTCGAAGCCCGCGGCCTCAAGTGTGTCGATGACCTGCAGCGCATATGCGGGGACAGGGGGCATAGGGGTGTTTTGGGGCATGGGGGCGGCTCCTTTGCGTCAGCAACATCCCAGTATAGCGCAGGGCACGCGCCGGTCTTCTCGCCATCCCTGTGCGCTTTTACGTTTTGGGGCTTGTCGGAACAAATCCCTTCCGACAAGTGGCCAAACATAAAGATTGGCACCCAAATCGTTCCGACAACCCCGTAAACGTAAAGTTTGGGCGGCGAGAATTTCCGACAAGTCCAAGTTCCTAAAGGTTGACGTGTTCGAGCTCCCACCAAAGCTCGTAGCGCGCGACGCCGGCGGCGATACACCTCACGGCTCACCATGACCGGCGGCAACCCCAAATCCTTACGAATAGACGCCATGAGCCCGTCCATGTAATCGAGGTTGTCGTACTGGTCCTTATAAATTTCGTACGGCGTGAACCCGTTGGCGAGAAGTTCGTTGCGGCGCTGGGTGTCTCGCCGCACCTGGAAGTCGTTATCGTGCCAGGCCCCATGTAGTCGAGACAAACGCCACCATGATCGCGGCCCTTGAACAAGAGATCGGGCTTGCGTTGCCTGCCGGCGTTGTTACCAAAGGCCAAGCGCCTCATTGCCTGTGGGTCGTTGAGAACCACTTCACCCATGTTGTAGCCACCCTTTGCGTGTGGAAGTGTCACTCTCAGGTAGAGCTTTGCCTCTAACGGAGAGGCCGACATGACCGGGGCAATTTGCAAGGCGCGCTTCACGGCGCCGCTCCCCCAGGCGCCCTCCAAGTTGGCGAGAAAAGCAGTCAGCTCGTAGGGTGTTGTCAAAGGGGCCCGACGTTGCAACAGCCCCAAAGCAGAATCCTCGCAGATCGCGTAAAGCCCCATGAGCTCCGACAGAAGAATCGCCATCTCGAGCTTCGAAAGCTTTGATGCAAGAAGCACCGGCAGCAGCAGCGGAGAAGCGCAGCGGATTCCCGGCGCGACCTGCAGCAAGGACCCCTGGGGCAACTCACTTGACCACACGTGGACACAAGCGTGCTTGCCCGAATGGCCACCGTTCTTCTTGGCGATAAGGACATCAGGCGTGTCGCCCAACTGCGGGAAAAGGGACCGTGCCTTTGCCAAGTCCTTAGGCGAAGGCATGCGCGCCGGCAGCTCCGATGAGCACGCAGTCCATTCCAAGACGTGCGGGCTTCTCAGTAATTGCAACGCGCTTTTATGTGAGATGACAATATCCATCCATCTACGCTACATAAAAGCGCGCTTCTCGCCGAGAAAAACTTTGAATTAAATTGGGTTGTCTATCAGCAATCTATCAGATTTCTATCACAGAATTTAAAGATAGGCCAAATGAGCTGCGGCTTATTTGTTGCGCGACTTTTGCATCCGCCACGCAACCGGGTGCACCTAAGAGCCGCTCACCCGCCCAATCTTTACGTTTGGGGCTTGTCGGAAAAAACTCGTTCGTTCGCTTTACTCTTTGGGACTTGTCGGAACGTATTTGTCACTTTTCTTTACGCTTGGGGACTTGTCGGAAGGAAGTTGTTCCGACAAGTCCCAAAACGTAAAACGCGCGTTCCGACAACCCTCAAAACGAAAAGCCGGGGCGGGTGAGAAGGGCCTCGCGGCGACGAGGCACACAAAAAGAGAAGGCCCGCGGGTGGCGGACCTTCTGGGTTAGCTCGTATGTTGTAAGACTTAGAGCTTGTGGACGCTGGAAGCCTGGAGCTTGCCGTTCTGGCCGGTGGTAATCTCGAACTCAACAGCCTGGCCCTCGTCCAGGGTCTTGAAGCCGTCCATCTGAATCTCGGAGTAGTGGACGAACAGGTCGTCGCCGTCCTCGCGAGAGATGAAGCCGTAGCCCTTGTCCGGGTTGAACCACTTAACAGTACCCTGAGCCATGTCGTGCCTTTCTTTCTTGCCCCGCAGGGCTAAAATGCTGCGCGAAAACGCGCGATACCAATGTGACTGGAATGCCACTCAAAATATAGTACCCCGAAAACCTCGCTAAACGCGCGACAATCCGTTTGGCCGCGATTTTGCACCGATGGCGAGAAACCTGCGCCGTTTAACTGGTCTCTTTTTGCCGTGAGCGGTAGATGAGCCAGCCGAGAAGACCAACAACGCCCACCGCAGTAACCGCGATTCCCAGCTTAAGACCCGGCGTCTCGAAGCACATCTGGATCGAGTTGCTGCCTGCCGAGACGGGCACCAACGTCACCGCTCCGCCAAAAGCCGTCTTGGTCTGGACCGTCTGGCCGTTAACGGTAACGTTCCAGCCGTCCTCAGCGGGAACGCTCACCATGACCCAGCCGTCCTGGTCCATTTGCACGGTGCCGTCGATCCCACTGCCACTAAACGAGCTAAAGCTCACCTGATGAGTCGACAGCTCGGACGTGACCTCGGCCAACGCCTCAAGATCAAGGTAGTAGAAATCGCAGTCAATCGTCGACATTTTGGCCGGAGCCACGCCCAACGAGGAATTTAGCGGCGTAACCCGCACCGTGTGAGTGCCGTCCGTCTCGCCCTCGACCGATCCCAGGGTACGTACCCTGTGCTGAAAGCGCCAGCCCTCGGATTCGCACACGGTATCGTCGACGTACAGGCACACGCCCGTGTCGCGGATGGACGACGGGCACTCCACGTAGGTGTAGCCCAAGGTGCCCGCAGGTATCGTGACCTGCCAAGACTTGCCGTCTTGGGTGTTCTCGACCTGCGTGGCATCAGCCTTCTTAAAGAGCTCGACCTTGTGTCCCACCAACGCGCTGGCAAGGGAGTTCTGGCACTCAAAGGGGTTGTTGCCAGAAAGCGTGGCCCCGCAGGCATCGGCCGAGACAGCGTATCCCAAGCTAAGCGCATAGGAGTTCTGGTAGACACCTGCGCCGTTTACCAAGGGGGCGCCATCAACAGCGCTCATTGCGGCGGGCACCTCGGCGCTCGACGAGTACTTGACGCCCAAAAGCGCGTCGGCCGCTAGGTTTTGGTGGGAATAGCGCACATGCAAAAGGCCCGGCGTGCTATATCCCAGGGCGTCCAAAAAATCGAGAGCCGCCTGGTTGTGCGCCGACGAATACGACGATATGCCCAGGTAACCGCAGCTCATGGCCTCGTTAAGGGCCGCGGCGCCGGCGCGGACGTAGGTGCGCTCAAAGCGGTAGGTGCCAGAATCGACAGACTCAAGCCAATCAAGCTGGTCAACTGATTGCTGGTAGTAGGACTCCTGTTGCTCCTGAGAGCAGTTTACGTACAGCGCCTTCCAAGCAAAATAGGCGCCCAATGACAGGTCTGCCACGGCGAGAAGCCCCGCAGCCACGCAAGACAGCCTACGGGCAAGAAGCCCGGCCGCCCAACGATCGGCACGGCCCTGCTCGCCGCCGCCTGCGGCCACGCCCTGCCACCAGCAGCCAGCCATCCACATAACAGTAGGCGCCACAAACAGAGCCGGGCGCGAGTAGAAACCGCTCGGTTCGCGAAAGCCGCACCAGACGGCCTGCAGCGGACGAATGATAATACACGCCAAGATTACGCCCACAAGCACGCCGGCCGCCTTCTTAGTACGCCCGTCCACGCGCTTTGACGCAAAAAACGCCACAAACGACGCCATGAGAGCCACGCCGCAGTAGAACTGCGGGATACGGTGCCACGGGCTATAGAACGCAGGCACCAGGCCGCGCAACATATAGACAGGTTGCGTCGTAAAGAGATAACGAACCCTGCCCGTGACCGTCGACGCCGAGAAGAACCCGGCCACGATCTGCATCAGGCCCTCTTCCTCTGCGCCACCCGAGCCCAACATGGCTTTGACCGTAGGGACAAAGGTCCACGCGCACAAGAGCAGGGCAACCAGCATAGGACGAGCAAAACGCACAGCCAGGCGCCAGAGGGGGTAGCGGGTCCCGGCCTCGCCGGCCGGACCTTTGCCCTGTGCAAGCACGGCGTCCTTCTCGCGGTCGACACGACGGCCCGCGCAGGCCCACTCAAGAATGGCGAGCATGATGCAGAAGATAACCGTCATGTAGGCCGTGTACCAGCACACGATCACGTTGACGGCCGTAAGCAGGCACAGCGGCAGCCACCGGTCGCGGCTCACCAGCTGCCAAATGGCCCACATGAGAAGCGGCAGCAAAATAAGCGCATCCATCCACATGGGATTGCGCAAGTTGGTGGCCACCCACAAAGACCAGGTATAGCCCAAGCCAAAGACAAACGACCAGCCACGGCCCATGCCAAAGCGTCGACGCAGGTAAAACGAAGCAGCCAGCTGCATGCAACCCAACTTAAGCGCATCGCTCACAAAGACAAACAGCGTGACGCCCGTCTCGTCAAATAAAGGAAGCAGCAGGTTAAAAGGGCTGGCTAGGTAATAGCTGTACAGACCCCAGGTGTTGGCGCCCAGGCCGCAGGCCGTGGAGTAGAACACCGATTCTTCCCCATGCAGCACGCGCAAAAACCAGGTGTAGAAGTCGACGTACTGGTATTTAAGGTCCTC
>CAVEMP010000207.1:0-7312 GCA_963616835.1 uncultured Oscillospiraceae bacterium | reverse complement strand
AGATGCCCGGCTACTCGATCGTCCCGATTTCGTTGGCACATTTGTCGCGTTTTTGAAAAATGGGCGCTGACCGCTACTTCAGTGCGATGGGGTCGTAGCTGTAAGTCAGGAAACGGCGGTAAAGGCCGGTGGGGCAGGCAAATAGCTCGCCCAGGAAGGACTGATCGGACTCGGCGGGGCGGCCCTTGCCGCCGCCACCCAATTGCGCCTTGTACAGGTACCCCTGGATGTTCCTAACCTTGTCCTGGGGTACCTCGGCCGCGGTCCCCGCCTTGCTCTTGGCGGCCGACTCTTTCTGGCTGTCACTCAGCGTGTGTCTATAAAAGACGCAACCATCGTGAAGCACGTAATCGCTTAGTTTGTCGTCATCGAGCACTGTCGTTACTTCATGGCTTCCGCTAAGCGAGACAGATTTCAGGCCTTCTTTGTCGTTGAAGTACAGCGTGTCGCCCTCAATTGCCAGGTGACCGTCGCCCTTGATGCGGCACAGCTCGTTCATCTCGCCGGTCGCCAAGTTGTACGAGCAGATAGGCTGGCCAGAGGCCGAGCCAAAATCGACGTAGTAAACAACGCCCTCGTCGATGATAAAGTTGCCTATGTAAACCTCGCCGGTCTCAACGACCAAGGTGTCGTTCTCACCGGTCAAAGAGCAAGAGCGAAGGTTGCCGCCAAGCAGGTAATACAGCGAGTCGCCCTCGACGTCAAACCAAGAATTTGGGGACAACGACATGGGTAGCGTGACGATTACCTGGTCGCCAGAGCCGTCCTTGTTCACGCAGCCTATTGGGTACTCGCTTTGGCTTGGGTTGATGTCCGCGCGCGAGCGGTAGAAGATTTTGTCACCAACGACACGGATGCTTTCAATCCACTTGCCGGTAAGAACGGCGGTCTTGTTGTTGCCCTGGTAATCGCTCGAGTAAATGGTCGAGACCTGGTTTGCCACGTCGTAGTCCACGGTGTAGATGCGTTCCTCGTCGTAGGCAAAGCCGCCGCCGTTTTGATAGTTCAAATCTTGATTTGCCGAGAAGAACTTCGTGTTAGCGGTGGAGACCGCGGTTTGCTCGACGGCCTCTTCTTCAATCGCAGGCTGGGTTGTCGCTGCTGTCTCTTTCGAGGCGCTCGACGTCGAGGCGGACGGCTTGGGCGCAAGCGCATTGGCTGCAAACGCCACGCCGGCGACCACGATAACGGCGAGCGACACGAACTTCAACGCGCTGCGCGGATTTTTGCCCTGGGCGCCTCCTATGGCTTGAACAACATGCCCGCACTCCGGGCAAAACGTCGCGTTATCAGGTATTTCTTTGCCGCATTCCCGACAAAACATAAGGGCCTCCCTGTTGCTCTGCAGTAGAGGCGATCGTAGCGCGCGCAAACCGCTGGTCTTCGGCCGCGGGAATAAACGAAGGGATATTTGGAAGAAATGCTTGCCTGCGCCTACCTGCGCTTCGTTGATTTTTACATGAGAGGCATTAGTTGTTACGAGCGTGGCTGGGTGCCTGCCCATCTGTGACAACCTCCAGTTGCTGCAACCTACATTCAGGGGGTCATACGATGTTTTGCGTGAAATGCGGTGCCGAGGTCAGCGAGGACCAGGACGCCTGCCCACAATGCGGCGCCAAGCTCGAGAAGCCCGAGGCACCCGCCGGGCCCGTCGCTCGCCCGTCTCGCCGCACCTTTGTTATTGGAGTCGCGGCGGTTGTCGTCCTTCTCGCCGCGTTTTGCGGGGCTGGCGTTACCGGCCTGCTCCCGCGGCCCTTCTCGGATTGGTTTGGCACAAACGGCCTTCTTCTTGGCGACGTGAGCAACGAGAAGCTACGCAGCTACCTTTCTTCCAACGTCGACTCGGACGGTAATGGCGCCATTTCAAAGGCAGAAGCCGAGAAGGTCACGGCTTTTGGTGCCGTTGATGAGGCAGGGCAGGTGAGCGATGCAGGCATCTCGGGCCTGGATATCGATGACTACTCTTTTCTCGCCGAATTCCCCAACCTTGAGGTCCTGGTCTGCGAGAACAACCCTGCGACCGAGTTGAACGTGAGCAGCCTGAGCAAGCTTCGCGAGCTGGTGTGCTCGGGCGGCGAGCTGGCAACCTTGCAGGCGAGCGGGTGCAAGGAGCTTGAGCGCGTCGTGTGCCGGGCGGCCAAGCTGGTCGGCGTGAACGTCGAGGGCGATGGCGCCCTGACCAGCCTCGATTGCGCCCAGAACCAGATTACCCTGATCAACGTAGCGGCGACCGACAGCCTTAAGACCCTTGATTGTAGCGGTAACCAGCTGACCGCCCTAGACACTACAGGTGCGATTGCGCTTGAGACTCTTAACTGCAGCAACAACCAGCTTGCCGAGCTCAAGCCTTCTGCGAGTCTTGCCACTTTGAATGCGGCGGGCAACCGGCTGGCAAGCGTTGACTTCTCTGCTTGCGGCAACCTTGAGCAGCTTACGCTGGACGCGGGCGTTGAGTACGGCACGGTTTCGGAGGTTGACGATGCAATCCGGGGCAACCTTTCGGCGCTTGCGCTGGAGTACATCTACTGCACGGATGGGTTGCGCTCCAACGGAATTACCAGCGCGACGGCCGCGCTCGACCCCTCTAACGCCGAGGTTGGCATCGATTTGCTGCACACGGCCCTCGCCCCCTATTACCATCTTCTGTACTGGTACGGGGCTGGCTCGCAGCAGGCGAGTGGGCTAGTGAGCGCAAGCTCTGTCCTGGGCATTGGTGATAGCGAGCCGATTTACGGCGACGTTTATCTTAGCGGGGCACAGGTCCAGAAGATCATGAAATCGTTCTATGGCGTTGAGGTTGATCTTGACAGGCTGGCGTCGGCCGGTAATAGCGTCATGAGCCGCAGTAGCTCCGAGGGAGACGGGGGTACCTGGCACTACCAGGATGTCGCCGGTGCTCTGGCAACGCGCATCTATACGAATAACTTCAAGGTTGCGGGTAAGTTGATTAGCTTTGACGCAGCCGTGCAAAAGGCCGAGACTCAGATGAACGATGACAAGGTCAGCACGACGTATTACACCGTGACCGCAGTAAAGGACACGGAAAGCATCTTTGGATATCACCTGGTCGGCATCGCAGATATGACAGGCGACACTGTCGCCGAGTTCTCTGAGGCCGCGGCAGCGCAGGCTACCAGCGACGCCGGGTATGACTTCACAGGCAAATGGCGCTGCGACATGCTGTATGGCATCTACAACATCGAGGCGGACGGCAGTTGCACCGCGATTTACACGACGAACAGGGGACATATCACGCATGCATATAAGGGGACTTGGGAACGTTCTGCCAGCGACGGCGATACGATAACCTGCAAGCTTAACGCCGATTTGGAAACCACCGTCGAGATGGAGTCAGATGAGAGGCAAGTCCTTGTCATCTCGGCGGATAGGGCTGGTGAGGTCAAAGTGGAGATAACGACCTATAGCTCGGCCTCCCCAGACGGCTTTAACTCGGGAAGGAGCTTGGGGCTGCGCAGGAGTACCGAGTAGCCCCTGGTGGTTGATTTGATAAGGACATAGGCGCGTAGATTGGGTCTCTAAATCCTAAAACGCGACAAATGTGCCAACGAAATCGAAATGGGCAAGTAGCCTTGAAACCTGCGGGTCTCTGACCTGCAGGTTTTCGTTTGCCGATTGCCCGGCTACTCGGCCAACCCTAATTCGTTGGCACATTTGTCGCGTTTTTGGTCATCGGGGGCCGTCTGGCCTACACTGGGGCGAGGGAAACGTGGGGTTTGGCATGACGAAAGAAGGTCGGATGAAGATTGGCACGCTGCCGCAGGCTGTGATTTTTGACATGGACGGGCTGATGGTCGACTCCGAGCCGGTTTGGGGCCGCGCGTGGCGCCTGGCTCTGGAGCAAAACGGCCTCGAGTTTAAGGACGGCTTCCAAGAGGCCCTGACCGGCACGGCCCGCGAGCGCGCCCTGCAGCTCACCTACCAGATCTATGGCCACTCGCCTGAGGTCACGCAGGCTTTCGACGACCACTACACCATCGTCGAGCAGCTCTTTGCCCAATCCGGCGCCCCAAAGAAGTCCGGCCTGGATCAGCTTCTGGCCATCCTTGCGGCCCACGACATCCCGGTGGCAGTCGCCTCGTCGACCGAGTACGCATCGGTCGCCGCGATTCTCAAGCACGCGGGGGTCTTCGACTACTTCCAGGCGATAAAGACAGGCGATCAGGGCTTTCGCTCAAAACCCGCGCCGGACATCTTTCTGGGTGCGGCTGCGGCCCTGGGTGTCGACCCTACAGGCGCTTGGGTCCTGGAAGACAGCCTGCCCGGTATCCAAGCCGCCCGCACCGGCGGCTTCACTCCCATCATGGTGCCTGACCTGGTGCAACCCAGCGACGAACTGCGTCGCCAAATCACCGTCTGCGACACCCTCCACGACGTCCGCGCGATCTTCGAGGGCTTGCTGCCCACGACGGCCTAAGCCCTGCACGCCGGCCTAAGCCCTGCACGCCGGCCTAAGCCTCGCCGTCGTCGCCCTCCCCGTAAAACGTGTGCCCGCACCGCCCGTTTTCCTTGGTGCGGTACAGCGCGGAGTCGGCGTCCTTAAACAAATCTTCGCCGGGGTTCTTACGGTCGGTGAAGGCGATGCCTACGCTTAAAGAAACCCCAGGCAGACCATCCTCTCCGGCCAGCAGCTGCTGGTTCATGGCGTCAACCTTCTCGGCGATCGTGTAGGCAAGGTCGCTTGTCATCTGCACCATGATTACGGCAAACTCGTCGCCGCCAATGCGGCAAACGTGGTCGATGTTTCGGAAGGTCGTCTTCAAGAGGCCGGCCACTCGGCGCAGAATCTTGTCGCCCACAGCGTGCCCGTACCCGTCGTTTACCTGCTTAAACGTGTCGACATCAATCAAGATAAGCGCAAACGAGGCCCCGTCCTTCTCGTACAGCGAAAGCATGCGGTCAAACGAGCCCCTGTTAAGAAGGTCCGTCAGCGGGTCGTGCTCGGCCTGGTGGCGAATCAGCTGCTGGCGCTCCTCGTTCTCTTCAAAGACCTCGTTGTAGGTGCGCGCCAAAACTTGCAGCTCATCTGCGCCGGCTACCTCAAACAGCCGGTTCTCGCGAATGCTCTTGTTGTAACTTTCTAGCGGAACGACTATCAAATGCCGCAGAATCGCGCAGGTCGCAAGCGTAATCGCTATGAAAACGATCACGACAAACGCCAGCTTTTTATATGAATCAGAGAAGATCGTCGCGGCGCGTCCCTGGGCATTTTGCGTCTGCTCGAGAAGGGCGTTCGAGCTCTCGCGCACGGCGTTGGTAATCTGGGTCGCCGCGCTTGTGTAGTTGCTGTTTGAAACCAAATCCTCGGCCTGGTGATGCTGTTCCTCGGCGTCAAGGGCTGCGTCGCTCGCAGACAGCTCGATCGCGCGCAGGCTCTCGGGCAGGTCGCTTTCCTTCACGCCCGCCGCCGACATCGCCAACCTTAACGCGTACTTCTCTGTTGTCACCAGCTCGTTTGAACGGTCAAGGGCCGTCTGAAGGCGTTCGAACGCCGTCGTGTTCTCGTAGCGCTCTCGCAGGATTTCGAGCGCCTGCTCACGCTGCTGCGTAACCTCTACTTCGTGACAATAATCCTTGGCATGACTCACATCTCCGGTTAGCACGGCCAGCCTAGTTTGGCTGGTGAGATAGGCCGACGTCTCTTTTAGGGTTTCGACGGCCTTCTCGCATTCGACATAACTATTCGAAGCGTCTTGGTATGCCTGGAACTCTAGGGTCCCAAAGTAAAACAAGGCGACGCAGACGGCGCCCAGAACGGCCGCTGCCACGATGCTAAACGTGCTTACGCGCTTGACCTTGATAGTGATCATCCCCGTAACCCTTGCCTCAAGGAGCCACTCCGCCAGAGTACCCCTTGGCTCCATGACCCCAGATGATGACACGTGTCACCCCGCGGTGCGAGGACTTCTCGGTGAATAGATGCCAAACGGCAACTTCCACGTGTGAGCGGCGGTTCTTCTCGCTACAATACCCAAGGTTAAACAGCTAACAGCGATAAGGACACCCCGCATATGGCCAGCATTGCCCAGCAAATTTCTTCGCGTCGTACCTTTGCGATCATCTCGCACCCCGACGCCGGCAAGACCACTTTGACCGAGAAGCTCCTGTTGTACACGGGCAGCATCCAGACGGCCGGCTCGGTCAAGGGCAAGGCCAGCTCTAAGCATGCGGTGAGCGACTGGATGGACATCGAGAAAGAACGCGGCATCTCGGTCACGTCCTCGGTCATGCAGTTCAACTATGACGACCACTGCATCAACATCCTGGACACCCCCGGCCACCAGGACTTTTCTGAGGACACCTACCGTACCCTTATGGCCGCCGATGCCGCCGTCATGGTGATCGACGGCGCCAAGGGCGTCGAGGCCCAGACCATCAAACTTTTTAAGGTTTGCACCCTGCGCCACATCCCCATCTTCACCTTTGTCAACAAGCTTGACCACGATGCGCGCGACCCCTTTGACCTGATGGAAGAGATCGAGAGCGTCCTGGGCATTGGTACCTACCCCATGAACTGGCCCATTGGCAGCGGCCGCAACTTTCGCGGCGTCTTTGACCGCCAGGCCCGAAGTGTTTTGGCCTTCGAGGGCGACGGCCACGCCAACGCTACCAAGAAGGTGCGCGAAATCGAGGCCGAGCTGGGAAGCGACCAGCTAGAGAGCCTGATTGGCGAGGAGAACCACAAAAACTTGATGGACGACATTGAGCTTCTTGACGGTGCGGGAGACGAGCTGGACCTTGACGCAGTGAGCTGCGGCAAGCTCAGCCCGGTCTTCTTTGGTTCGGCCCTTACCAACTTTGGCGTCGAGCCCTTCTTGAAGGAGTTCCTGCGCCTTACCCCGCCGCCGCGCGCCTACACCGACAAGCTCACCAATGAGGCCGTTGACCCCGCGACCAGCGACTTTAGCGGCTTTGTCTTTAAGATCCAGGCCAACATGGACAAGAACCACCGCGACCGCATTGCCTTTGTGCGTATTTGCTCGGGCAAGTTCGAGCGCGGCATGACAGCCTATCATGTCCAGGGGGAGAGGAACCTCAAGCTGGCAACGGGCACCTCGATGATGGCCGACGACCGTGCCATCGTGGACGAGGCCTACGCGGGCGACATCGTGGGCCTGTTTGACCCGGGCATCTTTAGCATTGGCGACACCGTGTGCGCGGGCAAGCGTCGCGTGCAGTACCCTGCGATCCCGACCTTTGCGCCCGAGCACTTTGCCAAGATCTCGCAGGTAGACACCCTAAAGCGCAAGCAGTTTGTTAAGGGCATGGAAGAGTTGGCGCAAGAAGGCGCGGT
>CAVEMP010000206.1:0-4418 GCA_963616835.1 uncultured Oscillospiraceae bacterium | reverse complement strand
TCTCGATGAAGTCGACCGTCAGCGGGAAGAAGTCGTAGTCCTTGCGCTCCTTGGACACCACGGCGGTGAGAAGGACGCAGGACTCGCCGCTCTTGACCAGGACGGCGCCGGTGGCCTGCTTGGCCAGCTCGCCGGTCTCGAGGGCGTAGTGCTTGCCGTAGAGGTCGAACTCATGCGTAACTTTTGCCATTTTAATTTCCCTTATCTCCGTCTACCCCATTGCAGACGGGCCAACTCGTAGGCCCTGTGCCCACGTAAAACGCGTTTCTCGCCGCTTTTGCACGGCTCACGACAAGGGGCGCCCTAAGGCGCCCCCCAAGTGACTAACTCAGCAAGAACTACTGGATGTTGTCGCGGATACCGAGGCTCTTGATGAGGCTACGGTAGTTCTCGATGTCGTTCTTCTTGATGTAGGAGAGAAGACGACGACGCTTACCGACGAGCATCAGAAGACCGCGGCGGGTGTGGAAGTCCTTCTTGTGGGACTTCATGTGCTCGGTCAGCTCCTTGATGCGGGCGGTGAGAATGGCGACCTGGACCTCGGCAGAACCGGAATCGGACTCGGACTTGCCGTACTGCTTGATGAGCTCAGCCTTCTGCTCTTTGGTGATCATTTGCGATCCCCTTTCATGAATTCGCCCCAGACCGGGTACGCCGACGCAGAAATCGGGCGACTAGGTGCGGGGTACTTACAAAACCTAAAGAACAATACCTAAAGGGCGCCCCGATTGCAACAATGCTCCAGGTATTGGCCACAATTCCACAAATCGACGCAGACCGGGGCCTGTCCGGCGCCGACGGCGCGCTGTCTCATGCCACGCCCGAGACGCAAAACTCCATGGCCTTTAGGCGCGCGTCAAGGTGCGTGGCGGCCCAGACGTGGGCACACCCTAAAAGCCACACGGCCGTCTGGGGCGCCACCGGCGCGGCCAGAAGCTCGTCGAACGTAAGGCCCAAAAGCGAGCGCAGCCACGCGACCTGGTCTGCCTCCACAGGTTCTGCCCCTTCTATGCGAGACGAGCAGCTCTCGCATAGAAGCCCGCCCGTCGACGCCGAGAAACGCGTGGGCGCCGGGTCATCGCACAGGCAGCAGCCCTCCAGTTGCGGCCGCCAGCCCTCGCGGGCCAGCACCTTAAAGACGAAAGCCGCCACAACAACGTCCAGGTGGGGCTGGTCGCACGCCTCCTCGCAAGCCGCGAGGGTGCGGTCCAGAATACGGGCCAAGAAGGGGTCGCGCGACCCCTCGAACGAGCACAGCCGGCACACTTCGCACACGGCAGACGCCGCGCTCACGCGGTCGAGGTCGCCGCGCAGACCGGCATGGGCGTCGACCAGGCTGGCCTCGGCCACGACGTCCAGGCTGCGTCCCTTTGCAATAAGAAAATCGCAGGTCGAGAAAAGTTGAACCTTACCCGCGAGCTTGCCCGTGGGTTTTCTCGCCCCCTTGGCCACGGCCTGGGTCAGCTCGCCCTCGGCCGTGAGCAGGGTCAAGATGAGGTCCGTCTCGCCGAGCTTGGTGCGCCCGACTACCGTGGCCTGGACGTTGTATGTCCTTCTCTGTGCCAAAACGTGGGCTGCGGGGCAGACGCCCTACTCGTCTTCGACCGAGTAGCCCAGGCGGGCGATGATGTTGGCGTTGCGGCGCCACTGGGGCTCGACGCGCACCTTGAGGTCGAGAAAGACCTTGCGACCCATAAGGCGCTCGATGTCGCGGCGGGCCTCGATGCCCACCTTCTTGATCATCTGGCCGCCCTTGCCCACGACGATGCCCTTCTGGCCCTCGCGCTCGACCAAGATCACGCACGAAATAGAGGCGTGGCCGTCCTTGGCGATCTGGATGTCGTCCTCGCACATGACGCCCACCGAGTGGGGAAGCTCCTGCTTGAGGTTTAGGAAGAGCTTCTCGCGCACGAACTCGGCCACCAGCTCTTCGTCGGTGGTGTCGGTGTCCATGCCCTCGGGGAACCAGCGCGGGCCTTCGGGCAGGTGGGCCGAGACCAAATCGACAAAGCCGTCGACGTTGAAGCCCTCCTTGGCCGAGGTCACGATCACGTCGTCGAAGTCGCAAAGGGCGCTGGCGGCCTCAAGCTGGGCCTGCATCTGCTCGGGCTTGGAGATGTCGGCCTTGGTAAGGACCAGCAGCTTGTAGTCGGCCTCGGCCTTGGCAACGTGCTTAGCGACCCACTCGTCGCCGGTGCCCACGGGCTTGGTGGCGTCGATCAAGAAGGCCACGACGTCGGCGTCGGCAAGCTCGCCCAGCGCCGACTTGTTGAGCTCGCTGCCCAGGGCGTCCTTGGGCTTGTGCAGGCCAGGGGTGTCGATAATGACCAGCTGCGAGTTCTGGGTGTTGATGACGGCGCGCATGCGCTTGCGGGTGGTCTGCGCCACAGGGCTGGTGATGGCGATCTTCTCGCCCATGCAGGCGTTCAAAAGAGTCGACTTGCCGGCATTAGGGCGGCCTACAAGGGCAACAAAACCGCTGGTAAAGGGCTTATCAGATTGAGACATGCAAATAACTCCTTAAAGGTAATCGAAGGCTGGGTTGCCGCGTGCGGGCGGCGAGAACCCCTAGCCCAGCTTGGCAAGAATGGCGTTGGCAAAGACGATGAGACCCACGACGCCCACGAAGGCCGAAAGCACCCAGACGGCCGCGGCGGCCACGTCCTTGGCGTGTCCCGCCAAGGGGTCGTACTCGGGACTCACGAGGTCGACCACGGTCTCGATCGCGGTGTTCAAAAGTTCTGCTCCCAAAACAACGCCGCAGCAGAGAAGGACAATGGCCCAGCTCACGGGGTCAAACTCAAGGACAAATCCCAGAACAACCACAATCGCGGCGCAGGCGAGCATGACCTTGATGTTGCGCTCGGTCTTGATCGTGAAGGCAAGGCCCTTGAACGCGTACGTGAAGCTCTCGAGAAACGACGGGTGGTCGCCTTTTTTGCCCGGTATCATGCGTCGTCCTCGGTGCGGTGGCGGGTAATGACAACGTGGCCAAGCGTACCGTCGGTCTTGACCCCGCGAAGGATGTCGTCTTCCAAGGCCTCCATGGCCTTGGCCTCGTCTTCGTCCAGGTGGTCGTGGCCCAACAGGTGCAGGCAACCGTGGACCAAAAGCAGGCGGCACTCGTCGGCAAACGTCGTGCCAAAGCGAGCGGCCTGTGCCTCGATGTAGGCCGGGGCCAAGACAATGTCGCCCAGCTCACAGGGCTCGTCGGGAGCAAGATCGGGGTCGTCGGGGCGCTCGCACTCAAGGCTCACGACGTCGGTGGGGGCGTCGACCCCTCGCCACTCGAGGTTCGTCTGACGAATATCCTCGTCACCCACGATCGAGATCGAGCACATGCAGGGTCGCTCCACCCCCTCGTGAGCCAAGACGGCGTCGAGAAGGTCGCACACCGCTGTGTCGCTCAACGGGAAGGCAAGACCCTCTTCGTTGACGATGTCGTATTCGTTTACAAGGGCTTTGTTCATCTGGTCACCCATCACTTAAGCCTCGTTTCTCTTGGCGTCGCGCGCATAGGCGTCCACGATGTTAGCAACAAGCGTGTGGCGCACGATGTCGTTTCTCCCCAGCTCGACAAAGGCGATGTCGTCGACGTCGGCCAGCACGCGACGGGCTACCTCCAAGCCGCTCGCACCCTTGAGGTCGCGCTGCGAGACGTCGCCCGTGATCACGAACTTCGAGCCAAAGCCCAAGCGCGTAAGGAACATCTTCATCTGCTCGGGCGTGGTGTTTTGCGCTTCGTCCAAAATGACAAAGGCGTCGTTCATGGTGCGACCGCGCATGTAAGCCAACGGCGCGATCTCAATGACGCCCTGCTCAATGAGGGTGTTTGCGCGCTCCATGTCGGTCATGTCAAACAGCGCGTCGTAAAGCGGACGCACGTAGGGGTCAAGCTTCTCTTGCAGCGTACCGGGAAGGTAGCCCAGGCTCTCCCCGGCCTCGACCACCGGGCGAGTGAGCACGATGCGGCCAACTTCCTTGCGCTTGAAGGCGGCCACAGCCATCGCCATGGCCAGGTAGGTCTTGCCGGTGCCCGCGGGGCCTATGCCAAAGGTCACGGTGTTCCTGCGAATGGACTCGATGTAGCGAGACTGGCCCGGCGTCTTAGGTCGCAGCGCGCGGCCGCGGTAGGTGAGCAGGATATCATCCGAGACGCGCTCGAGGCCCGAGGCCCCATGGTTCACGTGGTCAACAAGCAGGTCAACGTCAGAGACCGTGGGCCTCTCCCCCGCCTCGACAGACGAGATGAGTCGCGAAAAGACCGTAGTCACACGCTGGACCTCGTCGATGGGCCCGTTGATAGAAATCTGATCACCACGCACCGAAACCATGGCGTCGAAGGAACTCTCGATGCGTCGCAGCAGGCTGTCGGCGGGACCCATGAGGGTCGCCGGGTCAACGGAATCGGGAATGGT
>CAVEMP010000205.1:0-8514 GCA_963616835.1 uncultured Oscillospiraceae bacterium | reverse complement strand
TTTCTACGACGACGTCCTGGCCGGCCGCACCGAGTACTACAGCAACCTGCTGCCCGCAGAGGCCTAAAAGCGCCGTCGCGGGCGGTTTTTGCGGGGCTGGCGACATGTTGTTCGACTTTTCTGGGTTTAAATCCAGACCCGGCGAGTAGCCGGCCGCGATTTACCGACGTTTTCCCAGTTGGCGAAAAGCTAGCTACTTGTAGGAACCCGGTTTAAACCCAGAAAACTCGCGCTTGTTAATTCGCAACGCCAAACTCGCCGAGAAACGCGCAAAAAGCTAACGCATGCTAACCATAGCTAACGCATGCTAACCATAGCTAACGCATGCTAACCAGAGCTAACGCAAGCTAACTAAAATGAAAACGTGTGCCCTACAATGAACTCGCAGATTGAAGGAGGCACTGTGGCCGCAGAATTCGCTAGCCCGTTTACCCCCGTTTTGGGAAAGGTCCCGCTGCACATGGCGGGCCGCGAGCTCATCATCGCCGATGTAGAGGCCGCTCTTGCCGGTACGGGTAACGACCCTGCGATCATCAGCCTGTTGGTTGGTCCCCGCGGCACGGGAAAGACGGCGCTATTGTCCTATTTTGCCCAGTCAGCAGAGTCTTCTGGCTGGATTTCTGCCCGCGTGACCTGCGTCAAAGGTATGCTCGACGACATACTTATTAGGACTCGCCGGGCCGCGCGCCACTTAGTGGATGTTGAGCCCTCGCGCAAGGTCAAGGGAGTGGGCATCGCCGACCTATTTTCCGTTGACCTTGAGGACTTTCCCCGCGAGCCCGTAAACTGGCGCTCGCGAATGGATGATCTTTTGGATGCGCTGGCAGAGTGTGAGACCGGCCTGTTGGTGACCATCGATGAAGTCAACCCCGGCATTGAAGAAATGACTACGCTTGTTGCCGCCTTCCAGCATTTTTTGGACGAAGGTAAGAGGGTCGCGTTGATCATGGCGGGCCTTCCGTACGGGGTTTCGTCGCTGTTGTCCGGTAAATCAACCTCGTTTTTGCGCCGCGCTGCTCGATATGAGCTGCAGGCGCTCAACGACTATGAGGTGCAAGAGGCGCTGATAAGAACGATGGGGGATGGCGGCAAAAGTTTTGAACCCAACGCTCTTGATACTGCGGTCCAAGCCACCAAGGGCTTTCCCTTTATGCTGCAGCTGGTGGGTTATCGCACGTGGCGAATGGCGGGGGATTCAAGTGTCGTGAGCTTGACCAACGTTCGCGACGCGGCAAGCGTGGCTCGCAAGGAACTTGAGCAGCGCGTATACGAGGCTGTTTGGTTTGAGCTGAGCGAGGCGGACAAATCGTTCCTTTTGGCCATGACGTGCGACGCGGGCGTGACCCGGCAGGCAGATCTGGCGGCCAGGCTTGGCAAGCCCAGCGGCCACGTCTCTAGATATAAGAAGCGCATGCTCCAGCAAGGGGTTATCCAAGAGCGCTCGAGGGGCGTGATCGAGTTCTGCCTTCCGGGCTTTAGAGAGTACTTCACGGATCGCGTTGCAGAAGAGCGTTTATCGTAGGGGCCGTTGCATTTCCAGATCGTCGCATTCGCAATTCCCGCATTGATCGCAATTTGATGGTCAATTTGATGCTCGGGATTGTTAAAAGCCGCTTTCGCATTTGACCTGGCCATGGCCTTGCGCGCGGCGGCAGCCATAGAATGCTGGCAACCAAAATTGGTGTGGATTTTTCTGAGCCGCAGGCTCTTTTCGCCACGCACTCACCGCGAGTGCGTGGCGTTTTTTATTTAAGGGGGAAGCCGTGGTGGAAGCCGAGAAGATCGCCGGCGAGAAGAGCGCCGCCAAGAACAACGTCGCAACCTCAACCCAAAGCGGCAAGATGGGCACCGCACCCATCCCCACTCTGGTATGGCAGATGTCGCTGCCGCCGCTCATCTCGATGTTCATCCAGTACTCGTACAACCTGGTGGACAGCATGTTCGTGGCGCAGGTGAGCGAGCAGGCCCTGGCTGCCGTCTCGCTGTCGTTTCCCATCACCACGCTGATGAACGCCCTGTCCATCTGGGTGGGCGTCGGCGCGAATATCCTGATCGCGGGCTACCTGGGGCAGGGCGACCGCTGTCGCGCCAACGAGGCAACGACGCTCGCGCTTCTTGTCTCCCTTGTCCTAGGCGTTGCATCAAACTTTGTAGTTCTTCTCGCCGTAAGACCGTACTACGAGCTGTTCACCCAAAGCCAAGAGATTCTTGAGTGCGGCCTCGCGTTCATGGGTGTCTGCGCGTTTATGCAGGTGCCCAACATGGTGCACATCGCCATCCAGAAGTCCTTGCAGGCAACGGGCAACATGCTCACGCCCATGTGGTTTCAGATCGCGGGCGTGGCGCTCAACTTCGCGCTCAACCCGGTGCTGGTGTTTGGGCTTGGGCCGTTTCCGCGGATGGGCGTCGTCGGCTCGGCCGTGGCGACCGTTTTGGGCTATACGCTTTCGATGACAATTGCGCTGGTGTTGCTCTTCTTGGGAAAGCAGGGGGTAGTGCCGGTACTGCGCGGCTTTAGGCCAAACGCGCGCATGGTCGGGCAAATCTTCTCGTACGGGCTGCCGTCGTTTGTGATGAACGCCTTGGGGTCGTTTATGGTCTACTGCGTAAACCTCTTTTTGGTGGCGTACTCAGATACGGCGGTCGCGTTCTTTGGCGCGTACTTTAAGGTGCAGCAGCTGGTGGTGATGACAACAAACGGCCTGGTACAGGGCACGCTGCCCATCATGAGGTACAACTTCAAGGCGGGTCTGCGCAATCGGCTTGGGCAGACGTTTAAGGTCAGTCTGGCCGTAGCCGTGGCAATGATGCTGGCGGGCGCATTGCTGGTGGCGGGCTTGCCGGGGCCGATCCTCACTCTCTTTGCCGCCTCCCAGCAGATGCGCCAGCTGGGCGAGGGCGCGATGCGAATAATGGCCGCGGGCTTTGTCTTTAACGGCGTCTCAACGATGATCGCGACGTACGACCAGGCAACCGACCACGTGGTCCGCAGCATGGCGATCCAACTTCTGCGGCAAGGCGCACTTCTCATCCCCCTTATGTGGGGGCTTGACCAGGCCCTGGGCATGATAGGCATCTGGCTGGCCTTCCCCGTAACCGAGGCCCTAGTCTGCGCGCTGGCCGTTGGCCTGGAGCTTCACGCGCGACTTTTCGGGGTTTAAAATTGGCCCCGGCGAGTAGCGAGGACCTTTTTTCTTGTGTTTGCCCAGTTGGCAAAAGCTGGATAGTGGCCGGTTTGCGATTTAAACGCAGAAAAGTCGCGCGGGCCTGCGCGCGGCTAGAAAAACACGGCGGACGACGGTCGTTAACAGTGGATTCAGAATTTGTAAAGATTTCGATTTGGGCTGCGCTATGCGCCCCCCCCAACAGGACAAAAGCTATACTTGCTCTGTATCTGTAATTTGGGCGTGGTTTCATACAGTTGAATCGCACTCAAAAAGAAACAAGAAGGGGAGCTACATGAGAAGACGCACCAATCAACAGCGTCTCGTAGCGGGATTGACCACGCTGGCGCTTGTCGTCACGCAGGTCCCCACCGCTGCGATCGCCGAGGCGGTGAACGATAGCCAAGAGGCTGCCGTCGCCACTCAGACGCAGGACCAGGGCCAGGTCGAGACCCAGACCGAGTCCTCTGACGAGGCGACCGTCGAGGTCGTCGAGCCCGAGCAGTCCGTCGAGGCCGAGCAGGTCTCTAACGAGCAGACCACCGAGGTCTCCGAGGAGAATGTTGCCGAGCAGAACGCCGACAGCAACGCCATCAGCCTCGCCTCCGAGCCGGTCGCCCTGGCTAACAGCAGTCAGGATATCCCTACCATCAACGCGCACGGCGGCATGGCTACACAGGCGGACCTGTACAATGCGCTTCAAACGATATATTCCAATAGCGGATACACAGGGTCTGATGGGTATAGGCTCATCAAAGACGGAATTTCAGAAGACATTTATAAAGGTAGCTCTTCAAACGTCATTGGACTTGGCGGCGAGTATGAGGTTGCCATAAACAGCGTCGAAATGGTGTTTGGGGTCCTTAGAAGGGAAACCTGGTCGTCGCCGGTCGGCAAAGTGAAGGTGAACTTTACGTCGAAGGTCACCTTCATTGCTGAGGGCTGCGATGATGGCGGCGTGACGGACGTCACTAACGTTGACAGCAACGGCCAGGCTCTCTTGGGTGACGACGTGGCCTTTACCGTCAAGAGCGTTGAGGGCTATAAGGTTGAGAGCGTCACGTCCAATGGCCCGACGGTTAAGACGATTTCCGAGGCCCAAGGCACGTACGCCCTTACCGTTTCCAATTATGACGTTGAGGTCAAGGTAAAGTACAAGGCCGATAGCAGCTCTTCCCTCAATGTTGTCACCAACAACTCTAAAGTGAACTTCCTCGGCGAGGACTTTGATAAGAATAGCCATGATTCGGTTGAGGTCGCTGCCAACACAGAGGGCACGCTTACGATAACCCCCGATGACGGCTATGCGGTTATCGGCGTGAAGTACAACACCCCGGATGGCGAAGTCTATCCCGAGTTGTCCTACAAGGACGGCGTTGCGACAGCAACCATCAAATCCCCGGCCAAGGATAAGACTGGCCTGCTGACGGTCACCACTGCGAAGTGTGAGCTTGTCACTAAGAACAAGAACGAGGATGGCCAGATTGAGGTTGGCCTTGCCGCGTGCGAGAGCAGCGTGTTCGAGTCTCTCATCTACAACACCGCCATCGACACCGAGAACTCTGTGCCCTCTGGCGACAAGTTCTCTGAGGTGACTGTCAAGTATTACGCCGGCTCTTTCCTCGGTAAGGAGTATTGGGAGAACCTGGACTATACCCCTGGCACTTTAGAAAAGTTCGTCCTCCACGCCTTCAACTCCACTGAGGGCAAACCCGAGAAGGTTAGGGTTTCCTACGCTGGCGACAATCAGTACGCGGCTTCTTCTGTCGAGTTCACCGTTAAGTCGACCGACGACCGCTTTGAGACCAACCTCATCACCAACAACCCTGTAACCATCCAGTACGACGCCAACAAGGACTACATGCTGGCGAGCCTCTACGCTCAGCTTGCTCCCAAGGTCTACAAGTCTGGCTTCCAGGATCCGGTCTCTGGTCTTACCAACGACGACTTCACCATCACCTATGAAGACGGCACTACAGTTAACCCCAACGACGTCAAAGCCGGCGAGGTTACCGTCAAGGTGAATTTTGCTGGTACCAAGACCACCAATGACGAGCGTGGCCTCAAGCCCTGCGATACGACCGTGACCGTCAAGGTCAAGAAGGCCCCCTCCAGCCTCACGGTTGATAGCAAGTCTGTGACCTACACCGGCGCCGCACAGAACGTGCGCGAGATGGTTTCGAGCAGCCCCAGCAACGAAGAGACCAAGCCCGTCGTGCTTGTTGCCGGCATTGACGGCGACGGCAAGGGCTATGTCTCCCTGGACTTCACCTACATGGATTCCAAGTACGTTGATTTCCTCAAGGAGCAACTGCACGTCGACGATGGCATCACCGTTGGCGATCTTTCCGGCAATCTTGCCAAGCTCAAGAGCTGCCTCGAGTCCATTGACAACTATCCGTTTGTCAAGAACGCCCTTGAGCGGGCCGGCATTAATGTTGATAGCGTAAAAGAGCTGGTTGAGGACATGCAGGAGGTCGTCTCTGTCCTCGAGAAGCTCGGTCTCAACGGCAGCACCATCTCTCTGTTTGGTACCCCCAGCAACGCTGGCGTCTACCTGGTTGCCGCCGTTACCACGAGCGACAACTACAAGACCTCCCTGGGCATGGGTTATCTCTACATCCGCAAGGATTCTGAATCCATGAGCCTCTCCTTCTCTCAGGAGATGGAGGACAAGACCCTCAGCCCCGCCGAGGCCGACGTCTTCAACTACGGCATTGTCACCAGCGTCCTTCCCCAGGGCCAGAGCGCCGAGGTGACCGTGACCTTTGCTGGTACCACCTACGCTGGCAAGCCGTACCTCAAGGTTCTTACCTACGACAGCGCCTACGCCGATCTTAATGCCATGATCAACGAGGCTGCTCCCACCGAGCCTGGCGTGTACTCCCAGACCGTGGTTGTTCGCAGCACCAACTACCGCGTTACCCCGCTTTTCCGCGCCTACGCCATCAACCGCGTTGAGACCTCGATTGCTCTTGACGGCTTTGTTGACGGCCACCGTGACACCGTCTACAACGGCGAGGAGCAGCCTGTCACCGGTACGGTCTACGATGCTGACGGCAACGTGATCGATGACGCTTACGTCACCTACCTGTACAGCGGCACCACCTTCAACGGCGAGACCATCACCCTGTCTCCCTACGCTCCCACCGAGGCCGGCGAGTACACCGTCAAGGCCGTCTACTGGGGCGACACCACCTATGACTACGCTTCGGTCGAGGGTTCCTTCACCATCGAGCGCGCTGACGTCAAGTTCTCCCTTGTCGACATCGAGTCCTACTATGGCGACGAGGTTAACCACCGCAAGCACGTTGAGTACTTGGTCAACGGCGAGGAGGGCAACGGCCTTCTGACCCAGGATGAGGTTGACGCCATTCTTGACACCGTCACCTGCTCTGGCGACGAGTCTGGTCACAAGGCCAACTCCAACGGCTATGACCTTACCGTCACCATCCCCGAGTGGGTTAGCGCCAACAAGAACCTCGACATCACCGTCAAGGGCGCCAAGCACGTCGTCTTGCAGGTTGAGGCTCAGCTGGTGATGAACGACGCCACCAAGATTTACGGCGAGGACGACCCCGAGTTCTCTTGCACCCTGCTTACCGCCGATGGCGACGTTATGGAGAACCAGGAGGAGCTTCTTAAGGAGCTCGACGTGAAGTTCGACCGCGTTGAGGGCGAGGACCTTGGCGAGTACACGACCTTCGCCACCTGGGATGAGGAAGGCAACTACGACGTTACCCTTGTCGAGGGTACCCTCACCATCCAGCCTGCCCTTACCGTGACCTCCAACGCCATGGGCACCACCGTGGTTTCTGCCAAGGGCGGCGCTGCTGGCACCCAGATTACCGTCTCTGCCATCCCTGCCAGCGACTCTTATGAGTTCGCAGGCTGGACCGTTGCCGAGGGCGACGCCGTCATTGCCGACGCCACCTCTGCTCAGACCACGGTGACCATGGGCGAGAAGAACTCCACTGTTGTGGCTAAGTTCGCCGTCAAGGCTGTTCCTGCCCCTGAGGACAAGAAGTCTGACGACACCCAGAAGCCCGAGGACACCAAGAAGGCCGACGAGACCAAGAAGTCTGACGTGAAGGTGCCCAACACCGGCGTCGAGACCAACTACGTCATGCCTGCCGTGATTGCAGTCCTCGCTGTTCTCATGGTTGTTGCCGGCCTTGACCTTAAGCGTCGCAACAAGTAAGCGATTGCCTTAAGCGCCCCGGCGCACTAAAGCCGCTCACGAGCACCTGCCCGTGGGCGGCTTTTGTATGCGCCGATATAATCTAAGAAGATTTGTCGGCACTTCTCGCCACCCTACTTGATATGCAGGGCCGGATTAATCGCGGGGTTTCACTACGGTTTTAGAATGGGAGAACGCATGCTAACCATTGGGTGCCATCTGTCCACGTCAAAAGGGTTTCTCGCCATGGGGCAGGCGGCCTTGTCGATTGGGGCCACTACCTTTGCGTTCTTTACGCGCAATCCGCGCGGGGGCTCGGCCAAGGCAATCGACGAGACCGATGCGACGGCTCTGCGCGAGCTTATGGCCGCCAACGGCTTTGGCAAGCTGGTGGCCCACGCGCCGTACACGCTTAACCCCTGCTCGGACAAAGACCGCGCCCGCGAGTTTGCCCGCGAGTGCATGGCCAATGACCTGCAGCGCATGGAGGCCGTGCCGGGCAACTACTACAACTTCCACCCGGGAAGCCACGTCAAACAAGGCACCCAGAAGGGGATTGAGCTTATATCCGCGCTGCTTAACGAGGTGTTGCAGCCCCAGCAGACCACGACGGTGCTGCTTGAGACCATGGCCGGCAAGGGTACCGAGGTGGGCCGTACCTTCGAGGAGCTGGCGGCCATCATCGAGCGCGTCGACCTGCGTGACCACCTGGGCGTGTGTCTGGATACCTGCCATGTGCACGACGCCGGTTACGACATTGTGGGCGACCTAGACGGCGTTTTGACCGAGTTTGACCGCGTGGTGGGCATCAACCGCCTGCGCGCGGTGCACATTAACGACTCTAAGAACCCACGCGGGGCGCACAAGGACCGCCACGAGAAGATTGGCGAGGGTTTTATTGGTGTCGACGCCTTTGCTCGTATCGTGAGCTACCCGCAGCTTCGCAACCTCCCGTTTATTCTAGAGACCCCCAACGACCTGCCCGGCTACGCAGCCGAGGTTGAGCTGCTACGCGGCCTGGCGGGATAAGCCAGGCAGATCGGCTTTTAACACAATCTCACCGCTCACCGAGCGGTTGACACCCTGTCAACATTGTCCATAATCCTACGGCAATCTCCTGGTAATCTATGAATGTTGTCTCAAGCTTGAGTTCAGGGGGAGTGGCCCATG
>CAVEMP010000204.1:0-2397 GCA_963616835.1 uncultured Oscillospiraceae bacterium | reverse complement strand
GACGATGAAGATCACGAACTCGCGGCCGCGCGAGAGGTCTTCTCGGTGCGTAAAGACATAGCGCATGGACGCCAGGTAGTTGAAGATGACCGAGACACAAAACGAGATTCCGGCCGCCAGCACGGGATCCATGCCAAAGACCTGCGACAACAGCATGAGCACGCCGTAGTCGATGACAAACGCGATGACGCCCACGACGCCAAACTTCAAGAACTGCTGGATAAGCTTGCCCATGTGAACTCCTTTGGAACTTTCGGTTTTGCCCCACAAGGATAGACCACGCCGCCCGCTTTGTCGTAGCATTAATAACCCGCGTTTTTTGCGGCACCGACTTAACACAAGGCAGGAGCACCATCGCATGGCCGAGAACAACACGCAGGTAGAACACGCCAACGACCCCATTTTTGCGCAAGAGCAGGAGCACTTGACCCAGCTCTACGCCAAGCTTTTGGAGATGCGCGAGACGATCGCCAACGACCTAGAGACCAACCACGCCGGCGCCAAGCAAGATCTCATCGACATGAGCGAGGAGGTGCGCCTGGACTTTGGCGGCGCCGACGAGACCATGGAGACCCTGGCCGCCATCGAGACCTTGAACTCGGTCATCGACGCCTACAACCAGTACCACGACTTCAACGTCGACAAGCTGCGCCGCGTGATGCTGCTGCTTATGCAGCCCTACTTCGCCAAGGTGCGCCTGCAGATGCGCCCGGGCCGCCCCGCGCGCGACGTCTATATTGGCGCGGCCGGTATGACCGACGAGCGCTCGATTCCCTTGGTCGTGGACTGGCGAAGCCCCGTGGCCGAGACCTACTACAACCAAGAGATGGGCCCCACCAGCTACTCGGTAGACGGCAAGGTGCGCTGCGTGAACCTCGAGCTGCGCCGCCAATTTGATATCGTGCGCGACAAGTTGAACATGTACTTCGATACCACGGTGGCGATCGAGGACTCGCTGCTGCTGGGAGCATTGAAGCGCCACCACTCCGAGAAACTGCAGGCCATCACGGCCACGATCCAGCGCGAGCAGAACCTCATCGTGCGCCACGAGGACGTGCCGGTGCTGTTGGTAAACGGCATCGCGGGCTCGGGCAAGACCAGCGTGCTTTTGCAGCGCATCGCATTTTTGCTCTACCGCGAGCGCAAGACCTTGGACCCCGATCAGGTGTGGCTCTTCACGCCCAACAACGTCTTTGAGCACTACATCGACACCGTCTTGCCCTCGATGGGCGAAGCAAACCCCCAGGTCTTTACCTGGAAGGACTTTGTGGAGGCCCAAGGCGCGGGCCAGCGCGACACCGGCGAGAAGACCGACCCGCAGAGCCTTCGCCGCCTGGAAGAGATCGTGCCGCACCTTGCGATCGAGGACGGCGACCTGCGTGAAGTTCGCGTGGGCGACACCGTGCTGCTTAAGGTGAGCCAGATCCAGGGCGCCGTGGAGAAGTTCATTCGCTTTGGAATTGGCTCGCGCTTTTGCGCCCTGGTCAAGGACGAGCTGCACGACCGCCTGGGCCGCCGCTTGGCCCAGATGTCCAAGGACGAGGAGATTCAAGAAGAGATGCTGGCCTTGGACGTCGAGCGCCAGGTCGAAATCTTTGGCGAGACCATTAGCCCCGAGGACGAGAACCAGACGGCCGACTACACCCGCCGCTACCTGGATCACAAGTACAACGAGGCCCACGACGCCATCGACAACATGAGCTGGCTGCGCTTCGACCGCATGGGCATGCGCGCCTTAGGCCAGCAGGCGCTTTCTGCCACCGAGTGGCTCTACCTGCGCCTTCTTGTGACCGGCGCCGGCGAGAAGAGCGCGCGTTACGTCATGATCGACGAGGTGCAGGACTACACCGTGACCCAGCTGATGGTCCTGTCGCGCTACTTCTCGCGCGCGCACTTCTTGCTGCTGGGCGATGAGCACCAGGCTATTCTCGAGGGAACGGCAAGCTTTGCGCAGGTTAAGGACGTGTTTGTCGAGTCGCACGGCAGCGTCGAGGAGTGCCGCCTGCTCACGAGCTACCGCTCTTCTCCCGAGATCACGCAGCTGTTCTGCGGGCTTCTGGACGCCGACGAGCAGATGAACCTCGCGAGCGTCCAGCGCGCCGGCGTAGCGCCCCAGATGCGCGCCTTTGCTGCAGACGACCGTGACGGTTACCTCGCTGAGCTGGCCCGCATTGCCGAGGAAGCCGCGAACGAAGAGGGCCTGACTGCCTTTGTGGCCGAGAGCGACTCGCGCGTGAGCTGGCTTGCCAAGCAGCTGAGCGACCGCGTGCAGGTGCTGGGCAAGGACTCGGACCTGCCGGGCCGCGGCGTGGTGCTGCTGCCGCTGCGCGTGGCCAAGGGCCTGGAGTTCGACCACGTCATCATCCCCGACGCGCAGGCCGAGGTCTACCCCGACAC
>CAVEMP010000203.1:0-3133 GCA_963616835.1 uncultured Oscillospiraceae bacterium | reverse complement strand
CGGGCACCAGCCAGGCCGTCTTTGACCAGACCATCGAGTTTGCCAACCAGATTCGCATGCTCGCACTGCCGGTTCGCAAGGAGAAGAGCGGCTACCTCTTGAACTCCATGCTCGTGCCGTTTTTGCTCTCGGGCCTGGACCTGTGGGCAGGCGGAGTCTCGGACCCCAAGAGCATCGACATCGCCTGGGAGCACGGCACCGGCGCGCCCAAGGGCCCCTTCCGCATCATCGACACGGTGGGTCTGGCCACGGCCTACAACATCGTGTTGCAGTTCCAAAGCGTGCCCGGCCTGCTCAATCCCCTGTTCAAGAAGATGATGCTGCCCTACAACTACAAAGAGATGGCGCGCCTACTTAAAGACATGATCGACCGCGGTCAAACCTTCTACTAAACCGCATCCTTTCTGCGGCTCTTTCTCAACGACTGTTTACGACCAAGTTAGATTAGGTATACTCTTTGGCGGTAAGTTAGGTTTGGCTAACATAGGAAAGGTGGCCAGCATGGCAATCATTACCAACGTTTACGGTCGCGAGGTCCTGGACTCCCGCGGCAACCCCACCGTCGAGGTAGAGGTCCTTCTGGAGGACGGCGCCTTTGGTCGCGCCATTGTCCCCTCCGGCGCTTCCACCGGCGAGTTTGAGGCTGTTGAGCTTCGCGACGGCGACAAGGACCGCTACATGGGCAAGGGCGTCACCAAGGCCGTCGACCACGTCAACAACGAGCTGGCTAAGCTCCTTGTGGGCATGGACGCCACCGACCAGCGCGGCTGCGACCAGGCCATGATCGCCGCCGACGGCACCCCCAACAAGGGCAACTTTGGCGCCAACGCCATTCTGGGCTGCTCGCTGGCCATCGCCCGCGCCGCCGCAGAGTCCGCTGGCCTGCCCCTCTACGCCTACCTGGGCGGCCCCAACGCCCACACGCTGCCCGTCCCCATGATGAACATCCTTAACGGCGGTGTCCACGCCGACAACAACGTCGACTTCCAGGAGTTCATGATCATGCCCGTGGGCGCTCCCGACTTCAAGACCGCCCTGCGCTGGTGCACCCAGGTCTACCACACCTTGAAGGACACCCTTAAGAAGGCCGGCCTCTCCACCGGCGTGGGCGACGAGGGCGGCTTTGCTCCCGACCTCAAGACCAACGACGAGCCCTTCGTCTACCTGATGGAGGCCGTCAAGGCCGCCGGTTTCGAGCCGGGCGTCGACTTCATGTTTGCCATGGATCCGGCTACCTCCGAGTGCTACAACAAAGAGACCGGCATGTACGAGCTCAAGGGCGAGGGCCGCACCTTGACCTCCGACCAGATGGTCGATTACTGGGAGGACCTGGTCAACCGCTACCCCATCATCTCCATCGAGGACGGCCTGGCCGAGGAGGACTGGGAGGGCTGGAAGAAGCTCACCGAGCGCATTGGCAACAAGGTCCAGCTTGTGGGCGACGACCTCTTTGTCACCAACACTTCTCGCCTCAAGAAGGGCATCGAGTGCGGCGCCGCTAACGCGATCCTCATCAAGGTGAACCAGATCGGTTCTCTCACCGAGACCCTCGACGCCATCGAGATGGCCAAGCGCGCCGGCTACACCGCCGTCGTCTCTCACCGCTCGGGCGAGACCGAGGACACAACCATCGCCGACCTGGCCGTTGCCACCAACGCCGGCCAGATCAAGACCGGCGCCCCCGCCCGCACCGACCGCGTGGCCAAGTACAACCAGCTGCTGCGCATCGAGGACCAGCTTGAGGACTCGGCCGAGTACCTGCAGAAGGCCGCTTTCTACAACATTGCCTAGTTAGCGAGAAGACCGCGGCGGGCGGCGTCCCAGCGCCGCCCCCGTGGCCGGCGGTCGGCAATCGGCGGGCCCGCGCCCCGGCGTCCCCGCGCCTCTCACCTCTCCTCGAACCCCGCAGCCACATGGGCTGCGGGGTTTTCTTTGTCCCGGCGGCCGGGTATCCTGTACCCAGCAAACCCGCGCGCTGCCGCGCTCCGGTGAACCCCGTCGGGCCACAACGTGCGCCGCCGCACCCCACGAAAGGAAACCCCATGAGCGAGAACCCCCAGATCCGCCGCATCCTGGTTGGCCAGTCCGGCGGCCCCACCGCCGCCATCAACTCGAGCCTCGCCGGCGTCATCGCCGCCGCGCGCCAGGCCGGGGCAGAGCCGATCGGCATGCGCTACGGCATCCAAGGGTTTCTCGCCGGCAAGACGGTTGACCTAAACGCCGCCCTGCCCACCGACGCTGACCTGCAGCTTTTGCGCCAGACGCCGTCGAGTTGGCTGGGCAGCTGCCGCTTTAAGCTTCCCGCCTTGGACGACGTGGCCTTCTACGACGATGCCTTCACCTCGTTTGAAGAGGCCGGCATCGACGCCGTTCTCTACATCGGCGGCAACGACTCGATGGACACCATCGCCAAGCTGGGCGCCTACGGCCAAAAGATCGGCAGCCCCATCCGCTTCATCGGCGTGCCAAAGACCATCGACAACGACCTGGTGGGCATCGACCACACCCCCGGCTACGGCAGCGCGGCCCGCTTCGTGGCCACGGCCACGGCCGAGGTCGCCCGCGACGCCGACGTCTACAACCTCAAGAGCGTGACCTTCGTCGAGATCATGGGCCGCGACGCCGGCTGGCTTGCTGGCTCTGCCTGCCTGGCCAACCCCGACCTCATCCTCCTGCCCGAGGTCCCGTTTGACGAGAACGACCTGGTCGGCCGCCTGCGCGAACTTCTCGCAAAGAAGAACACCGTTATGGTTGCCATGAGCGAGGGCATCCGCACGGCCGACGGACACTTGCTTGCCGAGAAGACCGTCGCCGCCGGCACCGGCGTCGACGAGTTTGGCCACCTGGCTCACATGAGCGGCCCTTCTCGCTACCTGGCAGACGTGGTCAAGGCGGCCCTAGGCTGCAAGACGCGCGCCGTCGAGCTGTCGACCTTCCAGCGCTGCGCCTCTCACCAGGCAAGCCAGGTCGACCTGGACGAGGCCTTTGAGCTGGGTCGTCAGGGCGTACTGGCCGCAATGGCCGGCCAATCGGTCAAGATGAGCTCGCTGGTTCGCGCGGCCAACGACCCGTACGCCGTCGACTACACCCTGGTCGACGTCCTTGCCGTGGCCAACCAGGTCAAGGCCGTCCC
>CAVEMP010000202.1:0-3998 GCA_963616835.1 uncultured Oscillospiraceae bacterium | reverse complement strand
GCCGAGAAGATCGACCCCCAGCCCGCACCTTCCCTGCCTGTTCCGTCGACCAGCCCAGAGACCCCCCTATAACGGGCTTACCCCGCCGCTTCCTGCAATGTGAGTCGCGCAGCGAGCGAGCGCAAAGCGCGAGCACCAAACAATTGCGGGAAGGGGCGGGGTAAGCCCGTTATAGGGGGTCCAGCCGCGAGGTTAGTCCACGAACTCCTCGTTGATGGCGATGTTGAAGTCGCGGCACGTATCCTTAAGCCCCTGGTCAGAGATGGCGTTAAGGAACTTGTCACTGCCGCCGTTAGCCGCGCGGGCCGCCACGTAGAGCTCAGCAGCCTTCTCGACGGTGTGAGCCAGGCCAAAGGTGGTGTCAAAATCGGGACCAGCGGCAAACAGGCCGTGGTGCGCCCAGACAATGGTGTCGTACTTCTTCATAAGCTCCGAGCTTGCCTCGGCGATCGCGGGGCCGCCGGGAACCATCCAAGGCACGATGCCCACGCCGCCGGGGAAGACCACGACGCACTCGGTCATCATCTGCCACAGGATGCGGGTAAACGCGCGATCCTCCAGCGGCACGATGAAGGACATCTCGATGATGCCCGGGGTGTGGGCGTGGTAAATCACGCGGTTCACGCCGTTGGTGCGGGCGGCGGTCACGCAGTGGTTCATGTAGTGGCTCTCGAACTCCGAGGTGGGGCGGGCACCCTCAAGCAGGCCCCACACCACGCGAAACGCGTCGCCCGTCTCGTTAATCTCGACGATGCCAATGTTGTGGGCCGGATCGCCGGCGACGTTGCGCATGTACTTGCCGCTGCCGGTGCTCACAAAGTACTGGCCGGCCAGGTTCTCGCCGCAAACACCCATCTTGACCCACTCGCGGGGCTCGGCGTCAAAGAACGGCTTGGCCTCGGCCACCTCGGCGTCGGTCATACGGTAGGTAAGGTTGCCGCCGTTGCGCTCGTGCCAACCCTGATTGAAGCCGTCGTCGCACATACGGGTGAAACCCTTGATAAACTGCAGATCTTCCATTGCCATGGTTTTGATTTCCTTTCTCGGCAATATTTGGAAAAAAATTTTCCGTCTCTATTTAAGCGGTTCGAAGCGGCGAATGTCAAAACTTTTTGCAACGCATCCGCGAGCGGTAGCTAAATCCGGGAAAACGTTGTCCGAAATCATTTGAACCATGAAATTCCCGATGCACGTGCCCTCGATGGGGCCCGCAAAGACCGGCAGTCCACACGCGTCGGCGGTCATCTGGTTGAGATAGGCGTCCTGGCACCCGCCGCCCACGATGTTGATGCTAGTGTACTCGCGGCCGGTCAAGGCGCCCAGGTTGGCCACAGCACGGGCGTACGAGGCGGTCAGGCTGCAGTACACGGTACGCATGACCTCGCCGATCGTCGCCGGCACAGGCTGCCCGGTATCGGCACACGCCGCACGCACCTCTTCGTACATCGAATCCGGCGAGAGGAACCTCTCGTCGTCAACGTCCACATACGCCGAGAAGGGCTCTGCGGCACGCGTAAGCTCGATCAACTCGCCAAAGCCAATCTGGTGGTCGAGCATCGCCTTGTGGGAGGTCTTGCCCTCCACGTAGTCGACGCCGTTGACCTCGCGGCGCACCGACTGGTTCATCCACAGGCCCATGATGTTCTTCAAGAAACGATATCGGCGCTGGTAGCCACCCTCGTTGGTGAAGTTCTGCTCGCGGGCCGCCTGGCCGCACACGGGCTCGGCAAGCTCGCAGCCCAGCAGACTCCACGTGCCAGAGCTAAGGTACGCCGCGTGCTCGTCTGCCGCAGGCACCGAGAGGTACGCGCTGCCGGTGTCGTGGCTCGCGCACAGGACAACGGGGGCGTCGTACCCCACGGCCTGCGCGACGCTGGGGAGAAGCCCGCCCACCGTGGCTCCCGGCATCGTGGGCTCAAGGAAAATCCCCGCCGGGATCCCAAAGGCCCCAAGAATCCCCTGGTCCCAGGTGCAGGTGCGCGCGTCCAGCATGCCCGTGGTTGAGGCGTTGGTGTACTCGTTGGTCTTGACGCCAGTGAGCTTCCACACCAGGTAATCGGGAATCATCAGGAAGCTGCGGGCGGCCTCAAGCTGCTCGGGGTGCTCGCGGCCCAGGGCCAGCAGCTGATAGAGGGTGTTGAACGGCTGGCGCTGAATGCCGGTGCGAGAATAAACCTCGGCCGGGTCCATGATCTTATCGGCAACCTCAAAGATGCCGTCGGTGCGGCCGTCGCGGTAAGCCACGGCGTCGCCCAAGATGCGGTCCTGGTCGTCGAGAAGAACAAAGTCGACGCCCCAAGTGTCGATAGAGATCGACGCGGGCGCGCACCCTTCCTTCTCTCCTGCTGCAGCCAGGCCCTCGACCACGTACTCGTAGAGGCCCTCGATGTCCCAGCAGCTGTGGCCACAGCTCAGCACCTGAGTGTTATCAAAGCGAAAGACCTCGTCGTAGGACATAAGGCCGTCCGTCACGCGGCCGGTCAAAACGCGGCCGCTCGATGCGCCGATGTCAACGGCGACGTAGTACTTCTGGCTGTTGTCACTCATCGGCACACGACCTCGCAAGGGACGTTCAAGATCTTGGCGACCTTGAGGATCGTCTCGGTGTGGCTGCCCAGGGCGGCGGCCATGTGGTGGGTGGGGCCGGTCTCGTTCCAGCGGTTCATGAACTCACGGGCGCCAATAGAGAACTTCATGCGCATATTGGTGTCGCCAAAGGTAAAGATCGGGCCTTCGACGTTTTGGCCCTCGGCCACGACAAACTTGAAGTTACCGTCGCCGTCCTGAGTAATGCCCAGGTAGGTGACGGTGCCCAGGCCGGGATAGAACTGGGTAAGGTAGCCACCGCCGGTCTTGCCGTGGAAGACGGGAACGACCTTCAAGGTCGGCTTCTTGGCGGTCGAGATGTCGGCGTCGCCCGAGCCGGAGTGGCCAATGATCACGACGTCCTCGGGGAAGTCGATGGAGTACATCTCGGAAAGCTGCCCCGTGCCCGAGATGGTCTTCAAGATGCTCATTGCCACGGCAACCTTCATGTCGCCCTCGACGGCGCACGCGGTGCCCTGCTTGATCAGCATCGAGAAGGCCGGGATCAGCATCGAGTCAAGCACGCCCGCCTGGCCCTGGGCATAGCCGTCGTAGTGGCTGGCGACAAGGCCGATCTCTTCGTCGCGCACCCACTGCTCGAAAGCCAAGACGTACTTGGCCATCTCTTGGATGGGCTCGTCAGAAACCGCAGCGCCGCCCTCGACATCAAAAGTGTCCAGGATCTCAGCGGCCTTGGCGTCAATGGAGGCCTGTTCATCGATGTTATCCGCGATGGCCCACATCTTCTCCCAGTCGAACTGCTTGGTGTAGAGGCCCAGGCGGTTGTAAAGGTTGGTCTCGTCGATGTAGAGGTCCATCATGCCGGGGTACGGGCGGCCAATCTGCGCGATGTTGGTGCGGCGCAGGCGACGGCGCACGTTGGCGGCGCGGCACCACTCGTCAAGCTGGCGGGCAACCTCGGGGTCGCCGCCCTCGACAACGCCGGTCACCACGGCATGACGCTTGCCGGCACGGTTGAGGTCAGCCACTACCTCGCCGGGGGCGCCGCAGGCGTAAAGTTCGCCCAGCCAGGTGGGGATGTCGGTGGCTGCGTAGTTGGGCTGGGCCTTCTTCTGGACGTTCACCACAACCACGGGCACGTCCAGGTCGCGCACGGCAGGTAGAACGTTGTAGCTAGTGGCATAAGTGAGCATCTGCAGGATAACCAGGTCGACGTCGGCGGCGCGGAAGAGGTCGCCCGCCTCTTGCGCGGCCTCTTTGGTGGTCACCATGCCGCCGTCCACGATTTCGACCGTAGCGGGGATGGTCTTCTTGAACTCGGCGTACTGGGACTCGAACTCGGGAACGAGCTGCGGGAACTGCGGCAGGTACGCGCCCAGGGCAATCGAGAAGACGCCCACCTTTGCTTTAGTGTCGACGAGCATATTGGCCTCCTGGTCTTTTGCGTGCTT
>CAVEMP010000201.1:0-10598 GCA_963616835.1 uncultured Oscillospiraceae bacterium | reverse complement strand
CGTCCTCAAGCGTGATGTCGACGTTTGCGATGTCAAGGTTAGAGATGCCCGAGCCTTGCATGGTAAGCGCCACGCCGCGCGAGCGTACGCGTCCGTCGGGTAGCTCCTCGCACATGGGGCGACCCTTCCAGTCCACAAGCTCCATCACGCGCTTCAAACATTCATCAACTCGGCAGCTGCGAAGCGGCTCCTTGTCCAGCTGCCAGAGGGTCTCGCCAGCCTTGACCAGGTTCTTAAGGCGTAGCTCGCAGGGGTCGATGCCCAGGACGTCGGCCATCTCGTTTACCGTGGACTCGATGGCAAAGCAGCCCTGCGTGGCTCCGTAGCCGCGGAAGGCTCCGCCCGGCATGGTGTTGGTGTAGACCACGTCGTAGCTAAAACGGCTGGCCGCACGGTTGTAGAGCGGCAGCGACTTGGCGCCCACCAGGCCAATCGTGGTCGTGGCGTGGTAGCCGTAGGCGCCGGCGTTCGACAGGGCGTACAGGTCGATCGCGCGGATGGTGCCGTCCTTCATGGCGCCCATCCGCACGCGCAGCTTCATCTCGTGGCGCGAGTTCGTGCAGCTCATCGTTTCTTGTCGCGTGTAGATGCACTTGCAGGGACGGCCCGTCCGCAGTGCCGCTATGGCGGCAAAGACCTCGTTGCAGCCCGTCTGCTTGGCGCCAAAGGCCCCGCCTACGCGAGGTTTGATGATGCGAACCTGCCTCTTGGGGATGCCCAGCGCGGTCGCAACTTGGCGGCGGACGTGGAACGGAACCTGTGTTGACGAGACGACCGTTAGACGGTCAAAGGCGTCAACAAATGCGTAGCAGCGCATGGTTTCCATCATGGCCTGCTCGGCGGCCTGCGTGTGGTACTCACGCTCCAACACGACGTCGCAGGCAGCCAGCTCGCCGTCCACATCGCCAAATTCCACCTTGCCGGTGCACACCAGGTTGCGGTTGCGGTCGCCCGTCTCGTCGGCGCCGTATTTCCAGTCGTCCTCGTCGTGTACCAGGACCTCGTTGTCCAAGGCCTCGCTCACGTCGATGATCGCGGGCAGCTTCTCGTAGGTGACCTTCACGGCTTTGACGGCTGCCGCGGCGGCCTCCTCGGTTTCGGCAACAACGATGGCCACCTCGTCGCCCACGTAGCGAACGGTGTCGTCCAAGATCACCGTGTCGTACGGCGAGCACTCCGGGTAGGACTGGCCGGCCAGGGTAAAGCGGTTGTGCGGCACGTCAGCGGGCCCCCACACGGCAACGACGCCTGGGATGGCCAGGGCCTTCGCGGTGTCGACGGCCTTCACGCGGGCGTGGGCCTGGTTGCTTCTTACCAGGCGAACGATCAAGGCGTCTGCCGGGGCCAGGTCGTCCACGTAGGCGGGCTTGCCGGCGAGAAGAGAATACGCGTCCTTCTTTACGGCCGGCGCCGAGATGCGTGTGCCCCGGTCGACGCCGGTGACCCCGGCCGCAGCTGTCCTTACCTGGTCTTCTGCGGCAAAGCTGCGCGGCGGCAGGGCGCCTTGCGCGTTCTTGTGGCGCGCCAAGAAGCGCCTAATCGCGCGCATCTGCCCCGTGTAGCCCGAGCAGCGGCACAGGTTGCCCGAAAGCGCGCGGCGAATCTCGGCGTCTGTGGCATTGGGGTTCTCGCGGTCCAGGGCAAGGACGTCCATCTCAAGGCCGGGGGAGCAAAAGCCGCACTGCTCGGCGCCTTCTTCTGCCATACACTGGGCAAAAAGCTCGCGGGCCGGGCCTGTGCCCTCAAGCGTGGTGAGCTCGTGGCCGTCGACGCGCGCCATGTTGACCGAGCACGACAACACCGGTTTGCCGTCCAACCACACGGTGCACAGGCCACAGTTGCTGGTCTCGCAGCCGCACTTGACGCTCTTGATGCCGTGCGCGCGGCACCAAGAGAAGAGGGTCTGATCGGGCTGGACGTCTTGGGTCACGGGGCGGCCGTTAAGGGTGAAAGAGATCTCCATTAGGCGCACACCTCCTGCTGCGCGGCGTTTTGAAGGGCGTGGCGAGAAAGAACGCGGGCCAGCTCGCTGCGGTACTCGGCGCTGCCTCGGCGGTCGGCGCCGTATTCGACGGCTGCGGCCTTCTCGCATGCGGCGTCAAGCTCTTTTGGCGTGAAGTCATACGGAAGCCCCAGGTCTTCTCCCTGCAAAAGCACGGCTTTCTTGGGGCGCGCGCCAATGGCCAGGCGCCACTGCCCGTCCCACGCCGCCGCGCAGACGTTTAGCGTCGAGAAATCCGTGGCCGAGTTTCTTAGGCACTGGAAGTTGGCCTGGTAGTCGTGCTTCTTGACGACAATGCGCTCCAGCACGTCGCGTGCGGCGCCCCCGCCCACAAAGTCGGCGAAGCTCTTAGTGCCGGCGCCCGTGAACTCGACCCAGGTGTCCAGGGGCAGAAGCGCGGTCACGATGTCCGAGAAGCCCATGCGCGCGTAGGCCGAGCCGCCCACCGTGGCAAGGTTCCTAAACTGCGTGCCAATGATATCGTGCACGCCGTCGCGAAAGCTGCCGCGCACCATGGCTTCGAAGCCGGCGTGCTCTTCTAGCTGGGCCAACGTGACCATCGCGCCAATGATAAAAGCGTCATCGGTCTCTTCGATGGTGTCCAGGCCGCAGCGGGAAAGGTCGATGCCCAGCGGAGCCACGCGGTCAGAAAGGCGCAGCCACATCATGCCGCCAATAACGGTGGCCATGCGGTCTTGCTGCACCAGCTCAAAGGCCTCTTGCGTCGTGGCGGGGCAGACGTACTTGTCAAAGCGAAGCACGGGTTCTCCTTTTGCGTCGCGTGTGGGGGTCTTCCCATGGCGAGAAGACCTTCGAACCTCACATTTTAACGCAGGGAGGGCGGGCGCGGGCCGGGCGGCGAGAGGTGCCGCGGCCCGGGCGACGGGTCGCGGGCCGGGCAGCGGGTCGCGGGCCGGGCGCGGGTCGCCGCACCGCCTAGTGGCGATGCGAGCGGAACGGCAAGTGGGGGAGCCGCCCGCTAAACGGGCTGCTAAACGTGCGCACGGGGATGGCGGCCTCGGCTTCGGGCGGGATGGTGTCCACAACGCCGGTGGGCACGTCGGCGATCGGCATGTCGCTGATTTCTACGGCCACGGGTTCGGTGCTCTTCTCGGATGCTTGGTCCTCGGCGCGCTCGCGGTACTTGACCATCATCTGGCTTTGCAGCTCGGTGATGCTGGGCGGTGCCCAGATAAGTGCGTTGGCACCGGCCTGCACCGTGGCGTTTTGAACCTCGGGGCTCTTGCCGCCGGTTGCGATGATGGGCAGGTTGGGGTAGGTCTCGCGAAGCGCACGGATGACCTCGGGGGTGTGCTTGCCTGCCGCGACGTTGATGATGCGGGCGCCGGCCTCTACCTTTTGGCAGGCGATGTCGTCAAAGCGCGTGATAGACGCCACCACGGGGATGTCGACGGTCGAGGCGATCTGACTCACCATCTCGGGCGAGGCGGGGGAGTTAAGCACGACGCCCGCAGCGCCTTGCATCTCGCTGACGGCTGCCAGCTCGGCAGCGCGACGGCCGGTGGTAGTGCCGCCGCCAACGCCCACAAAGAGCGGCGCCTCGGCCACGGTGAGCAGGGCCTGCGTGATGGCGGGCTGGGCGGTAAAGGGGTAGACGGCAAAGACGGCGTCGGCGTTGGAGTTGCGGATCACGGCGACGTCGGTGGAGTAGAGCAGGCTCTTGATGCGGCGGCCAAACAGGGTGAAGCCCGAGCATTCCTCGTAGGCCTCGGGGATGCGAAGCGGAGCCTTGCGCAGACGCCCGTCGATGGGCTGCGGCCCGTCGGCGGCAGGAATAAGGTCACTACCTGCAGATTCCTTCTCGGTAAAAATAAATTTCTTGGGCTGCAAGTCGTCTGTCATGGTTTCTTCTCCGTGTGCGCTTATTGATGTTCAACAAGGTCCCTTCTTCCCCAAACGAGGATGTGACAAACCCGCGCCACCGACCCTTCACGCGAGGCGCCGAAGCCCGCGCCTGCTAGTTTTAGGCCCCTTGTCAGTGGATTTTGAGGGGTGCCGAGAAACTCCATTTGCATATCCCCTGGTAGATGGCTCGCCAATTTAGACCCCCGAGCAAATCCGACCCAAAATCCACTGACATGCCCACAAAAACTAGCAGCGCGTCCCGGCTACCAGCTAAGAAGCTCGTAGCCGTCTTGAGTCACGACCAGCTGGACCTCCCACTGGGCCGAGTCCGATCCGTCCTTGGTGCGCACGGTCCAGCCGTTGGCGTCGCTCGTGTCGATCTGGCAGGCACCCGCGTTGACCATGGGCTCGATGGTAAAGCACATGCCCGGCGCCAGGACCATGCCCTCGCCCGCCTGGCCCACAAAGCCCACGAAGGGGTCCTCGTGAAACTCTAGGCCAATGCCGTGACCGCCAAACTCGCGCACCACCGAGAAGCCCGCCGCCTCGACGCACTCCTGCACCGCGTGCGACACGTCGCCCAGGTACCCCCAGGGCTTGATTGCGGCCAGACCCGCCTGCACGCTCTGGCGCGTGACGTCCACCAGGCGCTGGCGCTCGGCCGAGACCTCGCCAATGCAGAACATGCGGCTCGAGTCCGAGAAATACCCGTCAAGGATCGTGGAGCAGTCGACGTTCATGATGTCGCCCTCGCGCAGCACGTCGTCTTCGCTGGGAATCCCATGGCAGACCACGTCGTTGATCGAGGTGCACACGCTTTTGGGATAGCCCTCGTAGTTGAGGTCAGCCGGCGTGCCGCCGTGCTCAACCGTGTAGTCGTAGATCCACTGGTCGATCTGGGCGGTGGTTACGCCCGCGCAGATGTGCTCGGCTACGTAGTCAAGCACGCCGATGTTGATCGCCGCCGAGCGCTTGATGCCCTCGATGTCTGCCGCGGTCTTAAGCAGCCCGCGCACCGGCACCTCTTTGCCCTGGTGGTACAGGCGGTCCAGCCGCTCGTCGGCCGCCGCGTGGCACTTCTTGTATTTACGCCCCGAGCCGCACCAGCACTCGTCGTTGCGGCCGGGCACAAAATCGTTGTCATACATGGTTAACTTCCTTTCTTCATAGGGAAGTATGCCACGCCGCGTGCCCTAACCCGCACCTAAATATGAAGTATGAAAAACGCCTGTTGCCTTATAGCGCTTCAATCATCTGGTAAACTTAGAAGGCTGTGTAAATACCAGGGGGGACATCTTTGCCAACAAGACGTGAATTTCTCTGTGGTTTAGCCGGGGCAATGGCTTTTGGCGCCGTTGCCATGACCGGTTGTTCAAAATCCGGCGATAGCGCCGCCGCTACCGCGCGCCCGGCCCTTACAGTGGGCTCGGACAACTACCCGCCCTACAACTACCTCGACGAGAACGGCGACCCCACGGGTATCGACGTCGATATCGTGCGCGAAGCATGCTCACGCATAGGTTATGACACCAACTTCACCTACATCGTGTGGGAAGACAAGGACACCCTGCTCGAGTCGGGCCAGATCGACATCGCAGCCGGCTGTTTCTCTATGACGGGTCGAGAAGACCTCTACACCTGGGCGGGGCCCTACGCCACCAGCAACCAGGCGGTGGCCGTCTCGCTCGAGAGCGACATCTACACACTGGCCGACCTCAAGGACAAAGTCGTTGCCGTCCAAAGCACCTCCAAGCCCGAGGCAATGTTTTTGAAGCAAACAAACCCCAGCGTGGGCGAGGTGCATTCGGTCTTTTGCCTTGAGGACCGTTCGCTTACCTTCCCACTTTTGGGCAAAGGCTACGTGGACGCGATCGCCGCCCACGAAGAGTCGATCGTGCAGTACATGAAGGATTACGGCGTGGAATACCGTATCCTCGACGAGCCCCTGCAGACCGTTTCGTTGGGATATGCCATGGCCAAGGACGACTCCAGGGATATCGCCCAGCGGCTTGACGAGACCCTCTCGCAGATGCACGCCGACGGGACGCTCCTTTCTATTTACAGCAAGTACATAAATGATGCCGAGAAGTACCTGGGGGTCGATGCCAGTGGCTATTAACGACTCCCGCAGCGCTGCCGAGTCTGCGGTTGCTCCCGGAGCGGCCGCCCAGCCCCGTGCGCCTAAGTCTACCGCCTGGCGCGGCCCGCGCTTCTGGCTGCTTGCCCTGCTCGTTGGTCTTCTCGTCACGGTAATTGCGGGATACGCCGGCTACCAGTCCTCTTTTAACAGTGCCTCTGACCGCGTCCAGCGCACTATTGACTATATTAAGCGCCAGACGCTGGTATACGAGTCCTATAACAGGGCCAGCACCTCCAAGAGCGTCCTGCGCGCGCTAGAAAACGCCAGCCAGCTGGCCCGCAATCTCGAAGAGGACGGCTCGGACCTCTCGGTTAACACGCTGGCCTCCTATGCCACCGAGCTGCGCATGACTGGCGTCGTGGTCTTGGACCAGACGGGTGCCGTCGAGGGCCGGTACTCCACCGACGACCAGGTCAACGCAGACTCTTTGGCCGAGTACATCTCGAAAGACGTCGTGATTGACACGGCCCAATACCCCAAGAAGGTCTACGCCACGCGCATCACGCTCGATGATGGCTCTTTCGTGGATCTTGCTGCCGCATGCCGCACCGACAAGCCTGGAATTGCCGTTACCTACTACCGCACGGGCTCGGCCTACGCCAACAAGTACAGCTTGACGCAGCAGTCGCTCTTGGACGGCTACATGTCCAAAGAGAACGGGACTATTGTTCTTGAGAGCGAAGGCAAGGTCGTCGCTTCCAATAACACCGAGGTCACGGGCGAGCAGAACGAGAGCCTGTCGTCTGCATCCGTCCAGATTGTCGACGCTATTAAGGCTTCCAAACACGAGGCCGGTACCTTGGGCATCGTTAGCGGTTCTTTTGGTGTCTATGCGGGCGCTATGGCGCACGCTCGCGATTACTACATCTATGTTTTTGAACCATATGGCGATCTTTTCTCGAGCGCCATCACTGCGGGCGGGATTGCCTTTGTCCTGTACGTGGCCCTGCTTGTCGTGGCCGTTTCGCAAAACCGCAAGAACGAGCGTAGGCACCTTGCCCGCTCGGTCGAGCGCGAGCGCGCCTACTCGCAAGAGCTGGCCGAGGCCGCCCTTGCCGCCCAGGCCGCCAACAATGCCAAGACCGAGTTCCTGCAGCGCATGAGCCACGACATCCGCACACCCATCAATGGCATTCGCGGCATGGTCGAGGTGGGCGAGGCTTGCGCCAACGACCTTGAGAAACAGGCCAGCTGCCGTCGCAAGATTTGGAACGCGTCTGGCCTACTCCTTGACTTGGTAAACGAGGTCCTGGACATGAGCAAGCTCGAAAGCGGAGAGATCGAGCTTGACCACGAACCCATGAACCTTCAGGAGCTCTTTGAAGAGCTGGTCCAAGTCGTGGAGCGCCAGGCGGCCGAGAAGGGCGTGCGGTTAACCTGCGAGTTTGTGAACCTTAAACACGCCGACGTGTTTGCTTCTCCGCTGCACGTCAAGCGCCTGCTTATGAACATCTTGTCTAACGCCGTGAAGTACAACAAGCCCAACGGCGAGGTCTATCTGTCCTGCACCGAGACGAGCTTCGACGGTCACATGGCCAACTACCGCTTTGTGTGCCAGGATACCGGCGTTGGCATGGGGCAGGATTTCCAGCCAAAGATTTACGAGCCCTTTGCACAAGAGAGCGACTCTTTTGCCAAGGGCTATACCACTGGCACTGGCTTAGGTATGCCTATTGCCAAGTCCCTGGCCGATCTTATGGGTGGCACTATAGCGTTTACCAGCGAGAAGGGCCAGGGTACCTGCTTTACCATCGATCTGCCGTTAGAGGTTTGCCCCGAGGGTGTCCACGCCGCACGCCAGCTTGGCGCCCAGTCGCAAGAGAGTGCGTCGATTGCCGGCCTTACCATTCTGGTGGCCGAGGACAACGACCTCAATATGGAGATCGAGACCTTTCTCCTTACCCAGGCCGGAGCCAAGGTTATCCAGGCTTGCGATGGCAAAGAGGCGCTCGACGTCTTTAGCGCTTCTCGCCCCTGGGACATCGATCTTATCTTGATGGACGTCATGATGCCCGTCATGGACGGCTACGATGCCACCCGTGCGATTAGGGCCCTCGACCGCCCGGACGCTGCGGCTATCCCCATCATCGCCATGACGGCCAACGCGTTTGTCGAGGATCGTCGTCAGGCCCGCGAGGCCGGCATGAACGAGCACCTGGCAAAACCGCTTGATTCCAATAAGCTCATCAACACCGTTGCGTATCTTGTTCAACGGAGAAGGGCAGCTGGCAATGAGCAGCGATAATACCTCCCAGCCAACCGAGAAGGTCCAGATGACTTCCCAGGAGCTTGACTTCGAGGCCGCTCGCCTGCGCGAGAGCTACCCCGTGGTCAGGCTTTTGGACGAGAAGGACCTGCAAGAGGAGAGCAACTGCCTGCTTTGCGGCGAGGATTGCCCCTGTATGCGCGTTGTTGCCCAAGAGGTCTTCGAGGCTTGCGGTGGCAAACAAGAGCGTCTGCTTCGCGTGGGAGACTCGACGCATAAGGCGTCTGTGCGCTACGTTGAGGTCGACGGCGAGGCGCGCATCCTTTTGTGCGCCCGACCGCTTGAGCGCAAAGGGGACGCACGCACCGACCAGCTGCTTTACCACGATGCCTTGACGGGTGTCTATAACCGCCGCTTTTACGAGGACACCTTGCGCCACCAGTACCTGGCGGCGGGCGTGGCCATCATTGACCTGGACGACTTTAAGATGGTCAACGATACGCTGGGCCATCACGTGGGAGACCTGGCCATTAGCACCGCGGCCCAGGCCATGCGTGCCTGCATTCGAGATACCGACATGCTGGTGCGCTACGGCGGTGACGAGTTTGTTTTGGTCTTGCCTGGAATCGCGGCCGAGGATTTTGCGAACAAGCTTAAGCTTATGGCAAAGCGCGTGGCAGACACTGCTGTGCCGGGATACCCGCAGGTCGCGCTCTCGGCTTCGATGGGTGGCGTGGTTGCCGCGGGTCGCACGATTGAGGATGCCGTGCGCCAAGCCGATAAGCTTATGTACAAGGCCAAGCAGCAGCGCGGCTGCGTGTTTATGGAGGGCGACCTTAAGGACACGCCCGAGTACCACAAGCCCGTTCTTCTCATTATCGATGACTCCGAGATGAACCGCGAGATTTTGAAGGTCATGCTCAAGGATGACTACGAGATCTTGGAGGCCTCTTGCGGCGAGGACGGCCTTGCGGTGCTGGAGACCGAGCGCGCTAACGTGTCGATGGTTCTTCTCGACATCGTCATGCCTGGGATCGACGGCTTCGACGTGCTTACGCGCATGAGACGCGAAGGCTGGATCGACGACATTCCCGTTATCATGATTTCTTCCGAGGACTCCGACGAAGTGGTGCTTAACGCCTATGAGCTGGGTGCTTCTGACTACATTACGCGTCCCTTTGACGCGCGCGTGGTGCGGCACCGCGTGAAGAACGTCATGCGCCTGTACGCCAACCAGCGTCGTCTATCCAACATGCTGTCGCAGCAGTTCTACGAGCGCGAGCGTGAGAGCCGTATGCTGGTTGATATTATGGCCGGCGTTATGGAGCTCCGAAACGGCGAAAGCGGCAAGCACGTCTTGCATATTCGCAATCTGACCGAGATTTTGCTTGAGCGTCTGACGCAAAAGAGTGACCGCTACGACATCACCAGTCAGCAGCGCGCAACTATCGCCATGGCTTCTACGCTGCACGATATTGGCAAGATGGCCATCGACGACAGCATCTTGAACAAGCCGGGCAAGCTCACGCCCGAGGAGTACGAGATCATGAAGACCCACACGGTCATTGGCGCTCAGATGCTCGAGCGCTTGGAGCAGTACCAGTCGAGTGAGCTGGTCAAGACCGCTGGGCAGATTTGCCGCTGGCACCACGAACGTTGGGACGGGCATGGATACCCCGACGGCATTCCGGGCGACCAGATTCCTATTGCGGCGCAGGTGGTGTCTTTGGTCGACGTTTACGATGCGCTTACCAGCGAGCGGGTGTATAAGAAGGCGATCTCGCATGACGAGACCATTCACATGATTTTGGAAGGGCAGTGCGGCCAGTTTAATCCGCTGTTGATTGAGTGCCTGTTGGACGTACAGGACAAGATTAAGTCTGTCGAGGAGATTGAACTCGCCCCCCCCCAAGGCTAGGTAGCCGTTTGGATTAGAGCGCGTTGCGTTGGCGCACGGCGAGGCAAGTTGGGTAGAATATAGGTTTGTGCAGCGTCGGGTGCGCTGCGGCAGCCCAGATAGATATACGGAGCAAGACGAATGACAGATATCAAGAGTGCGTACGACAAGATCGGCGCAGACTATGCGGATGCCAAACGCCGCCTGGTAAGCGACGATTTGGTTGCCCGCTTTGCTGTGAAGTTTTTGGATGATCAGAGCTTCGCCAGTCTGGAGCAGGGTATGGCCGCTCGTGACGTCAAGGCTGCTTTTATGGCCGCCCACACTTTGAAGGGCGTGTGCTCTAACCTGGGACTTACCAACCTGTACGAGCCGTCCGCTGCTTTGACCGAGGTCCTGCGGGCCGGGACCTTCGACGGGGCCGACGAGCTCTTTGAGCAGACGGCCGCCGAGTACAAGAAGACGGTGGCCGCGCTTTCTGAGTAGG
>CAVEMP010000200.1:0-3307 GCA_963616835.1 uncultured Oscillospiraceae bacterium | reverse complement strand
GCTCCCACGCGCCGTCGGTGCCCGTTACCTCGACGTCGACGTAGCCCTCGCCCACACCGGCCAACCGCGTGCCCGCGTGCACCTGGGCGCCGGTCGCGGCCAGCGTCGCCAGCTGCTCGTCTCGCGTCACATAGCTCGCGTCGAGAAGAACCTCGGGCCGCATCTCGACCAAGTGGCAGGCGCACCCCGCCGCAGCGAGCACGCTCACGGTCTCGCAGCCCACCAGGCCGCCGCCGATGACGGCGACGGTGCCCGTGACCTTCTCGCTTCCATCAAGAACCACGTCGGCCAAGTGAGCAAACCTGCAGTCCAAAGCGGCCGCCAGACCCGGAACCGGCGGCACGATCGGCTCGGCGCCCACGGCTACGATCGCCGCGTCGGGCTCGAGCGCCGCCACCGAGGCCGGCGTTCCCTCGACCCCCACGCGCACCTTCACTCGCGAGCACTCCAGCTCAAAGCGCAGGTAGTCGCGGTAGGCCAGGTACTGCTTCTTGTAGGCCGGCGCCGCGACGATGCCCAGCTTGCCGCCCACCTCGCGCCCGCGCTCAAGCAAGATGACCTCGTGCCCGCGACGAGCGGCCGTAAGCGCCGCCTGGATGCCGCCGGGACCCGCGCCCACGACGACCACGCGCTTCTTCTCGCACGCAGGCGCCACACCGCCCTCGAACTCGTGGCCCAGCTCAGCGTTGACGGCGCACTTCGCGCCCTTGCCCTCCCACAGTGTGTGCAGGCAGTAGTTGCAACGCAGGCACTGGCGGCGCGGCAGCTCTCGCCCATAGCGCTCTACCAGGTCGGGGTTGGCGATCCACATGCGGCCCATCGAGAAGAAGTCGGCCTCGCCGCGCTCGAGCATCCCCTGCATGGCAACAGGGTCGTCCAGGCGGTTCTCAAAAATGCAGGGCTTCTGGACGCCCGCCTTGAAACGAGCGAAGTTCTCGATGTAGGGCGTGTTGTCGTGGTAGCAGGACGGCACAATGTTGGACTGGTCGTAGTAGTTGCCAATGCGCAGCTGGTAGGCGTCCACAAGGCCACGGCGCTCAAGCTCGCGGGCCACTTCGATCTGGTAGTCCACCGTGACGCCCGCGCAGGGCGCGACGCCGGCGGGCAAAAGGTCGTCCATGTTGACGCCCAGGATAACGGGGTAGCCCTCCCCCACCTCGGCGCGCACGGCCTCCAAGGTCTCAACAAGAAAGCGCATGCGATTTTGGGACGTGCCGCCGTACTCGTCGCTGCGCTGGTTCCACGCCGGCGAGAGAAACTGGTTGATAAGATAGCCGCCCTGGCCCATGACCAGCAGGCAGTCGAAACCGGCGCGCTTCAGACGCCCGGCCGCCTCGGCGTACGTGCGGATCATGTGGGAAATCTCGGCCTTCGTCATCTCTCGGGCGCGCAGGCTTGGGTCGTACTGCGTCTGGCACTCCGAGGGAGCAATCGCGTCGATGCCGGGCTGCGGCGTGTCGTAATAGCGCCCCGAGCCCATGGTCAGCTCGCAACCGATCTTGGCGCCATAGACGTGCACCATATCGGCCGCCTCGGCAAACTCCTTGATGCGCTCGTCTCGGTCGATCAGCGGAAACTGCATGTCATAGGGGTAGGGCATAACCTCGCGCTCGGCCTGCACGGCGCAGGTGAAGATCAGGCCGCAGCCGCCCTTGGCGCGCGCCTCGAAGACCTTCGCGTGACGATACGTGAGCGTCGAGTCAAACGAGTTGCCCGTGAAGTACTTGAAGTCCATCGGCGCCATGCAAATGCGGTTCTTGAGCCGCATACATCCGATGCTCGCGGGTTTAAGCAGGTCACCGTACGTGTTCCAGGTCATGCGCGTCCTCTCCAATGTAAGCGGCGCGCACGGCCCCAAAACATCCCAGCACCCAAAGCGCGCCTAGTCCCTGCGATAAAGCATCGCGCGCTCGCCGGATTCGTTCTGTAGCCTGGGCTACACAAGGGCTATTTTGTTGGGGAGAAGACCGACGCGGCCGCAGGCAAGCGACGACCCCGCACCCAACTGCGCCGCCTGGCACCGACCCGAAAGGCCCGCGTATGCTCGCACCCCGTTACCTCTACAAAGGCGATTTCTCCCCCTTCTTCGACGTCCTTCTCGCCCAAAAACACGCCGAGAAGACCTTTGCGCGAGGCGAGCAGCTCTGGCGACCCGGCGAGTTCATCGAGCGCGTCTATTACATCGAGGAGGGCATCGCCCGCACGTCCTTCGTCAACGCCGACGGCAGGCAGAAGGCCCTGTTCTACCACGGCAGCGGCATGGTCTTTCCCGGCTGCCACGAGTCGCAGTTCGCCATCGAGCGCTCGCTGGTGACCGAGGCGGTGCGCCCGGTGCGCGCCCTGGAGTTTTGCCGTGCGGACTTTTTGGAGCTCACCCGGCGCGTGAGCGGCCTGGGCGCCGCGATGTTCGAGAACTACGCCCGCTACATCAACGTCTTGATCTTCGAGACGGCCCACCAAGATGCCAACAACGGGCAGGTCAAGCTATGCAACCTGCTGGAGCTTCTGGCCAGGGACGCCGGCGGCGAGACGCGCGCGACCCGCGTCGAGTGCTCCCAAGAAGAGATTGCCCAGCTGCTGTCGATGAACCGCGTGAGCGTCGCGCGCCTGATGGGCGAGCTTAGCGCGGCGGGCGTAGTGTCCACGCACCGCGGCTGGGTCCAGATCTTGGACCACCAGGCCCTTCTCGCCAGGTGCAGCGGCGAGGTCGCGCTTTAGGGGACGCCGCGCACTTCTCGCCGCCCGCGCGGCCCCTCGATTTTGCCACACCCCCTACCGTTCGCCGAAAAAGACGCGTTTGCGCAGGTCGCGGGCAAAAATTGACAGCGTGACACAACGCAACCTTGCGTTAATCTGAACAAGTCAGCGCACTTGCGACCAAGGAGGCGGCCCCATGGAAAGCCAGCCCAAGCACCTGTCCGCAAACGCCAACCGCGCAGCACGTCGCCGCTCAAAAGACAGCGACGCGACCGCCCTCATGCCCAACCCCACGGTTTCTCGCCGCACCTTCTTGAGCGCCACCGCCGTCGTGGGCGCCTTGAGCTTCTTGGGCTCTCTAATCTCGCCCAAGGGCACCGTGGTCAATGCCTACGCAGACGAAGCCGGAAACACGCACTTTAGCGTCTATGTCCTGGGCAAGGACGAGGTCCCCGTCATGGCCATGCGCCAGACCGCCACAGGCAACGTGGCCGTGGGCGGCGTGAAGGTCACCATCACGTCTCTCTACAACCAAAAGCAGGTCAGCGTCACCACCGGAGCCGACGGCTTCGCGCCCGTCCACATCCGCGACCTGTCCTTCCAGTGCGAG
>CAVEMP010000199.1:0-3300 GCA_963616835.1 uncultured Oscillospiraceae bacterium | reverse complement strand
CGCCGTACTGCGGGGTCTTGGTGCACATGATGAAGAAGGCCGAGACAAGCTTGGTGCCCGGGGCGGTCTTTAGGATCTGCAGGGCAGGGCGCAGGGTGTTGGCGGTGGAGTGGCAGGCGCCAGAGACCAGGCCGTCGGCGTCGCCCATCTTGACCATCATGGTGCCAAAGTAGGTGGCGTCGTTCATCTGCTCCATGGCCTGCTCAAGGGTCACGCCCTTCTTGGCACGAAGCTCGGCGAACTTGGCCGCGTAGGCCTCCTTCTTGTCGGAGGTGGCGGGGTCGATCACGGTGGCGCCGGGGACGTCGATGGTCGCGGGGTCGCCCAGGATGATCAGCTCGGCCAGGCCCTCGTCCAAGATCTTCTTGGCGGCCTCGATGGTGCGGGGATCTTCGCCCTCGGGCAAAACGATGGTCTTCTTGTCGGCCTTAGCCGCCTCTTTCATGCGGGTAAGAAAGTCGCTCATGAATTCTCCTCCATAAAATATGCCTATATATGAGCAGGTACGAGCCGCAGCCGTGTTGTAATCGCACGCTCGCGGTGTCGCACGGCACATTATAGGCCGCTGGTGCTAGAATCGCTAAGACTAAAACGCCAACGTATGCGACTTTCCCATAGTTGGCGTAAAACGGCTTTGCGGCCACTGCGTTGCCGCAACTTAATCGAGAGGGTCTCCATGGGTATCTCTTACGGCTTGCCGGCAGGTTTTTCGCCTGAGTCTTACGATGCCATCGTTGTGGGCGCGGGTTACGCCGGCGCTGTTTGCGCGCGCAGGCTAGCGGAGGCCTGCGGCTGCAAAGTCGCCATCTTCGAGCGCCGCGACCACATCGCGGGCAACGCCTACGACTACGAGGACGAGGCCGGCATCCTTGTCCACAAGTACGGCCCGCACATCTACCACACTACCAACGAGCGCGTAAACCAGTTTCTCTCCCGCTTCACCGAGTGGACCAACTACCAGCACAAGGTCTTGGCCAACATCCACGGCACCTTGATGCCCGTCCCCTTTAACCACCAGTCCTTGAAGCTCGCTTTTGGCGACGAGAAGGGCGAGCACTTGTACCAGAAGCTCGTGGACACCTTTGGTGAGAACAAGAAGGTTCCCATCATGGAGCTTCGCGAGAAGAACGACCCCGAGCTTGCCGAGGTTGCCGATTACGTCTTTGAGAACGTCTTCCTTCACTACACCATGAAGCAGTGGGGCAAGACGCCCGATCAGATCGACCCCTCCATCACCGGCCGTGTGCCCGTGTTTGTGGGCGACGACGATCGCTACTTCCCCGGTGCCCCCTTCCAGGGCATGCCGGTCGAGGGCTACACCGCCTTGTTCGAGAATATGCTGTGCCACGACCTGATCTCGGTCTTCCTTGAGGTTGACGTGCGCGACATCCTTAAGGTCACCAACAACGCTGTTGAGGTTTGTGGTCGCCCCTACGGCGGCGAGGTCATCTATACCGGCCCGCTGGACGAGCTCTTTGGCCTTGACCTGGGCGCTTTGCCCTACCGTACCCTTGACATGGTCTTCGAGACCCTGGACCAAGACCAGTTCCAACCGGTGGGCACCGTCAACTACACCACCAGCGAGGACTTCACCCGCATCACCGAGTTCAAGAACATGACCGGCCAGATCTTGCCCGGCAAGACGACCATCATGAAGGAGTTCTCTAAGGCCTATACCCCCGGTTCTGGCGAGACCCCGTACTACGCCATCTTGGAGGAGGAGAACCTTGAGCTTTACCGCAAGTACCGCGAGCGCGTGAGCGGTCTTCTCAACTTCCATTGCGTGGGCCGTCTGGCTGAGTATCGCTACTACGACATGGACGGCGTCGTGGCCAGCGCTCTGGACCTTTCTGACGAGCTTATTGCCCAGCGCAACTAAAATCTATTCGCTTTGATCAAGGCAGGTCTGCCGGCCTGCCTTTTTCTTGTTTTAAAGGACAACCAATGGCAGCTAAGACCATCACCTTTGGCATCCCGTGCTATAACTCGGCCGAGTACATGGACAAGTGCGTCACATCCATCTTGGAGGGTTCCAACTACGCCGATGACGTGCAGATCGTTATTGTGGACGACGGCAGCGTCAAGGACAACACGGCCGCCAAGGCCGATGAGTGGCAGGCCAAGTACCCCAACAACATCAAGGCTGTTCACCAAGAGAACGGCGGGCACGGCGTGGCTGTCATGAAGGCCGTGGCTAATGCAGACGGCGCCTACTTCAAGAACATCGACTCGGACGACTGGGCAGACGCCGAGGCCCTGCAGGCCCTTCTCGCCCAGCTGCGCCGCTTTATTCAGATGGACGAGAAGGTCGATCTGGTCATTACCAACTATGTTTACGAGCATGTTGAGGACAATACCCAAAACGTCGTCGATTACCGCCATGTGATGCCCGTGGGCAAGGTCTTTACCTGGAACGATATGGGCCATTTTAAGATGAGCCAGTACCTGCTGATGCACGCCCTGACGTACCGCACCGAGACCCTGCGCGCCGCTAACCTGCAGATGCCGCCTCACACCTTCTACGTTGACAATATCTACGCCTACGTGCCCTTCCCGCTGTGCCACAGCCTCTACTACCTGGACGTCGACCTCTACCGTTACTTCATTGGCCGCGAGGACCAGTCGGTCAACGAGAAGGTCCTGACCAGCCGCGTGGACCACTACTGGCGCGTTGCCCGCATTATGATGCAGGCCTACCACGTCTACGGCGACATCGACTCGGTGAAGCTGCGTGGCTACATGATGAACTACTTCACGATCATCATGGCCATCTGTTCGGTTTTCTCTAAGATGTCCGACCGCGAGGGCGCCATGGACGAGCTGCACAAGCTCTGGGACGAGCTTAAGGCCTACGACGAGCGCATGTACCGCCGCGCCAAGCACGGCGTCATTGGCATTGCGACTAACCTGCCGGGCAAGTTGGGCGAGAAGATTACCCTGGGCGGCTACCACATTGCCCAGAAGGTCGTGAAGTTCAACTAGGGGAGAAGCCCCGTTAACAGGCAACGAGAAAGGCCGGCTGCTTGCCGGCCTTTTTGTTTGATTGGGTTGTGGCGGGGGAGCCTAGGCTCGCGGGGCCTTGGCGCGCAGCGACTCGATCTCACGGTGCAGACGCGAGACAGGCAGGCCCACGACGCTGTAGTAGTCGCCGCGGATGCCCTTGACCAGTACGCGGCCCAAGCCCTGGATGCCGTAGGCACCTGCCTTGTCCATGGGCTCGCCGGTGGCAACGTAGGCATCTACCTGCGCTTGATTGAGGGGCCAGAACTCCACGTCGCAGGTCTCGACAAAAGAGCGGGT
>CAVEMP010000198.1:7212-11418 GCA_963616835.1 uncultured Oscillospiraceae bacterium | reverse complement strand
ACAAAACCCCAGTTGGCGGTTGCTTGAAATTGTGGTCTGCCGCTCAAATCGCAATTCGGCTTCCCAATTTCGTGTTTTACGTTTGAACCCAAACGACGAAGGGGCTCGCCCGCGGCCTACCTGTCTCAATTAGTGCACACGAATCCGGTAGATGCTAGAAAAACACTGCATGTCAGTGGCATTATTTGATCTGTGTACACTAATCGCCCATGCACCTAAAAGGTGTTGACAAGCTAGCATGATGCCTATGATTTCCACAGACAGACAGACAGACAGACAGACAGACTATAACGCTATCGATTTAGCAAAGTTTTTATGCGCGATACTCGTTGTATCCATGCACGTTTTGCCATTTGGAGACACCAATAACGCGTTCCTTCGTCTCTTTAACTACGGCATCCAAAATTGGTTCGCGAGAATTGCCGTCCCGTTCTTCTTTGTCTCGTCGGGCTTCTTGCTCTATAGAAAAACGCCGCTGGAAAACTTCTCGCCCGAGCGCACAAAGCGCTATGTGGTCAAGCTCATCAGGCTCTATGCCTTGTGGACGCTGGTGTACCTTCCGCTCAAGCTCAAGGGCATCCTGACGGATCCGCAGGGGCTTGCTCATGGCGTGCTCTTCTACCTGCGCGATGTTGTGTTTGTTGGTTCCTATTGGCACCTTTGGTATTTCCCGGCGTTGATCTTTGCCGTTATCGTCATCTCGTGGCTGTTGTCCAGGCGCGTGAGCCTCAAGAAAATCCTGATCGCGGCGCTGTGTCTTTACGCCGTGGGCCTTCTGGGGCAAAGCTGGTTTGGCCTCATCAAGCCGCTCCGCCTTGCCGCGCCCGACCTATGGGCCGCGCTCAAGGCTGTCCAACAGGTCATCTTCACCACGCGTAACGGTTTGTTCGAAGGCCTTCTCTTTGTTGCGATGGGTGCCACTTTTGCGTACCGCGGTTTCAAGTTACCGAGAAGAGCCGCCTTGGTAGGGTTTCTCGCCTCATATGTCTTGATGTTTATCGAAGCCCTGACCCTCAAACGCCTTGACTTTGTCCTTGAAGAGGACATGTACGTTTTTCTGGTGCCGCTCACCTGGTGTGCGTTTAGCCTGGTAGTGAACTGTCGTATGCCGGGCCGAGCCCAGACGTTCAAAACCTTGCGGGTTGTAAGCTCGCTTGTTTTCTTCATCCACTGGTGGGTCATGGTCCTTCTGGATAAGGCTTTTAACCTGTTAGGCTTTGCAATCGGCGAGACGTGCCTGCTGTTTGTCCTCACGGTTTGCGCAAGCATCGCTCTGTCGTACGGGATTTATCGGTTGTCGCTGCACCCTCGCCTGGGTTGGCTCAAGCGCCTGTACTCGTAGCTCTGTAAAGCGCATGGTGCGTCTACCTCTGTTTATGTCGAGAAGAGCAATCGCGCTATACTAGCAAGGTTAAATCGATGCAAGAAGAAAGCGGGTGCCATGCGAGGGGTCTTTATCACGCTCGAGGGGGCGGACGGCTGCGGAAAGTCAACGCAGGCGGCGCGTCTAGCTGCGTCGATAGAGGGCCTGGGCCGCGAGGTCGTGCGCCTGCGCGAGCCGGGCGGCACCTCCATTAGCGAGAAGATCCGCTCGCTGGTGCTTGACCCCGCCAACTCCCAGATGACGCCCGAGTGCGAGCTTTTGCTCTTCGAGGCCTCCCGCGCCCAGCTGGTCCGCGAGGTCATCGAGCCTGCGCTCGCCCGCGGCGCTGTGGTGGTTTGCGACCGCTACTACGATTCCACCTACGCCTACCAGGCTGCCGGCCGCTCGCTAAGCGACGACGTCATCCACCGCGCTAACGCGCTGGGCAGCTGCGGGTTTGATCCCGATCGCACCGTCGTGCTTGACATGGAGACCTCGGCGGCCCTTGCCCGCGCCACGCGCGAGGGCGCCGACCGCATGGAGGCAGAAGGCGTCGCCTTCCAGTCCCGCGTGCGCGAGGGCTACCTGTGCCTGGCCGCCGCCGAGCCCGCCCGTGTGCGCACCATCGACGCCGCAGGTACACCAGATGAGGTTGCCAACCGCGTATTTTCTCAGGTAGAAGACCTTCTCGCCAAAGACGAGGTTGCCTAGATGGCCCCGGTAGCCGTCCCGGCGGCCCTGTCGGCCGTCCAGGACCAGCCGCGCGTCCGCGACTTTCTTGCCCGCGCCTACAACGAGGACCGCCTTTCGCACGCCTACCTGTTTGTGGGCGCGCCGGGCAGCGGCAAACACGAGGCCGCCGAGGCCCTGGCCAAGTGCATCGTGTGCCCCAACGACGCCGACGGCACCTGCGACGACTGCCGCCGCGTGAGCCACCACACCCACCCCGACGTGCACTGGTACGCCCCCGGCAGCAACCAGGGTTACCTCGTCGACCAGATCCGCGCCCTCATTGCCGACGTCTACCTGGCGCCCATGCGCGCCGCGTGCAAGGTCTATATCGTCGAGCGCGCCGAGATGCTCTATGCCCAATCGGCAAACGCCCTGCTCAAGACCATCGAAGAGCCGCCGCAAAACGTCGTCTTCATCCTGTGCGCACGCACGGTGGCCTCGGTTTTACCCACCATCGTCTCGCGCTGCCAGGTGGTCCCCTTTGCGGGTATTGGCGAGAAGGACGCGATCGCGGCCGTGGTGCGCAGCTGCGGCGCTAGCGAGCAGGCGGCCCGCGTCGCCCTAAGCGTCACCCAGACGCCCTCGCGTGCCGTGGAGTTTCTCGCCTCCACATCACGGCAGGAGGTCCGCCGCCTGGTGGTGGACACTTTCTCGTGCCTGGCCCAGGACGACTCGGCAGATGTCCTTAAGGCGGCTCTGCAGATAGTCGAGGCCGTCAAGATTCCGCTGAAGGACGTCAAGCAGGCCCAAGAAGACGCCCTTAAAGAGACCGAGGATTACTTGAGCTCCTCGGCCTTGAAGGAGGTCGAGGCCGCCAACCGCCGCGAGCTTTCTGCCCGCGAGCGTTCGGGTATGATGGAGGCTATTGCCGCGACGGAGTCTTTGTTGCGAGACGTGCTTATGCGCTGCGAGAACGTCACGTCGACCCCCGTCAACCAAGACGCGGCTGCCGTCATCGACCGTGTGGCCGCCCAGACCACGGCACACGGGGCGCTTGCCGCCCTCAAGGCCTGCTCTACCGCCGCCGCCAACCTGGCGCGCAACGTATCACCCCAGCTGACCTTGGAGGTCATGCTGCTTTCCATAAAGGAGGCGCTGTAATGCCCACCGTCATCCCGGTGAAGTTCACCTATGTCACGCGCGAGCTGTGGTTCGACGCCGCAGACACCCAGGCCCAAGAGGCCGACCACGTCATCTGCCACACCGAGCGCGGCCTTGAGATTGGCCTTGCGACCTTGGACGCCTTTGAGGTGGACGAGGCCGAGCTGAGAAAGACCATCGGCGACGCCGAGCTGCGCCGCGTCGAGAGGATCGCCACCGATTACGACCTTGAGCGCGCCGAGAAGCTCGCCAAGCGCTCCGAGGACGCCATGCCGGCGTTCCGCCGCCTGGTGGCCGCCTCGGGCCTCGAGATGAAGCCGGTGGGCGTCGAGTTTATCTTCGACGGCGAGAAGGCCGTGTGCTACTTTGCCGCCGAGGACCGCGTGGACTTTCGCCAGCTGGTGCGCGACCTGTCCCGCGAGTTCCATGTGCGCATCGACATGCGCCAGATCGGCGTGCGCGAAGAGGCCGCCATTGTGGGCGGCTACGGCCACTGCGGCCAAGAGCTGTGCTGTCGGCGCTTCAACACCTCGTTTGACCCGGTGTCGATCCGCATGGCCAAGGAGCAGGACCTGCCCTTGAACTCCACCAAGATCTCGGGCGCGTGCGGCCGCCTGATGTGCTGCCTGCGCTACGAGTTCGAGGCCTACCGTGACTTCAAGAGCCGCGCACCCAAGCGAAACGCCGTGATCGACACGCCACTGGGCAAAGGTAAGATCATCGAGTACGACACGCCCAAGGAGCAGATCTGCCTGCGCCTTGAGAACGGCAAGCAGATCCGCGTGGCCCTGGCCGACATGACCGCCAGCGAGGCCGCCTGCAAGAAGAGCGAGGAGCTTGGCTGCGCCTGCCGCCCCGACACCGTGACCCGCGACGTCCTTGAGCGCCTGCAGTCGCCCGACGTGCAGATGGCCCTGGCCGAGCTGGATCGCAAGAACGGCGTGCTTAAAGAAGAGACCTTCGACACCTCCGACATCTTTGTCGAGCCCAAGCGCAAGCGTCGTCAACGT
>CAVEMP010000198.1:0-6510 GCA_963616835.1 uncultured Oscillospiraceae bacterium | reverse complement strand
TTCGAGGGGCTCTTGGCAGACGAGCTTGAGCAGCTGCACGTGAGAAAGACGCGCCCCCTGCGCGGCCAGGTGGCCTTTTTGGGCACCTTGAAGGATGCCTACCGCGTGTGCCTGTGGAGCCGCTTGGCCTCCAGGGTCTTGGCTGTGGTCAAGCGCATTGATGCCGCCGACGCCGACGCCCTTTACCAGGGCGTCATTGGCATCGACTGGTCGCAGCACATCGCGCCTGGCAAGACCTTTGCGATCGACGCCCACGGCACCAATGACCAGCTGAGAAACTCCCAGTTTGTGGCCCTTCGCGCCAAGGACGCCATCTGCGACCAGTTCATGGAGCGCACCGGCGCCCGCCCCGAGGTCGACACCAAGCACCCCAATGTGGTCATCGCCGTGCGCCTGTCGCGCACCCGCGCCACCGTGGCCATCGACTTGGCGGGCACGCCGCTCTTCCGCCGAGGCTACGACGCACGTGCCGCCAAGGTTGCCCAACTTCGACCCGACTACGCTGCGGCCCTTCTCGCCGGCGGCGGCTGGGCGGCCCGCGTGAAGGACGGCATCAAAGAGGGCGCCGAGGCCCCGTGCCTGGTCTCGCTTTGGGCGGGGCAGGGCAGCGTCCTTGTCGAGGCCGCCAACATCTGCCTTGACCGCGCGCCGGGTCTGCTTCGCTCGTACTGGGGCTTTGCCGGCTGGGCCGGTCATGACGCCCAGGCCTGGGACGACCTTCTCGCCGAGGCAGATGACCGCGCCGAGGCCGCATCGGGCCGCTCGCTGCGCTTGATCGCCGCAGACTCCCGCGCAGATGCCGCAGCCGCCTGGAGCCAGTCCCTTCGCGGCGCGGGCCTTTCTGTCGAGGTCGATACCTGCGACTTTGCTGCCGCCGCAAAAGCAGCCGGCGAGACGAGCGACCCCTTGGTCTGCGCGGATCTCTCGTGGTTGGACGACGAGTCCCTGGCCGCCGAGGCCCAGTGCCTGGCCGATCTTTCGGCCTTTGCCCCCTTTGAGCTGGCCACCCTTTCCAAGCAGACGCCGCTCGAGGGCGCCTTAGGCAAAGAACCCGTGGACCAGGCCGAGGTCTTTCTCGGTCGCGACCAAGGCCGGCTGGCCCTCTTTGAGCCAGGCGACCAGGGACTTCTGCCCACCGCGACCGTTACGGTCAAGGGCGAGAAGGTCGCCGTTTTGGTCCCGCAGACCGACCAGTTTGCCGCGCGCCTGGCCAAGGTGGCAAAGCTGCGCGCCAAGTGGGCCCGCAAAAACGACGTCACCTGCTATCGCGTCTATGACGCCGACCTGCCCGACTACGCCGTCTCGATCGAGTTTTATGAGGGCTCGAAGACCCCCGGTCGCTGGCTGCAGATCAGCGAGTACGCTCCTCCCAAAGGCGTGGACCAAGACCTTGCGCACCGCCGCCTGATGGACGTGCTTACCGTGGCCCCGCGCGTGTTGGATGTGGCCCCGTCCTGCGTGAACCTGCGCGTGCGCACCCGCGCCCGCGGCGGCTCGCAGTACGCAGACGAGGGCAGTGCCGCCGCTCCGCAGACCACCTACCAGGCCGTTCGCGGCCAGCGCGCCGACATGCGCAACCGCCACAAGCCAAGTCTCACCGACCTTCCCCGCGGCGCCCACTTGGTGGACGAGGGCGGCCTCACCTTCGAGGTGAACTTCTCGGCCCGCCTTGACTGCGGCATCTTCCTGGACCACCGCGACACGCGCGCGCAGGTTCGCGAGATGATGAAGGACACTTTTGGATCGCGCCGCTTCCTCAACCTGTTTGCCTACACGGGTACCGCCACCTGCTACGCGGCAGACGGCGGCGCCAAGTACACCACCACGGTGGACCTTTCTAACCCAAGCTTAGAGTGGGCGCGCCGCAACATGGCCCGCAACGGCTTTACCGGCTCCAACCACGAGTTTGTGCAGGCAGACGTCTTGTCTTGGGTTAGCGAGCAGCGCCACAGCGCCAACCGCTGGGACTTGATCTTTTGCGACGTGCCCACGTTCTCTAACTCGTCGCGCATGAGCAAGTCCAGCTGGGACGTCCAGCGCGACCACGCCGAGCTGATCATCGACGTCTCGCGCCTGCTTACGCGCAACGGCAGCGCAATCTTCTCGTGCAATCTGCGCGGCTTCAAGCCCGACACCGAGGCCCTCAGTCGCGCCGGCGTTGTTCTAGAAGACATAACAAAAGAAACTATCCCCGAGGATTTCTCGCGCAATGCGAAGATTCACCACTGCTATATTGTGCGTCGCGGATAAAGCCCGATTTGGAGAACCCCGTGACCTACGACATTGTTGACAGCCATCTTCACTACACCGATTTTCGCCAGAAAACAGACGGTTTTCCTGCGCTTATGCAAGCTATGGACAAGGCGGGGGTGAGCCAGTGCGTGCTTTTTGGCACCGCCATGTCCAAGCAATGGAGCGAGGGCGTGCGAGAAGAGCCAACCTACTACCTAAGTGATCCGTCGCCTTGCTACTACTACTCGGGTACCGATTTCTTGCTGCTTGAGGACCTGTCGCGCCAGCCCAAGGAGGTGCGCGACCGCGTCTTGCCCTTTGTCTGCGGCTTTAACCCCAACGACCGCTTTGCCGTCGACCAGATCGACCGCTTGATGGAGCTCTATCCAAACACCATCCGCGGCATCGGCGAGCTTATGGGCAGGCACGATGACCTCACGTCCTTGACCTTTGGCCCGGCGCCCCATGTGGACCACCCCGCGTTTCTCGCCATCTACGACTATGCTGCCGAGAAAGGCCTGCCGGTTTTGGTGCACCACAACATCACCAAGCCGCACATGCGCGAGGTCCTGCACCTGCACGAGCTTGAGCGCGCGCTGGCCCACAACCGCGACTGCAAGATCATCTGGGCCCACATTGGCATCTCGCGCTACGTGATGGTGCCGGGGCTTCCTGCCATCGCTGAGCGCCTACTGGCCCAAAACCCCAACCTGTGGATCGACATCTCGTGGGTTGTCTACGACTACTATTTCCTTGAAGAGTGCCCCGAGGGGATCTGCGCCGATACTACGCTGGACGACTGGGTCGAGCTTCTTGAGCGCTGGCCCGACCGTTTTCTTCTGGGCACCGACATCGTGGGCCACTGGGACGGCTACCCTGCCTGCGTCGAGAAGTACTACAAGCTGCTGGACCGCCTGTCGCCCGAGTGCGCCCGGGCGGTTTGCCATGACAACGTCTTGGGGTTGGTCAAGCGCTACGACGCGTGAGGCGCGGCGGGGGTGGGGCTTCTCGCCGTTCTTCTCGGCAACATATCACCGGTCTTATCTGAGGGCGGGCGGCAGGCGGCATCGACCGTTTGCCGCCCGCCTTCTTGGTTTTCGCGGGATTTTCGCAGTTGCGCGCAAACGTTTTTCGACAGATACTGCCGCTCGTCGTTTCCTTGGGCTAACTTGCGCCCAAGGCTACTAGAATGTAGCACACGTGAGTAAATCGGTCTGCGCTAAGGCGCGCGGGCCTTTAGGAAGTGGGGGAACCATGGATCAGTCCATCGAGTCTACCGTCAAGACCTGGCAAGAGAAGGTTGCCGAGGCCGACCTTGCCGCCGAGCTTAACGACCTTGTTACCGAGGACGGCGACAAGCTCTACGACGCCTTCTACCGTAGCCTTGCCTTTGGCACCGCCGGCCTTCGCGGCACCCTGGGCGTTGGCACCAACCGCATGAACGTCTACGTCGTGGCCCAGGCCACCCAGGGTGTGGCCGACTACCTGTGCGCCCACTACGAGAAGCCCACGCTGGCGCTTGCCCGCGACTCGCGCTTGAAGGGCGAGGACTTCCAGAAGATCGCTGCCGGCATCCTGGCCGCCAACGGTGTCCACGTCTACCTGTACCCGCGCATCGAGCCCGTCCCCACGCTGTCCTTTGCCGTGCGTCACCTGGGCACCTCTGCCGGCATCGTGCTGACCGCCTCGCACAACCCGGCGGCCTACAACGGCTACAAGGTCTACAACGACAACGGCGGCCAGATCACCGACGAGGCCGCGGCCGAGATATCTGCCAACATCGCCAAGGTCGATCCCTTCGAGGCTTACGCCGGCGCCATGGACTTCGACGAGGCGCTTGAGAAGGGCCTGGTCGAGTGGACGCCCGAGGAGGTCTTGGACTCCTTCATCGACAACATCAAGAAGGTCTCGGTCCCCGGCTTCAAGGCTTCCGACGGCTACTCGGTGGTCTACACGCCGCTTAACGGCACCGGCATGGAGTGCGTGACCCGCATCCTTAAAGAGATCGGCGTGACCGACGTCTCTGTCGTGCCCGAGCAGGCTGAGCCTGACGGCAACTTCCCTACGTGCAACTACCCCAACCCCGAGTTCCGAGCTGCCCTTGACCTGGCGCTTAAGCTGGCCGAGGAGGTCAAGCCCAACCTGGTCGTGGCCACCGACCCCGACGCCGACCGCATGGGCACCGCCATTCCGCACGACGGCGACTACGTGCTGCTTTCTGGCAACGAGATGGGCGTCCTTCTTATGGACTGGCTGGCCAACATGGCCGCCGAGAACGGCGAGGACGTGGCCTCTAAGGTTGCCGTCTCCACGATCGTCTCTTCTTCCATGCCCGACGCCATTGCCAAGGACAAGGGCTTCGAGATGCGCCGCGTCCTGACCGGCTTCAAATACATCGGCGACCAGATCGATCAGCTTAAGGCCGAGGGCGAGGAGGAGCGCTTCCTCATGGGCTTCGAGGAGTCCTACGGCTACCTGGTGGGCACTCACGCCCGCGACAAGGACGCCATCGTTGCCACGATGCTGTGCGTCGAGATGGCCTCTTACTACGCCTCTAAGGGCATGGACCTCTACGAGGCCATGGACGCCCTGTACCAGAAGTACGGCTACTACCTCAACGGCACCGTTAACGCTTCCTTCCCCGGTGCTTCCGGCGCCGAGAAGATGGCCCAGATCATGGAGGGCCTGCGCAAGGAGCCGCTTAGCGAGATTGCCGGCTACAAGGTCGAGGGCATGACCGACTACGCCACCGGCCCCGAGATGCCGCGCGTCTCTGGCCTGCAGAAGGAGGCCGCACAGGTCCTGCCGCCCGCCAACGTCATTGAGTACCGTCTTGAGGGCAACAACAAGGTCATCTTCCGTCCCTCCGGCACCGAGCCCAAGGTCAAGGCCTATCTCTTCTCTGTGGGCGCCACCCGCGAGGAGTCCGAGGCCGTGCGCGACAAGCTCGAGGCCGCCAGCAAGGAGATCTTGTCCTAAGGAGCCGGGCTGGCTGCGCGGGTCTTCGCGCTTGCTAACTTGTTTTTACTGAGAAGGGCCGCCGGTTGTTCCGGCAGCCCTTTTTGCTGTCGCGCTGTGGCTGAGGCGTCTGCAGAGAAAACCGCCGAGACCCTGGGCCCCGGCGGCGAGAAGCGCGGTGCTTGTGGCGGGTCGTTACGAGGCAGACTCGGCAGAAGCCGCGGTGATGGCAAAGATGTGCATGGCGCTGGAGGCCAGGGTGCTTGTGGACCAGGCGTGCGAGCTTGCCTCGGGCGAGGTAGGGTCCTGGATAAAGACGGTGCCGTCCTGGTTCTCGGACACAGCCAGGACCCAGTGGGCCTTGTCGGTCAAGGTGTTGGCCATGACCTCGATTAAGGCATAGCTGTTGGCGTCGACGGCCACGTTGATGTTATCGGCCGAGGTGGTATAGGACTTGGCAGAAAGCCCCAGGTTAGCCAGGTTCTTCTCGACAAATGAGGCGTCCATGCCAGAGTCGCCGGTGGCCAGGTTGGCGTTTTGGACCAAGGCTGCGATTGTGGCGGGGGTCTGCTCGGCGTTGCCGGCGAGGCTCATGTACGCCATGGCCAGCGAGGTGGGGCCAGAGCCGCTGACGGCCAGCGCGTGGCCCGCGTAGTCGACGGCGCCCCAGCGGGAGTCCCAACAATAAAGCTTGGGGACCTTGCCCTTGGTCACGGTGTCTGTGTAGGAAGAGGCCTCGTGCGAGGCGTCGGGATAAGAGGCCACAAAGTCGACGGCGGCGTCCTGGGAAAGCGCAAGCTCGACAAGCTGGGTGTCGCTGTACTTGTTGGCGTTGGCCGCGATCTGCTGGATCTTCTCGCCACGGTTAAGGGCGGTCGAGAGCTGGTTGGTGAGGTCCTCGCTAACGCCTGCGGCCACGCGGGAATCGATCGCGTTGACCTCACCGCCGTTAGCGGCCGCTTGGTCGTTTGAGCAGCCGCGAACGCAGCTCGAGACGCCCACGACCAAGATGATGATGAGAAGGACGGCAACGGCTCCCAAAATGATGGTCTGGCGATTGGGGCTAAAACCGCCGCGCCCGCCTTGGAAGTTGATGTTGCGCGAGCGCAGGGGGTAGCCCTGGCCCGAGCTGCCCAGGGAGTTCATGACCTTGCGGCCACCACGACCACGTGCGCGGCCACCAGAGCGCTGCTGCAGTCCCTGGGGGCCGTGATAGGCGCCCCGGTTGGTTGTGATGCGTTGGCGGCCACCCATGTTGCGGCTGTTGGGAGACCCGCCCTCGACCACAGAGCGGTGGCGGGAGTTTGCGTCTGGCGTCTT
>CAVEMP010000197.1:0-2856 GCA_963616835.1 uncultured Oscillospiraceae bacterium | reverse complement strand
CCAACCATGCCCAGGATGCCGTGGACCTTCTCGGCGATCTGCTCTTTGGGAAGCTTGCGCAACTTTAAGCCATAGGCCACATTGTCAAAGATGTTGTAGTGGGGCAAAAGCGCGTAGCTCTGGAAGACCATGGCGGTGTCGCGCTTGTTGGGGGTCAGCTCATTGATCGGCTCGCCGCCCAGGTAGATCTCGCCCTCGTCGGGCGACTCAAAGCCAGCGATCATGCGTAGGATGGTGGTCTTGCCGCAGCCGGAAGGGCCAAGCAGCGTCACGAACTCGCCGGGCGCGATGTCGATGTTTGCGTCGTGGACAGCATAAAAGTCTTTACCGGTTTTGGGGTCCTGGTAGATTTTGGAGATGTGGTCAAGGCGCACGCCCTTTTTCTCTTTAGCCATGGTTAGTCCTCCTTAGAGACGGTCTTTTTGCTGGTGCCAAAGTGCTTGATGGCAAAGTTCATAAGAAGAACCGAGCCGTAGGTGATGGCGATAAGAATCGTTGCAAAGGCGCACGCGATGCCGTAGTTGCCCTTCTCGGCAAACTCGTTGATCTGCACCGTGATCAAGAAGAACTGGGGCGTGACCAGCAAGATAATGGCCGAGATTGCGGTGATAGAGCGCACGAACGCGGTAACCAAGCCCGAGAAGAACGAGTCCTTGATCAGCGGCAGCGTGACCGTGCGAAAGACCGTGAAGCTGTCTGCGCCCATGTCGTAGGCCGACTCCTCGATGGACTTGTCGATCTGGCGCAGCGCCGAGATGCCCGAGCGGGTGCCGGTAGGCAGAGACCTCACGATAAAGACGATGACGAGAATGGCCGCCGAGCCGTAGAGGCCCTTCATAAATCCAGTGTGGAACAGGCCGCCCGAAAAGCCGCGGATGTAGCCGACGCCCAGGACGGTACCCGGCACGGCCATTGCCAGCATCGAGACAGCCTCGATGAAGCCCTTGGACTTGAAGTCGCGCTTAACAACCAGGTACGAGATGATCATCGAGAAGATCGCCGTGATGGGGCTGGCGATAAGCGACAGGATAAAGGAGTCGCGGAAGGCCTCAAGCCCGTGGTACTTGGTGAAGACCTGCTCGAACCACTTGGTGGTCAACGTAAAGTCATAGCCCCAAGTCTTGAAGAGGGCGCCAAAGGGCACGCAGATGTACATCAACACGACAAAGAGGGCGATCGCGGAGCACAGCATGGTCAGGGGCACGCGCACGGACTTGTCGGTGATCAACATACGGGCGCGGCTGGCCTTGCCAGACAAAGTGGCCGTGGACTTGGCCTCGAGCACGTACTTTTGCACGACAAACATCAACAGCGTGATGCAGAGAAGAACGACTGCCATCGCGGCCGCGCCCTGCTTATCGTAGGCGCCGGTGATCTGCAGGTAAATGGTGGTTGCCAAGGTATCGTACGAGCCGCCGATGATCATGGGGTTGGCAAAGTCGGCGATCGACTCGATGAAGGTGACCAAGAAGGCGTTGCCCAGACCGGGCAGGATGAGCGGCAGGGTCACGCTGGTGAAGACCTTCCAGCGAGAAGCGCCCATGTCGCGAGCGGCCTCTTCAAGGGAGGGGTCGATGTTCTTAAGAAGGCCCTTGAGCATCATGTAGCACACCGGGAAAAACGTGAGCGTCTGGACCACAAAGATGCCCCAGAAGCCGTAAACGTTGGTGTCGTAGAGCTGCAAAAGATAGCGCGTAATTAAGCCCGACTTACCAAACAGCATGATGATGGAAAGCGAGAGCACAAACGGCGGCGAGACAACAGGCAGCATCGAGACAACCTGGAAAAGGCCGCTCATGAACTTGGTCTTAAGCTTGACGTAGACCTCGACGTAGGCAAACAAAAGACCCACCAGCGCCGAGACAATGCTCACCAAAAAGCCAACGGTAAGCGTGTTAGTGATTGCCGTGGTAAACGAACCCATGGACAGCACGCGAGAAAAGACCTCGAGGCTGGGGCCCTTATCGGTGATAAAAGAGTCAACCAACAAAATGGCCAGCGGGTACAGGATGAACAGCGTCAGGAAGGCAATCAAGACGACGATGGTCGTGACCATAATGGGGTCGCCCATCAGCTTCTTCCTGTCTAGCGCGGCTCCTTGGCTTCTAGCCATGCGCTCCTCCTTTCCAAAACACCGACGCCGAGAAGAGCCCATGGTCTTCTCGGCGCCAGCGTTAACTGCTAAAACGCTTCGGGTTCCTACTCGGTCTTGAAGCGGTCATCGCCGCCGTTGAGGGCATTCATGACCTCCTCGACGTAGGTCTTGGTGTTCTCTTTGGCGTCCTCGAAGTCGTAGTCCATGACGTTGTCGGGATTAAGGCCGTACTTGGTGGCAACCTCGGGCTGCTCGACGCCGTCGATAACAAGGAACTGATAAGAGCCGTTCTTGGCAGCCAGGCCAACGCATTCGGCAGACAGCGCGTACTCGATCCAGAGCTTGGCAGCATTGGAGTGCTTGGCGCCCTTGAAGATAGCGGTTGCGCCAACCTCGCAGGAAGTGCCGGAGCTGGGGACAACCAGGCCGATGTTGCTGTAGCCGTTGTCGACGATCTGGTAGATGCCGTCGTGCAAAAAGCCCAGGCCAATGGTGCACTCGCCAGTGCCGATGTTCTTGGAGGGGCCAGAGCCCGACTTGGTGTAGACAGCGACGTTCTTATCAAGCTCGACCAGCCACTGGATACCGGCGTCGTGACCGTACTTCTGGATAGCGGTGTTAACAATCAACTTGGCGGTGCCGGCGGTGTTGTAGTTGGAAGACCAGATGAGGCCCTTGTACTTCTCGTCTACCAGGTCGGCAAAGTCCTCGGGGGCGGCCAGGCCCTTGCGCTCAAGCTCGTCCTTGTTGTACATGATGCC
>CAVEMP010000196.1:0-3275 GCA_963616835.1 uncultured Oscillospiraceae bacterium | reverse complement strand
CCAAATGGCTATACTGGTTTAGCCCTATTCAGCACGTTTTCATTTGGATTTGGAGTCTCATGGCTGCATCCGCAAAGGACACGGCGGCTACCGTCCGCGCGCGTCGCGCCAAGAACGCGGGGATCCCGCTTTCGGCGAGCATGATTCTAGTTACCCTCGGCGTGGTCTACGGCGACATTGGCACCAGCCCGATGTACACCCTAAAGTCCATCGTGGCAAACAACGGCGGCATCGCCACCGTGAGCCAGGATTTGATCGTGGGCGCGCTTTCCCTGGTCATTTGGACCCTGACCCTGGTCACCACCATCAAGTACGTGGTCATTGCCATGAAGGCAGACAATCACCACGAGGGCGGCATCTTTGCCCTCTACAGCCTGGTGCGCCGCTGCGGCAAGTGGCTGATCCTTCCCGCCATGGTGGGCGGCGCGGCGCTTTTGGCCGACGGCATCCTGACGCCTGCCGTCACCGTCACCACCGCCATCGAGGGCCTGCGCACCATCCCGGCAGGCTATGCGCTTCTTGGCGCCGGGCAGTCGCGCGTTGTGATCATCACGATTCTTATCGTGTGCGTGCTGTTTGCCGTGCAGCGCGCAGGCACCTCGTCGATCGGCAAGGCCTTTGGCCCCATCATGACGCTGTGGTTCTTGTTCCTGGGCGGCGCGGGTCTTCTCAACATGTTCAGCAACCCCGTGGTGCTCAAGGCCTTGAACCCCATCTATGGAATCCAGTTCTTAGTGAGCCCCGTCAACAAGAGCGGGCTGCAGGTCATGGGCTACGTCTTCTTGGCCACGACCGGCGCCGAGGCCCTGTACTCCGACATGGGCCACGTGGGCAAGTCCAACATCTACGTGTCTTGGCCCTTCGTCAAGGCGTGCCTGATTTTGAACTACTTGGGCCAGGGTGCCTGGCTGCTTAGCTGCAACCCGGCCGACCCCGCGCTTTCTGGCGTGGTCAACCCCTTCTACCAGATGCTACCCGAGATGCTGCGCCCGTTTGCCATTGTGCTTTCTGCCGTGGCAGCCATCATCGCCTCGCAGGCGCTGATCACAGGTTCGTACACCCTGGTCTCCGAGGCCGTGCGCCTGGACCTCATGCCCCACATGCGCATCAACTACCCCTCACAAACCAAGGGCCAGCTCTACATCCCGCTGGTAAACAACATCATGTGGGTGGGCACGATCTTCATCATTTTGCTCTTCCAGACCTCGGAGCGCATGGAGGCCGCCTACGGCCTGGCCATCACCGTCACCATGCTGATGACCACCACCCTTCTTACCAGCTACCTGGCCTTTGTTCGCAAGAAGCCGGCCGGCGCGGCCCTGTTTGCCGTCATCTTTGGCGCGATCGAGATCATGTTCTTTGCCTCATGCCTCACCATGTTCTTTGACGGCGGCTACGTCATGATCATCTTGGCTGCGGCCCTCTTCATCGTGATGTACGTCTGGCGCCGCGGCACCGCCATCGAGCGTACCCAGACGGTCTTCCTGCCCGTGGATAAGTACCTGGACCAGCTCTTTGACCTCTCGCACGACGAGGACTATCCCCTCTTGGCCGACAACCTGGTGTTTCTCACAAACGACTCGTCTTTTGACAAGCTGGACCGCGACGTTTTGTACTCGATCCTGGACAAGCGCCCCAAGCGCGCCAAGGCCTACTACTTCCTTAACGTCCAGGTAACCGACGAGCCCTTCACCCACGAGTACATCGTCAACAACTTCGATACCGATTTCCTCTTCAAGATCCAGCTGCGCCTGGGCTTCAAGGTTAACCAGCGCGTAAACACCTACCTGTACCAGATTGTGGCCGACCTTGTGGAGAACAACCAGATCGCCTCGCAGAACCACAAGTACTCGATCTACCGCGAGCACTCCAACGTTGGCGACTTCCGTTTTTGCCTGATTCGCAAGGTTGTCTCTCCCGAGACGGACATGCACGGCTTTGACCAGCGAGTCATGGAGTTCAAGTACCTCATTCGCCGTATGTGCGGCAGCCCAGCCAAGTGGTACGGCCTTGAGAGCTCGAGCATCATCTTCGAGTACGTGCCGCTGTTCTCTAAGACCAAGCGCCAGCACAAGCTGACCCGCGTCCAGATGGCCGACGCAGCGCCTTCTTCACCCAAACGCCTGGTGGCGACCACCGTCGAGGCTGCAGCCGCAGCCGAGCCCGTTGTCGAGGACGAAGATGACAACAACGACCTCTTCTCTTCTGCGATGCGCCACAAGCGCATGGAGTACGTCCGCGAGGCCGGCAAGACCCTCCTAGGCGGCGACACCGCCAGCTTCAAGCCACTGGTCCTGAGCGACGACGAGGACGACGAGACGGACGACGCCGATGAGCCCGATGGAGCCCTGGCCTCCGACGCCGACAACACCACCGCCCCCGCGCCGCAGGCGCCCAACGACTCTCAATAATCCTTATTCACTACAGACCCGTCCCACCCTTGGACCAACAAAGCCCCGGTTGCAGAACGACCTGCAACCGGGGCTTCTTAGTTTGCGGGGCAACGCCCGGCCAAACGCAGGGGTGGCCTGGATTTTGTCGATGGCGCAGTTCCGCACGAGCCGGACGAGACTTAATGTCACGTCCGTGCGAATCAGGACTGTTTGAGCACAGCGACAAAATCCAGGCCACCCCGGACAAGTACGACGACCTTCTCGCCGCCTACCTCAAGCTCATAGGAACGTACTCCCCGTCCCCCATGACCGAGTTGTACGCCGGCCGAATGATGCGCCCCGCTCCGTACAGCTCTTCCATGCGGTGGGCGGTCCACCCCGCTAGGCGCGCCATAGCAAATATGGCCGTGTACATGTCCTGCGGGATGCCCAGCATTGAGTAAATGAAGCCCGTGTAAAGGTCGATATTGGCGCAAACCGGCTTGGTCGTGCCCTTGACGTCGCGCATGACCTGGGGGCCGAGCTTCTCGATATTCTCAAGAAGCTGCAGCTTGCGCTGGCGACCCTTGGCCTCGGCAAGCTTACGGGCATACTTCTTGATAATGACGGCGCGCGGGTCGCTTAAGGTGTAGACCGCATGTCCCAGGCCGTAGATCAGGCCGCTGCCGTCAAACTCGTAGCCCTGGACGACGCGGGTGAGGTAGTTGGCCACCTGGTCCTCGCTGGTCCAGTCGTCGATCTTCTCGGACGCATCCTCGATCATGGCGCCCACCTTGGCGTTTGCGCCGCCATGCTTGGGGCCCTTAAGCGAGCCGATGGCCGCCGCATAGGCCGAGTAGGCGTCGGTGCCCGACGAGGAAAGGACGCGCGTGGTGAAGGTCG
>CAVEMP010000195.1:0-9802 GCA_963616835.1 uncultured Oscillospiraceae bacterium | reverse complement strand
ACTCACAGCCGATTTGCTACCGCTGGCAGGATTCCATCGCGTGAACTACACACAGCGAGGCCGTCACGAGCAGCAAGTCGCAGATTTTTTACGAAAGACGGGCGCACTACGCCGGCTCGCCCGGTAGACAGGCTTTGCCAGCGACATATCCGCAGGTCACAACTGGGTATTAAAGCCGGTTACTCTCCGGCTCGCCCTAGTGCGCCCGTCTTTCGTGTTATTTGATTTGAAGCTCGGAAATTTAGGCCTCGACGCCGGCTTCCTCGCAGTAGTGGTCAAGGTTGCTGGCAAAAACCAGCTCGGCCGAGCCGCGCAATACGCCCTGCTCGGGCAACAGACCCTTAAGCAGGTAATCGCCCAGCATCGCGGCGCCGCGATAGGCCATGCCTACCGGGTCCTTATAGACGATGTTGGTAAAGATGCCGCGTCTAAGCGCAATGACGTTTTCTGGGAACAAGTCACTTGCGATAACCGAGATCTTGCCAACAAGCCCCAGCTCAAGCAGGGTATCGGCCACAAGCTCGGAACCAACGGCAAAGACCGAGCACACAAGGCCAGGCGCATCCGGTCCGCTCAAGAGCACACCCAGCTTCTCACGCAGCTCGTTAGTCTGGGAGTGAGCACCGTAGAGGTCGCGGACCACATAATCCAGCCCACGCTCTTCAAAGCGCTCGTGAAAGACGCGGGTGACGTCGGCGTGAGAATCGGCATGCGGGTCGCCGGCCAGAAGCAGGACCTTCTTGGATCCGATAACACCCGGCAGCAGGTTCAAGGCCTGCTCGGCCAAGAGGTTTCCCGCCTCGGCATACCCCGCCACCGTAGCGCCAATACGCCCCGTGTGCGGGCGGTCGCCATCGACCAGCACAACGCCTACTCCCTTGCCAGAAATCTTGGTGAGAAGGTCGACCGTCCCCTCCTCCACCGGGGCATAGGCAATAAGCCCGTCGGGCCCGTCACCCCTGCAGCACTCCTCAAGAACGCCGTCCAAAACCCGGGCATATGACCCCAGCGAGTAGGGCCGCATCTCGAAGGCAATACCGTGGTCGAGGTTCTCTTCGGCGTAGCGCTTTACGCCGCGCCACAGGTAGGCAAAGTAGAAGCTGCCCTCCTGCTCTTGGGAAGGCAGGCACACAACAACGCGCAGGTCACGACGACGCAAAATAGAAGCGCTCTCGTTGCGGTGATAACCCATCTCCTCGGCGCAGGCCAGAATCTGGGCCCTCATGGCATCGGACACGCCGGGCTTGTTCGAGATGACCTTGTGGACCGTGTTAACCGAGACGCCCACTTTCCCGGCAATGTCTTTCATGGTCACGCGTGCGCCACTCACCGATATACCCCCTGCAGTATCGCTCGAAATTCACATTAGGTTAACGATACTCCAATGTTTGGCCGCGCGTCTGCGGCACCCCGATGAACTGCAGGCGAGAAGACCGCGCAGAACGCTACTTCTGCCCCTTTTGTGCAAAAGCTGCCTCGAGCTTGGGCAGACGCCCGCGATAGACAACCTGGAGCAAAATGCAGCGGGTAGCCTGAGTGACAAAAGTCGCACCCATAATGCCCCACAGGCCAAAGCCCAAAACAAAGCACAGCACGTAGTCAAGCACCACGTTCAAGAACGTCACCGTGAAAATAGTGATGTAGAGCGTCTGCTTGGTGCAGTCCATGCACTTAAGCACACCGTTGAAGATGATCTGCGGAATCTGGAACGGCGTCATGGCCGCCACCACCAGGCCCGCCACGCAACCGCGCGAGACAAACTCAGCCTCATGCGAGAAAAGCCCATAGTAGAAGTTGCCGCCCGCCACGTACGCCAGCGCCAGCACAAGCGAGCACCCAATGCCGGCCATGAAGATCGTCTTGGTATAAAGACGCACGTCGCTTAGGTCGTCCTTGCCAAACGAGCGCCCCACAAGCGCCACCGAGGCCACCTGCAGGCCGTCGCCAATGGCAAAGTTCACGTTCATCAGGTTGAGCGTAACGTGGTAAATCGAGGTGTCAAGAGAGCCGGTGCGCGCCGTCATGATAGAGGCGAGAAGATACCCCACGCGCGTGAGGATGTTCTCTAGGCAAATGTTTCTCCACAGATCAAAGAGCTCGCGAGCCGCCTTGGCATCCGCGCGCACATGCTCGCGCATGATCAAGGGCAGGTTCACAAACTGCTGGGAGTCACCCAGCTTATACAAGCTGATGCCCAGGGCCACGATCCAGCCCACCACAGTAGAGATGCCCGCACCGATGACGCCAAGCGCCGGAAAGCCAAAGCGCCCCTCGATGATAAGGAAGTTCAGCGCAATGTGGACAAGCGTCGAGGCGATGTTGGTCTGCATCGTGACCTTGGTGCAGCCGCAACCGCGCAGCGCCGAGTTAATCAGCATGAACGCCGTGTTGACCACCGTGGCGCCCATCAAGATGCGAAAGTAGCTCACCGACAAATCCATCGTATCGGCCTGGCCAGAGCACACCTGCATGATAGGCCCGGCAAACACCACGCAGAGAAGACCCAGCACAAGCGAGGCAGCAATGGTCAGCCACATGGCCGTGACCAGCAACCTGTTGGCATGGCGTTGGTCCTTGGCGCCCACAGCGTGTGCCACAAGTGCCGAAAGCGCGGTGTTCATCGCAAAAAAGACGCAGTAGACAAACAGCCTGGGCTGGTTGGTGACGCTAATGGCAGCGATGGCCTGCGTGCCCACACGCGAGATCATCCTCGAGTCAATGATGGACGAGAACGTGTTGAACAGGCTCTCGACAATAGCCGGCACGGCGATGACCCAGATCTCCTTGCGCAGGGCCACTGCGTGCGCGCTCTTCTCACTTGCCATATGCTCCCCTACTCGAAGGAGAGGCGCACAACCACCTCGCCTTTCTTGGACTTGTTATTCTTGCTGGCCTTGAGGTCATCGAGAGTCGACTTGGGCAAAGAGACCGTGACCGTCACGTTCTCGCCGGTCGCGGCACCCGGCACCGGGATGCTCGTCGTACTTTGGGCTCCATCGCGGCCGCCTCGGCTACGGCCAGCGCGGTAACGACCGCCGCCGTTGCCGGGTCCGCCGTTGCGCGAGCCGCCGCGGTAACGACCTCCGCCACGCGAGCCGCCGCGATTCCCAAAGCCACCGTTACCCGCACGGCCAGACCCGCCATCTGCAGTACCGTCGCCGCGCGGCCGCGCAAAATTAGTGGCGGTATAGCCTGCGACGGCGTTGTAGCTTGGATCGCACTTGGGCCCGTGGTTAAAGAAGTACTCCCTAAAGTCTTCGGCTACAAGGGGCTTGAGGTCGTCGGGACGCTTATCGCCAATAGCGGCCAAGACCTTCTCGTAGGACTCGATAAAGCCTCCGATCAGCTCCTCGGCTCGCCCCCACACAGGAGAGACACTCTCAAGCGAGGTGGGCGCCTCCTCAAGGCGCTCCGCGTGGTTAACGCTGTTACGAAACGATCCCAGGTTGTAGTAGCGCTCGAGCAAATCGTAAAGAAGGGCCTGGTCGTCAACGAGCGAGTGTGCCGGCAAGACATTCATCTGCTCAAGCGAGTTTCCAAAGACCTGCGCCACGCGAACGCGCACGTACTGGGTGTTGGGTGGCACCACCTTACTGCGGTAGTCCACGGCAAAACGCGCGTAGAACTTCACGAAGTAGTGGTCGATGTCCTTAAACATCCAGCGTTGAGAAGGCAAAGCGTCCCAGTAGTGCATGTTAACGGCCTTCTGATATGCGAGAACCTCCTCGTCGCTGGCGGCCGGGTACAACACGCCATGCGCGATGAGCTGCGCCGGTATCTGGGACTCGATGATGGTGATGACCTGCTGGTAGAACTTCTTGCCAAAGCCCCACTTCACCAACTCAAAGGGGTCAAGCCCCTCGTCCTTCTCGTCCATCAACTGACCGTAGTCGCGAAGCACGCTCTCCCTAAGCATCATGATCACAAAGGCATCCTCTTCCTGGGAGGTCTCGGGCGCCTGCTCGGGGTGATTAAGCAGCCGGCGAAGGGCAAGAAGACCGGTCGTGAGCTCGTCGATGTTGCACAACGAGATACCGGCATCGACATAGCCCATGGCCATGAGTATCTGGTCGACGTACTCGTTCTCGAGCTTAGAGTTGAACTCCTTGGCCTCATCCCAGTACGAGCGCAGGATGTCGGTCTTGCCGTTGTTGAGAAAAGCGCGGATGCCGGCCATGAGCTTATCAATGCGGTAGTGACGCTGCTGCATGTCAACCCACGAGAAGCCCGGCAAATCGCCCGTGTGGACGCTCGCGGTGCCGGCAACGTGGATGTGGGCCTTGGGGTCGTCCGAGAGCGAATAGAGCGTGCTCGTGCAAATGGCGGCCGCCTCGGTGGGCAGACCGTGGAAGTCGATGTAGAGCTCGGCATCGGTGCCCGGCTCGCGCAAAAGGCTGGAGATAAGATCCTGGAACAGCGTGACGTCCTCAAAGCCAAGAGACGACGAGATGGGCACAAACGAGATGGGCACCGCCACGTTTTGGCACTGTGGAGACATCCTGTTGAACGAGTCCGTCTCGCCGTAAAGATAGCGGAAGAGCCAGTCAAGGTCCTCGAGCGGAAGACCCGCCGCAAGCTTGTCGAACTTGGCGCGCACCGACTTACCGGCAAACAGGGCGGGCAACAATGCCGAGGTATCCGGGCAGATCGAGGCCGCAAGAGCAACAAGCTCCTCGCGGCGGGTGGGGTCGATCTTGTCCAGCGAATCGGCAAGGTCGATGCTAAGACCCATCGCAAACTGCGTCATGCGGTAGCGAAAGAAGTCAAAACCGCAAAGATTGTCCACATTGGCCGTCATGACATCGATGCCGTCGTTAAGGGCCATCTTGATGCCGGCCGCCTGGGCGCCCTTCTCGCCAAGAAGAGAAATCGAGCCAACAACGATGATCTCGTCGATCTGGTGGGTCGAGAGGATCTGCTTGGCCTCGCCCTCGCCCGCGACCAGGGCCTCGCAAATGCGCAGGCCCTCATCGTCCCTCGAGACAAAAAAGCTGCTGACGTCGCGCCGCTCGGCGCCACGAATACCACAGACGAGGAATCTCTTCTTCATGATGCAAACCAATCTCAAATGATGGGCGTCGCCAGAGCTTAGTCGCCGGCACCCAACTATCCTAACGCAGCGCCGCCAACAGTCGTCGTTCACTTTTACGGCGATTCTGCGCTAAATGCCGGATCCAACATACGCATAACAAAAAACGACCCGCCAGATAACCGACGGGTCGTGAACGTGTGGTGGGCGTTATAAGATTTGAACTTATGACCTCTTCCGTGTCAGGGAAGCGCTCTCCCCCTGAGCTAAACGCCCGAAGCTATGATGTCGCAAGCGACGTGCTGCTGGGGTTGCAGCAATTTATAGATTACCGCAATGCACAGCCCTATTGCAAGAACTATTTCTTACTTTTTCTGAGAAGTACCTTTGGCGGCCTTTGCGGCTGCCGCGGCCTTGCCGGCTGCTATCTTGGCGGCAACGTCGACGTTGGCCGTCGTACCGCCCGAGACCGTGTGCTTTGACTTGGCCTTGCTCCCCGCACCAGCGCCGCCCGCGCCCTTAGAGGCGTGGGGCTTGACGGTCACGCCGGCCACGGCCTTCTTAGAAGCACCGCTAGGCTTCTCGCCGTTGACAAAGGCCGTAAAGCGGCCCAGGTAGCGAGAAAAACGGCCGTAGATGCTCTCGCCGCTGGTGGAACGAAGGCCCAGCAGGGGCGTGGCAGCCAGCGTGGGCAGGAAGTACTCGACCGAGCGCCACAGCACGTAACCTGCGGCTATGTGATCGCCAAACATGCCAGAGAAGAGAAAGGCAAAGCCCGTCTCGGCGCCGCCCGTGCCGCCCGGCAAAGGAATCGCCGAGGTCAAAAGCTCAAGCATCGAGCCCGATGCCAGGCAGGTCACAAGATCGGCCGGCTCACCAAAGGCGCGAAGGACAAAGTACGGCAGCGCATAGAGGCAGCCCAGCTGCACCAGGGTGACCAGCATGGTTAGGGCCATGTCACCAATGTTTTTAGCCGCGCTCTTAAAGCCGTTGGAGAACTCCATGACCTGGGTGTTAATCATGTGGTAGAGCTGGCTGTACTTCTCGTCGCGAACCCAGCCGTGGCGGTTGGCCAAACGAAGACCCCAGTTGCCCAGGCCCATAACGAGCTTGGGGCACAGGCAGATGACAAGAATGGCGGCCACCATCAAGATCTTGCACCCAAACAAGATGGCGCCGATCAAAGTGACATCGCCAAAGGTGTCGTAGAAGTACTGGCCACGAAATATCAGCATGACAGCCGCAAAGATGCCCTCGGCCGCTTCGTAGATAACAAAGCGCGTGAACTGCAGGGCACCTGCGCCGCCTACCGAAAGACCCGCGCGCGTCAGGCGATAGATCTGGGCCGGGGCCGCGCCCGCACCGTTGGGCGTAAGGTTCATGAAGAAGATGCCCGAGGCCTCGACGCTCATAAGGTCGCGCAGGCCCACCGGCGAGTCCTTATCGGCAATGACCGATAAAACGTAGGCCGAGACGCCCAAGATGTAATAGACCACGTAGCAGAGCATGGCGCCTATGATCCAGCGCTGGTCAACCATGGAAAGAGAGTTGACAAAGTCATCAAACTGGCCAGAGACCACCAGGTAGACAGCGTATGCGATGCCCACTGCGCCAAGGAAGATGATGCTCTTGCGCACCTGGCCCATGGATTGGGCATCGGCCTCGCGGTCCTCTTGCGAGGTCGTGTGGCGGCCGCTTACCTTAAGCGACACCTTAGCTTTTGGCTTCTTGGTCTCCAAAGACACGTGGTCCCCTTTGTTGCGTTTGTTGATTTAGCCATTCTACCCCAGGGGCGCACGGGCTTAACGCGCCTACTGTTTAGCCGCGATTCTGCCCGTCCGCCTGCTTTTGGATGATGCCTCCGCCCAGACAAACCTCGCCGGCGTAAATCACGGCCGATTGCCCTGCGGCCACGCGGCGGCGAGGGGCGTCAAAGTCCACGCGGGCGTGGCGCCCATCGGCGGCGGGCGTGACCTGGGCGGGCGTAAGCTCGCCGGTGTGACGGGTGCGCACCAGGTAGCGGCCCGCGGCAGGTGCCGTGCCCCCTACCCAGTAGCAGTCGTCCAGGTCAAGCGACGCCGAGAAGAGCGCGGGACTTTGGTGGTCTGCCGTGACGTAGACGGTGTTGGTCACAACGTCGGTGTCCACGACGTAGCGGGCAGGGCCGCCCCCCAGGTTAAGGCCGCGGCGCTGGCCCACGGTAAAGAGGAAGGCGCCGTCGTGGTGGCCCAGGACCTGGCCCGTCTCTATCTCTACCACATCGCCGGCGCGCCGCTCAAGCGTATCCAGCAGGAAGGTGCGGATGCCCACCTCGCCCACAAAGCAGATGCCGTCCGAGTCTGGTTTTCTCTCCACGCCCAGGCCCCTCTGGGCGCACATGGCGCGTACCTGGGCTTTATTGGGGATGTCGCCCACGGGAAAGAGGGTTTTGCCCAAGACATCGGCGTCCACGCGCCACAGGAAGTAGGTCTGGTCCTTGCGCTCGTCCAAAGCGCGCAAGAGACGCGTGGTCCCTGCGGCGTCGCGGTCGACCCGCGCGTAGTGGCCCGTAGCCACAAAATCGGCGCCGGCGGCAAAGGCCTTCTGGGCAAAGGTGCCGAACTTGACCGTCTGGTTGCACATGACGTCTGGGTTGGGCGTGAAACCGTGGGCATAGGCGTCGACCAGGTAATCGACCACGGTCTCTTTGTATTCCTTCTCGCAGTCCCAGACCTCCAGGTCGATGCCCAAGGTGACGGCAATGCGCTCGGCGTCGGCCAGGTCGTCTGCCCAGGCGCACTTGAAGCCGGGCAGGTCACGCGACCAGTTGCGCATGTAGACGGCCGTGGTGTCATAGCCCTGCTCGACCAATAAAGCGCAGGTCAAAGCCGAGTCGACACCGCCCGAAAGACCTGCGTAGACCTTAGCTTTACTCATGTTGAGAACCTTCCTTTGGCGAGACGGGCATGGCGGACGGGGCCGCGGCGGAGACGCCGGGGTCGGTAGCCGGGGCACCGTCCACATCCAGGCCCACGCGCGCAGCCTCGGCCCGCACTGCCTCGATGATCGCGTTGGCGGCGTACTCCACCTGCTCGGCCGTGGTCGAGCGGCCCAGCGTCATGCGCAGGCTGCCCGCGGCAGCGGCCGCATCCATCCCCATGGCAGCCAGCACGTGCGAGCTCTTCATCTTAGAGGCCGCGCAGGCAGAGCCCGTGCCCACGCTCACGCCCTGGCGCTCAAGCAAAATGACCAGGCGACGAGCCTCAAGACCGGGAAAGCTCACATGGAGAAGACCGGGCAGCCGCAACTTGGACGCACGCGGCCCCGAGACAACCATCCACGGCAGGGCTTCCTGCAGGCGCGCCTGCAGACTGTCACGCAGACCGGTCAGGCGCCGTGTCTCCTCGCCGCGCATACCCTCGGCCAGCTCCAGCGCCGCGGCCATGCCTACGACGCCGGGCACGTTCTCGGTGCCCGAGCGTACACCGCCCTCCTGCCCGCCGCCGTGCACCAGCGGCCGCAGGGCCACGCCGTCGGCCGCCCACAAGGCGCCTACCTGCTTGGGTCCGTAGGCCTTGGCGGCAGACAAGGTGAGAAGGTCGCAGCACAGGTTACTCACGTTGACCGAGAGCTGCCCAAAGCCCTGCGAGGCGTCGACGTGAAACCAAATAGGGGTGCTCTCCCCCGCCGCGAGACGCCGCTCGCGCTCGCGCACCACGGCGCGGCCAATCGCGCGAACAGGTTGCAGACAGCCCACCTCGCCGTTTGCCAGCTCGATAGAGACCAGTGTGGTCGCAGGTGTCAACGCCCGCGCAACCTCATCGGCGTCGACGCGCCCGTCGGGACCCACGCCCACCAGGGTGTGCGGGCGGCCCTCACAGCAGTCCAGGACGCTGTCATGCTCGGCGACATCGGTCACCACGTGGCCGCACGTCGCGGCAAAGGCCAGGTTGTTGGCCTCGGTGGCGCCCGCCGTGAAGGTCACGTTGGCCGGGCGGGCACCGATGACGGCCGCCACGCGGGCACGGGCGTCCTCAACGACGCCGCGGGCCCTTCTCGCCAGCGCATAGGGGGCGGACGGATTGTGGAAGGCCTCGGTAAAGTAGGGCATCATCTGGGCCAGAACGGCCGGGTCAACGGGAGTTGCCGCCGCGTAGTCCAGGTAGGCCTCGCGGGCCGGCTCGCAGGCCACCGCATTGCTCGCCGCGTCGCTCAACGCCGCCGCGTTCTTCTGCCCCATTTACTTCTCCCCTCTCGACTCGATGACCAGGTTCTGGAACCGACCCGAGATAAACTCGTCCGAGTAGTTGGTGTCCACCCACTGCTCGAAGGCGTTGGTCGCAGGCATGCCGGCGTCGCGGGCGGTCTTGCGGTTAAAGCAGGCCATGGTCATGCCGATGTCGGCCACCAGGTAAACGGCGACCAAGGTCACAAAGAGAACCTGCCGACGCGTCGTGGGCATCCCGATCTGGTAGAGCAGGCGCGGCATCACCGCGCGCGCCCATACCAGGCCAAGCAAGCCCCAGAAAAACAAGAAACGCCAGGCCACCCACTTGGTGATGTGATCGGGCAGGTGCAAATAGCTCCACGAAGTGGCGTTGAAGAGGGTCTCCATGGCCCAGCCCGTGACCTGCTCAAGCCCGCCGCCAATAGCGGCCGAGACCAAAAAGATCACCAGGACCCCCGCGCCACGGCGACGCAGCATAAAGCACAGGACCGTGAGCAGCACCGCGCCCGTCCCGTACAGCGGCGAGAAGGGCCCCCACACCAGGCCCACGCGGTTCTCGGTAAGGC
>CAVEMP010000194.1:0-4689 GCA_963616835.1 uncultured Oscillospiraceae bacterium | reverse complement strand
GGTTATAGTATCCCATCGTAAACGCGAATTTCTCGCAGAGCCTTTTGCAACGGAGAAAAACATGAACGACCAGCGCATCGCAGTCATCACCGACACGGGCACCGACACGCCCGAGGATTTTGTCGCCAAGCACGACGTGCGTGTTGTTCCCCTGCGCATCAACTACTCGGACGGCACTAGCTATGAGTGCGGCGTCGACATCACGACCGACGAGATTGTCGCCCGCTTTGATCAGGAGATTCCCAAGACGTCTCTCCCCTCGCCCGAGAGCATTAGCGATGCCTTTGCCGCTGCCAAGCGCGACGGTTACACCTCGGCCGTTTTTGTGAGCATCTCTTCTGGCCTTTCTGCCACCTACGACACGGCGCGCATGGTCGCCCGAACGATGGAGGACTTCCCGGTGTTGGTCGTCGACACCAAAGGCATCGGTTTCTCGGCGGGAATGGTCGTCATGGAGGCCGTACGCCAGATCGAGGCAGGCGTGCCTTTCTCGTCTTTGGCCACGACGCTTGATATCGTCTCGCGCCAAACAAACGTGTTCTTTGCTGTGCGCGACCTAAAGTTCCTACGTGTGGGCGGGCGCATCTCCGAGGCTGTATACCGTGTGGGCTCGGTTTTGAACATCAAGCCGGTGCTGACCTGCGATGAGGAGGGACGCTACGCCATCTCCAAGAAGGCCCGTGGCTGGCAACGCGCACTTGATACCGAGGTCAAGCTCATTGAGGAGCTGGCGCGCAAGTACCCCAAGGTACGCATTGGCCTGAGCTGCACCACCGCTACGCACGAGGAATACTCCCGCCTTGAAGAGGCGGTTCGTCGCCAGGTGGTCAACGTTGTTGACATCGTGCGCAGCGACATCACGGCCGATTTGCTGGTTCACACCGGCCCCGAGCTGGTGGGCATCGCAATCCAGGGGCTGTAAGGGGCGCCGCTAGGCCCAAATTTCGTCTCGACGAAAGCGATAATTTCACTTTTGATAAAACCTTGCTAGCGCAAGGGGCCTTGTCAGCGGATTTTGGGTCCGATTTCTCCAAGGGTCGAAATACGCAAGCCGTCTACCTGCGATTCTTTAGGTAGACGGCTTTTATTGGCCAGAAAAACCACTGACATGGGGGTCATCGCTAGCACACGACCCCGCCCCGGCGCCGCTTATGCGCCACAGACCATCCGCTTGACGATGCGGGCGCAATCCTGGGCAGCCTTGGCCTCGAAGGTGTTGTAGTCAACGACATGGTGAGAAGTGCCGGGCTTGTCAGAAATCGCGCGTACCACCACAAAGGGAAGGCCGTTCAACCACGCTGCCTGGGCAATGGCCGTGCCCTCCATCTCGCAGCACAGGCCGCCAAAGGTGGCCAAAATACGGTCCTTTTGCTCCCGCGTCGAGATAAACTGGTCTCCCGAGACCACGCGGCCCGGCAAAACTTTGATGTCGGGCGCGGCCGCAGCCGCAGCGCCAACAACGGCCTTGACCATATCTTCGTTTGCCGAGAAGGCCAGGGTATCGAGGCCCGGGACCTGGCCCGGCTCATAGCCCAAAGGCGTCACGTCAAAGTCGTGCATCACGCAGTCGGTCGAAACCACCAGGTCGCCCACGTCAAGCCGGGCGTCCAGCGAGCCGGCAACACCGGTATTGATCACGCGGCCAACACCAAAGCGATCGGCAAGAATCTGAACGCACATGCCGGCGTTGACCTTGCCAATACCGCACTGTACAACGACGACCTTCTGGTCGCCAAGCGTGCCGTCGCAAAACTCCATACCAGCCACCTTAGTGACCTGGGCGTTTTCCATCTGCTCTTTAAGCAAGACGACCTCTACTGCCATAGCGCCTATGATGCCGGTCTTCATTACTACTCCTTTACTGCGCCGCTTTACCCTTTGAATACGCCAAGCCTACGCCGGGTAGTTCATGTGGGCAGCGTCTATATTGTCCAGTGTGTTCTTTAAATAGCGAGAAGCCCACCAATGCGCCTGGTTAAGGTCTGCGTCGTGCCAGTTGCCGCATTCGGCGGGCTTGGCGCCAGGAATCTCACCCTGAAAGTCGCGGGCAAACTCAAACAGACGACGCACCAGGTCAAGGACGTCTTTGGAATCGTACTCGCCAAAGAGCACCAGGTAGAAGCCGGTACGACAACCCATGGGCCCAAAGTAAACCACGCGACTGCCCCAGTCCGAGACGTTGCGCAGGAAGGTTGCACCCAAGTGCTCCAGCGCGTGGACCGCCGCCGTGTCCATAACAGGCTCGCGATTGGGAGCAGTAAGCCGCAGGTCAAAGGTGGTGATGATGGCGCCGGTGTTGGGGTCTTTGTCAACGCGAGACACATAGACGCCCGGCTCGAGCGTCAAGTGGTTCACGGTAAAGCTTGCGATCAGCTCCATGGCAGGTCTCCTTAATGCATCAAATTTTAAATAGTCTTGGCCGTTTATCGGCCGGGCAGGGCGCTGGCGACCCACGGCTTGCCCTGGACAGCGCGCAGTACCTTGTCAACGGGAACCTCGGTAGGAACACCCGAGGCGGCACGCAAGACGATAGAGGCGCGCGTGCCGTACTCGTCCATGCCCAAGATAAGGACCTTAGGCGGGTAGGCAGGATTGAGAAGGTCACCCGCGACCTTGGTCGCTAACTCAACGGTCTGACGAGTGACCTCGTCAAGGTCGGCATCGGGAACCACGGCGATGGGAACAACCACCTTGCCCACCTGCGAAGGGTGCAGCCGCTTGAGGGTTGTCTTATTCAAGACCGAGTTGGGAATGATCTCGACCGAGCCGTGGCGATCCTGGACAGACGTGCTTCTCCACGTCACATCGGTCACGCGACCCGAGACCGCGCCGACACAGATATCGTCGCCCGGCCGGATCACATGACCGGCCATGAGAACCAATCCCGAGAAGATATTCGAGATCGTGTCTTGCAGACCAAGCGAGATGGCCACCGAGACCACGCCCAAGGTGGCCACGAAGTACGTGGGCGTGACGCCAAAGACCGGCTCGAGGATACACATGAGGGCACAGGCCCAAATAAGGACGCGCACAATGTTGATGAGTATCGACACCTTGGGCGCGCCCGCCACTACAAACAGCTTCTTGGACGCGTTGATCACGATGCGTTGCACAACGAGGGCGGCCACAACGGCCGCGATCACGTAAGAAGCCTTTGTGAGCAGCTCGCCGGCCCCAAGGGACATCTCTAGCGTCGCCATCGCTACCCCTCGATCTTGACGATGGGAGCAAAGCCCTTAAGGAGCTTCTTTGTCGTTCCGGTACGCGAGAAGCTCACTTCAATCGAGTCTCTCGAGACGCCCACAACAATACCAGGACCAAAGGTCTTGTGTGAGATGCGGTCGCCCTTAACAAAGGTATCCGCGCCAGACGAGACGGGCACGGCCGCAGTGTCGCCGGCCCTCTTGGCATGCGGGGCGATAGGCGCGCTGTAGCTATACGAGCCGCGCTGCTGGCGAGAAGAGCTGGCGGACGCCTGCTGGCCAAAGCCCGCGCTCGCGCGGCGCGAGCCAAAGGTGCCCGAGGTCGCGCCGGTGCCAATGCCACCCGACGGCCTGCTCTGCGGAGAGCCACCGGTAGAGCGCGTGCGCGAGCCAAAGACGTGGCCACCGTAGACGTCGGAGCCGCGGCCCGAGCCAAAGGTCCCGTGACGGTCGCCGCGCTTCTCCCAGCCAACGCCTGTAAAGCCAGAAGAGCCCACGCCCACACGCTCATAATTCTCGGCCGGAATCTCGCCCAAGAAACGGCTGGGCGGATTGGCCTGGGTAGATCCATAAGTGCGGCGCGTGGCTGCAAAAGTAAGGTACAAGCGCTTGCGGGCACGCGTGATGGCGACGTAGGCCAGGCGGCGTTCCTCTTCAAGGTTGGACGGGTCGGACTCGTACATGGAGTGCGGGAAGATGCCCTCCTCCATACCGCTTACAAAGACCGTGGGGAACTCCAGGCCCTTAGCCGAGTGGATGGTCATCATCGTGACGGCGTGGGCCTGACCGGCCAGGGAGTCCAGGTCGCTTCGAAGGGCGAGCCACTCCATGAAAGCCGGGAGCTTCTCGGCCGCCACGTCGGGGCGCAGGGACGTAGCCAGCGCGGGGGCCGGGGCCGCAACAGCTGCCGAAGCCTCCCCGCCCCCCAAGGCACCGGCGGCCTTTAACTGCTCCAGGGATTCCAACGTCTGGGCCACGTCGTCGTGCGTCTCATCGAACTCGGCAGCGACGCCCAAGAATTCCTTGATGTTCTCGATGCGTCCATCGGCCTCGACAGAGTGCTCGGCGGCCAGGGCCTGCATGAGGCCCGCCTTATCCACGATGGCCTCGACCACCTGGGCCAGCTCGCCCGAGATGTGCCGGCCACTTTCAATCACGCCGCAGAAGTCGCCCAGGGCCTGGCGAACCTTGGCCGACAGCAGGCCCGTCTCGCAAATAGCCATCTGACAGGCGGAGAAGAACGAGATGCCCTCCTCGGCGGCCAGGCCCGCGATCTTTTGGATCGACGTGGTGCCGATGCCGCGGCGCGGGGTGTTAATCACGCGCTGGACGGCCACGTCGTCGTCGGGGTTGCAGACGGCCTTGAGGTAGGCCATGACGTCGCGCACCTCGGCGCGGTCGAAGAATCGCGTGCCGCCCACGATCTTGTAAGGCACGCCCGCGCGCAGGAACATATCTTCCAAGATACGCGACTGCGCGTTGGTGC
>CAVEMP010000193.1:1517-3814 GCA_963616835.1 uncultured Oscillospiraceae bacterium | reverse complement strand
GCCCTCGTAGCGCACCGAGTCGGTGCCGCCGCAGACAAACGACGGGACAAAGACGACGCCCGGGTGGAAGTGCTCCAGGGACTCTTTGAGCTCTGCGTAGCCGGAGCCTTGGGTGGTGTCCACGCGGCCAGCGGGCGTGTAGTGGAGCTTCTCGACGCTGGCGCCAAAGGGGGCGACGGCGCGGCGCACGTCGGCGACAAGGGCGTCCACGTCGCAGCCGGGCAGCAGGCGGAAGTTCACGACGGCCGACACATCTGCAGGCATGACGTTGGCTGCGGGCGACGAGCCAAAGACCTGGTCGACAGCTACGGTGGTGGCCACAAAGGGGTAAAGGGCGCGCACCTGTGAGGCTGCCTGTGCGATTTTCTGGGCGTTGGCCCCGATGTCGCCAACGAGCGAGGCGAAGGGCTCTTGCGTAACGCGGTTGCCCAGGGCCTCGAAGGTGCCCGCGACCAAGGGTGTGAGCTGCGGGGCCGGCTTGTTTTGGCAAAGGGCCGCGACGGCGCGAGAGAGCTTCTCCAGCGAGGTACCGCCAAAGGGGTTTGACGAGTGGCCGCCTGCGCCGGACACGCTGATCTTGAGGTTGAGATAGCCCTTCTGAGACAGGCAGATGTCCGAGATCACGGTGCCGGGCGCGCCGTAGTCGGCGGCATCGGCCATGGTGGTGGTGCCCTCGTCCAAAAGGAAGGCGGCTCGCATGCCGCGCTCGGCCATGACGGCGGCAACGCGGGTGGCGCCATGGCTCGAAACCTCCTCGTCCTCACCAAAGGCCAGGTAGATGCCGCGTTTTAAGGTCTTCCCGGTGGCGAGAAGATATTCTGCGGCCTCAAGCTCGGCCATGAGCATGTCCTTGATGTCCAAGGCGCCCCGGCCCCAGATCCACTCGTCGTCGATGTGGCCAGAAAAGGCGTCGTGGACCCACTCGTCCTCGGTGCCGGGGATCACGGGAACGACGTCTTGGTGAGCGATGAGCATGGCGGGGTCGAGTGCGGGGTCGCTGCCTGGGATGCTAATCAGGATTGAGTGGCCAATGAGCTCGAAGGTGGCCACTTCAAAGATGTGCGGGAACGAGCGCTTGATATGGTCTTGCAGGCGTTCGAACTCGCCAAAATCGGTCTTCTCGCCTTCAAAAACGGTTTTGCAGGCAAGGGCGGCAGAAAGACGTTGGAAGGAGCCCTCGTAGTCGAAGTCGGGATAGTCGCCCTCGTTGGCAAAGTGGTCATAAACGTCAAAAGAGTGAGCCATACAAGTCCCTTGTCCGGCCGCAGGCGGCCTATAGGTGAAAGTGAGCAAGGCAAAGGGTAAACTAATCCCAATTGAGCGCGCGACAATAATGCTCGGCGCGTGACAAACACGACACAAGGAGGCCTTATGTCCCAGGAGCCCAACGAGAACCTTGAGCCTAACGATTTGCCCGAGGAAGAGACCGGCGAGTTCATTACCCTGGATTACGAGGACGGCACGACCGAGCGTTGCGAGGTCATGGGGATCTTTGAGCTGGACGACGTCGAGTACATCGCCCTTGTCCCCGAGTCCGATGACGGCTGCGTCTATCTCTACGTCTACGAGGAGCACGAGGACGGCACCTTCTCGCTGGGCGATATCGCCGACGACGAGCTGTTTGCCCAGGTGGCCGAGGCTTACGAGAGCCTTATCGACGAGGACGATGTCGACGCCGAGTAGGGCTTCTCGCCTATCGCGGACACTTGCGCGTTAACGAATGCGGGCTCCTTGGGCATTGCGCCAGGGAGCCCGCGTTTTAAATGAAGACCTGGTAGATGGGCCGTTTAGAGCGAGCCCTCGAATTTCTCCATGAAGTCGACGAGGGCTTGGACGCCCTCATAGGGCATGGCGTTGTAAATCGAGGCCCTCATGCCGCCCACCAGGCGGTGGCCCTTGAGATTAACGAGGCCGGCTTCTGCTGCCTGCGCAATAAAGCGCTGGTCAAGGTCCTTATCGCCCGTGACAAACGGCACGTTCATAAGCGAGCGGTACGTCGGCTCTACCGTTGGCGAGAAGACTTTTGAGTTGTCCAAGAAGTCGTAAAGAAGAGCGGCTTTCTGGCGGTTTCTTTGCTCCATGGCTTCAATGCCGCCCAGCTCAAGCAGCCATTTGAAGACTAGGCCACAAACATAGATGCCCCAGCAGTTGGGCGTGTCGTAGAGCGATCCCGCGTCTGCGTGAGTCTTGAAGCGAAGCATGGTGGGCACGCCGGGCAAGTCATCAGGTATTAGGTCGCGGCGAACGATGACCACCTGGACGCCCGCGGGGCCAACGTTTTTCTGCACGCCGGCGTG
>CAVEMP010000193.1:0-1255 GCA_963616835.1 uncultured Oscillospiraceae bacterium | reverse complement strand
GACCAGTTGCCCGAGACCACGTAGTCTGCCTTGCCGTTGGTTGCCAGGTTCATGAAGACGGTCGAGAAAAGCAGCGAGTCACCGCCCTGAAGGAACAGGACCTCGTAATCGTCCGGGATGCCCATGAGCTCTCGAAGGTCCTTCTCGGCTTCATCAAGAATGCCCTGGAAAACGGCCGAGCGGTGGCTCATCTCCATGACGGACATGCCGCAGCCGTTAAAGTCGCTCATCTGCGCGGCGCATTGCGCGAGGACCTCTTGGGGCAAGACGGCGGGACCGGCAGAGAAGTTGTAGACGCGGCTCATTAGCGCTCCTTTGGCTTTGTTTCGCTTAGGTAGACCAAATGATAACCGTGGCGGCGTTGCGCTAAGGTGTTTTGTAACCATAAGGAGAGAAACCATGTCCACATTTTTGAACGCGAGCCCTATCTTTGGACCGGTCAAGAGCCGCCGCCTTGGCGTTTCGCTGGGCGTCAACATGATGCCTGCGGCAGGCAAGATTTGCTCTTTCAACTGCATATATTGCGAGAACGGCTTAAACGAGGATCGCCGCTGTGGCCAACCGCACAACGACGCGGCGACGGTTTTGGCTGCACTTGAGAAGAAGCTCGTGAGCATGCGCGACGAAGGCGAGCTGCCGGACGTCATCACCTTTGCCGGAAACGGCGAGCCCACGGCGGCGCCGGAGTTCCCGCAGGCCATTGAGGGGGCGGTGCGCCTTCGCGATCAGCTGGCGCCGGCGGCCAAGATCGCCGTTCTCTCCAACGGCACCTACGCAGACAGACCGGCGGTTCATGACGCGTTGATGCTGGTGGACGATAACATTTTAAAGCTAGACACCGTTGACGCAGATTACATTCGCTTAATCGACAACCCCGGTTGCGCCTACGATGTCGAGTACCAGATCGAGACCTTCAAGAGCTTCGGCGGCCACGCGATAATCCAGACCATCTTCTTGACCGGCACCTATAAGGGCCACGACATGGACAATACCGGCGAGAAGTACGTGGAGCCCTGGCTTTATGCCTTGAGACGCATCGCCCCGCAGGCGGCAACCCTCTACACTGTGGCCCGCGAGACGCCCGTGGCAGGGCTTAGCAAGGCCCCAGCCGCGTCCCTTGACGCCATTGCGGCGCAAGTGGAGGCCTTGGGTATCCCCTGCCAGGTTTCTTACTAGCAATCTTCCCCCAACCGGAGTGCAGCGCGGCCCTTTCCTGGGCAAACGCGAAATTTGATGCCGGTTGGGGGAAGTTTAC
>CAVEMP010000192.1:0-2906 GCA_963616835.1 uncultured Oscillospiraceae bacterium | reverse complement strand
ACCGGCGCCTTTATCGACCAGATGGCCTCTCTTCTCCACACCGACGCATCGGGCTTGAACGAGCTTGCCAAGTCGGCCACCCAGATTCACCCCATCGCCAGCCGCTGCGGCGTCTTTGCAAAGTCCGACGTTCAGCCGCTGTTGAACGAGGGCGCGGCCCCCGCAGACATTGCTGCCTCCATCTTCCAGGCCGTGGCCAACCAAACCGTGAGCGGCCTTGCCTGCGGCCACCCCATCCGCGGCTACGTGGCGTTTCTCGGCGGTCCCCTGCAGTACCTCTCTGAGCTGCGCCACCGTTTCTACGTGACCCTTAACCTGGACGAAGAGCACATCATCGTGCCTCAAAACGCCCACCTCTTTGTGGCCACCGGCGCCGCTTTGGCCGGCGAGTCCGACAAGTACATCACCTTTGCCGAGGCCATCCGCCTGCTTGAGGACCTCAAGGACACCCAGGGCTCCGAGGTCGCACGTCTTGATCCCCTGTTTGCCACCGAGGAGGACTACCAGGAGTTCAAGGCCCGCCACGACCAGCAGGTCGTGCCCAAGGGCGATCTTTCCAGCTACCACGGCCGTCTGTTCATTGGCATCGACGCCGGCTCCACCACCATGAAGGCGGCCGTCGTGGGAGCCCAGGGTGAGCTTCTCTACACCTGGTACGGCAATAACAACGGCGACATCCTGGGAACCGCCCGCAAGATCTGCGACGATATCTACGACAAGATGCCCACCGACTGCACCATTGGCCATGTGACCACCACGGGCTACGGCGAGCAGATCTTGATTGAGGCCCTGCGCGCCGACTCCGGCGAGATCGAGACCGTCGCTCACCTGCGCGGCGCCAAGGCCTTTATCCCCGACGTCGAGTTCATCCTGGACATCGGCGGCCAGGACATGAAGTGCCTGCAGGTCAAGGACGGCGTCATCGAGCACATCATGCTCAACGAGGCGTGCTCTTCTGGCTGCGGCTCGTTCATCGAGTCCTTCGCTGTGTCCATGAACATGACCGTTCAGGAGTTCGCACAGGCCGCCGTTAAGGCCAAGAGCCCCGTCGATCTGGGCAGCCGCTGCACCGTCTTCATGAACTCCCGCGTCAAGCAGGCCCAGAAGGAAGGCGCCACCATCGGAGACGTGGCGGCCGGCCTTTCCTACTCGGTGATCAAAAACGCCCTGTTCAAGGTCATCAAGCTGCGCGACTTCGAAGAGATCGGCAAGTACTGCGTGGTCCAGGGCGGCACCTTCATGTCCGACGCCACTCTGCGCGCCTTCGAGCTTCTCACCGGCCGCGACGTGATTCGTCCCGACGTGGCGGGCTGCATGGGCGCCTACGGCGCGGCCCTTCTCGCTCGTGACCGCGCAGGCCGGCACGGCGTCTCGACCATCCTTTCTCGCCAAGACATCGACAACCTGCAGGTCAAGCACACCAACGTCCACTGCGGCCGTTGCTCCAACAACTGCTTGCTCACCATCAACGACTTTGGCGGCGGCCGTCGCTTTATCACGGGCAACCGTTGCGAGAAGGGCGCGGGCGGCTCTAAGCGCGCCAAGAACGACGCCCCCAACCTCTTTGAGTACAAGAACAAGCTGCTGTTCGACCGCCCTGTGCTTGATGCCAACGAGGCGCCCCGCGGCACCGTGGGCATTCCGCGTGCCCTCAACATGTACGAGAACTACCCCTTCTGGCACGCGTTCTTCACCAAGCTGGGCTTCTCGATCGTGCTGTCCGACCAGACCACCGGCAAGACCTACGAGGCGGGCATCGAGTCTATGCCGTCCGAGTCGGTGTGCTACCCGGCCAAGCTTTCCCACGGCCACATCATGAACCTCATCGAGAAGGACCCCGACTTCATCTGGATGCCCTGCATTCGCTGGGAGCGCCAGGAGGACAGCTCGGCCACCAACCACTACAACTGCCCCATTGTCATGAGCTACCCGCAGGCCCTGAAGCTCAACATCGACGAGCTGGGCGAGGGCACCAAGGTCGAGTTCATGGACCCCTTCATTCCTTATGACAAGAAGAGCGAGCTCAAGCGCCGCCTTTACGAGCTGGTGAGCGAGCAGCGCGAGAAGGACGCCGCCGAGGGCCGTGGCCGCGTGCGCGGCAGCCACATCACCCGCGCCGAGATTGACGAGGCCGTCAACGTCGCGTGGCAGGCCGACATCGACTTCCACAACGCCATGCACCGCAAGGGCGACGAAGCCCTGCGCTGGATCGAGGCCCACGACGGTCACGGCATCGTGCTTGCCGGCCGCCCGTACCACAACGACCCCGAGATCAACCACGCCATCCCCGAGCTGGTGCACTCCTTCGGCTTTGCCGTGCTTACCGAGGACTCCATTGCCCACAAGATGGACCCCGAGCGCCCCATCCGCGTCGTCGACCAGTGGATGTACCACAGCCGTCTGTACCGCGCGGCGCGCTTCGTGGCCTCCCGCAACGACCTGGACCTCATTCAGCTCTTCTCGTTTGGTTGCGGCCTTGACGCCCTGACCACCGACGAGGTGCAGGAGATCTTGGAGGCCTCGGGCAAGATCTACACCATGCTCAAGGTCGACCAGGTGAGCAACCTGGGCGCTGCCCGCATCCGCGTACGCTCGCTCATGGCTGCCCTTAAGGAGCAGCACGCCGATCTTGAGCGCCGCACCCTTGCCGGCGAGGTGGCCGAGATCGAGCCCGCGGGCGTTCGCCTTTCCGACGGTACGCCCGAGCGCAAGCGCACCCACGACGACCCTGCCCGCGTGCCCGTCTACCGCGAGTCCCAAAGCGCCGCCTTTAAGAAGGTGCGCTACACCAAGGAGATGCAGGAGGCTGGCTATACCATCCTGGCCCCGCAGATGAGCCCGATTCACTTCGAGCTGATCGAGGTGCTCCTTAAGAACGAGGGCTACAACTGCGTGCTTATGCCGTC
>CAVEMP010000191.1:22684-24444 GCA_963616835.1 uncultured Oscillospiraceae bacterium | reverse complement strand
CAGTCGTCGCAGGGGGCCAGGCGCTCGTACGAGAGGGTCTTGGTGCAGCCGCTGGCCGCCTCGGCCAGGCTGATCTGCAGGCGGATGCCCATGTCACGACCGCGCGTGCGGGCCTGGCCGCCCGACTGACCACGCCCGCCGCCAAAGAACGAGTCGAAAATATCCGAGAAGCCGCCACCGCCAAAGATGTCCGAGATGTCGACGTAGTCGGATCCGCCGCCGCCAAACCCGGCAGGACCATCAGGGTCGCCGTAGCGGTCATAGTTTGCGCGCTTTTGGTCATCGGAAAGAACCGAGTACGCCTCGTTTACCTCTTTAAACTTCGCCTCGGCGTCGGGCTCAGTGGCCACGTCGGGGTGAAGTTTCTTGGCCTTCTTGAGAAAAGCCCTCTTGATGGTCTTATCGTCGGCGTCGCGAGGCACCTCGAGCACCTCGTAATAGTCCTTCTCCGGTTTCAATCTCACCAATCCCCAAAACACTCATGTACAAACACCTCTTTGCCGCGCGGCTAATCCCGGCGCGCGGCAAAGCTTAAACACTATACCCCTTTACCAGCCGGGGCCGCCCATGTAGCCGCGGGCGCCAAGGCCCTGGCACGAGAACAGCAGGAAGAAGAGGATCGCGAAGGTCACGCCCGAGCTCGCGCCGTTGCCAAGTGCGGCGCCCGCGTGCCTCCACCAGCCCGAGCTAAACTTAACGCCGTCCTTGATGATGACAAAGGCGCCAAACGCGCAGGCCAAGATCACAAAGAGCCCGATCGACGCCAGGCCACCGCTAAGAAGGCCCACCACAATGAAGGGCATCACAAAACCAATAAGGTAAAAACCGTTGGCCTGTGCCGAGGTCAGGCGCTCGGAAGCAACGCAGACACGCGCCACAAAGTCGCCGGCCGAAGAGCCGTTGGTGCCCGCGTTGCCCATGCCCTTGACGCGTACCTCATCGCCGTCGTGCGAGTTTGCCGGGATGTCGACCACAACCTCCGAGGCACTCAAGGTGCGGCCCGAGCCGCCGCAAGCCGAGCACGGGTTGGCCACCACGCGGCCGGTGCCCTCGCATTCGGGGCAGGTCATCTGCATGACGCCAATTCCAAAAATGGAGCCCAGGTCGATCTCGATATTGCCGCTGCCCGAGCAGGTGGGGCAGGTCTGGGAGTGCTCGGACTCGACCGAGCCGGCGCCGTGACAGACAGTACAGCTCACGTAGTGCTGATAAGTGACACCGCGCTTGCAGCCCGATTTGGCCTGCTCGGCCGAAAGGTCGACGTCCATCGTGAAGTCAGCGCCCGCCTTGGGGTTGTACGCACGGGAGCTGCGTCGCGTGGTGCTGGTGTAGCTTCCGCCAAAGGGACCCCAGCTGTACGGGCCGCCGCCGGTGTAGTAGCCGCGGCCACCGCCGCCCGCAGGGCTTGCACTGTAGCCACCGGCAAAGGGATTGCCGCTGCGCATGGCGTCGTAGCGCTTGCGCTTGTCCTCGTCAGACAAGACGGCGTAGGCCTCCGAGACCTCCTTGAACTTCTCCTCGGCGTCGGGGGCCTTGTTGACGTCGGGGTGAAGCTTCCTGGCCTTTTGCTGGAAAGCCTTGCGTATCTCGGCCGTGGTGGCGTCCTTCTCGACACCAAGTACGGCGTAGTAGTCCTTGTCGTTCATTGAAGCCATGCTAGAAGACTCCTAAGGTCCAGAGGCAAAAAGGGTACTGGTTGATTATATCCAGCACCGGATTTCTCATACCTATCGACAAAAGATGCCTAAAAGCCTGGCCGG
>CAVEMP010000191.1:20981-22257 GCA_963616835.1 uncultured Oscillospiraceae bacterium | reverse complement strand
ATGGCCACGCGCATAAAGAACTCGTCCCAGCTAATGACGTCGTCGCGCTTTCCGGGCATTTTGGCTCCTTACCTTATGGTTTTCGTGACCCCACAATGACAAATCGAGCGTGCGATTGCAAATCGAGGAGCGGCTTACGTTATGTCGCAAGCGAGAAGACCTCTCCGGGGGCCAGGTCCCAAAGGGCACCGTAGAGCTCGTTGCCAAGAAGCCAGCCCGAGCGCGTGGGGCACAGACGGCCGTCGTTCTGGACGAGAAGGTCATGGGCAAGAAGATCGTCGATGCGGCGGTCGACAGCCGGGGCGCCAAGCGCCTGGCGTGCGTAGGCGAGCTGAGAGGGGCCGATTCCCTCTACCAGGCGGGCGGCCAGCATAAGGTCCTCGGCGGCCGCCTGCGGGGCTGTGAGGGCCTCGATATCAAAGGAAAGGTCCGAGAATTTGGCGCCTGCGGCGATGACATTACGAGGCGTCGTGCACGTGAGCCGGACGCGAGAAGTGCCTTTAGGAAGGTCTGGAAGGTTAAAATTGACCGCTTGAAGCTTAAAGTAGGACTCGAGGGTTAGCATACTTGAAGCATTTGTACCGATACCCAGATACCCTAAACCTGTCCAGTAGGTTTTGTTGTGACGGCACTGTTTACCAGGCATTGCGTAGCTTGCAACCTCGTATCGAGCGTAACCTAAACTCTCAAGCACATCTTGAGCCTTAGTCATTCTAGCCGCCTGGACCTCATCGGAGTTCCAGAGATTGTCCTCGTCGCCGTAGAGTCTGTCGAAGGGGGTACCTTCCTCGATAGACAGAGGGTAGACGCTCACATGGCCCACTCCAAGGGCCGCAAGTTCGCTTAGAGTACCGGCCCACGATGCATCACTCTGGCCGGGGGTCGCGCACATAAGATCGCAAGAGACGTCCAGGCCAGCAGCCACGGCCTGCGACACAGAAGTTTTGGCGTGCTGGGCGTTATGGAGACGACCGAGCTTCTCCAGCTCAACGTCGTTCAGGCTCTGCACGCCAATCGAAAGGCGTGTGGCGCCAGCGGTCTTGAATGCGGCGATCTTCTCGCCGGTCAATGAGTCGGGGTTGGCCTCGCAGCTTAGCTCCCCCACTCCAAGGGCGGCGACACGCGAGACAAGCTTCTCCAAAGCCGGAGCCGGCAAAAAACTCGGCGTGCCCCCGCCGATGTAGGCGGTCCGCACGCCGTCGAGAAGGCCAAGCTGTTGAAATTGATCGATCTGCCCAACAATCCCGTCGACATATGCCGACATAAGGCCGTCGCT
>CAVEMP010000191.1:10519-20700 GCA_963616835.1 uncultured Oscillospiraceae bacterium | reverse complement strand
CGCTTGAGATGGGCACCGGTTGCCGCCAACAGGCGCATGTGGCACTCAAAGGCCTCCACGCGCGTGAGAAGCGACGGCTCAAAGGGCTTCTCGCCAGCAAGAACACTCGCGGCTTGCGAGAAAATCCAGGGGTTACCGTAGGTCCCGCGAGCAAACATGACCGCAGCGGCACCCAGGTCGTTCATGATGTGGGCGGCCGCATGTCCGCTCTTGACGTCACCAGATCCAATAACAGGCACGTCAACGGCCTTAACCACGCGCTCGATAACCGATGCGTCGGACTCTCCGCGATAGAACTGCGTGGCAAAACGGCCATGGACCGCCACGGCCGAGGCACCAGCGTCAACCATGCGCTTTGCGAACTCGGGCGCCACTTCGCAGCCGTCGGCACGGCCGCGACGGATCTTAACGGTGACCTCGACGCCGTAGGGTTCCAGGGCCTCTTTAGTCGTCCGCACAAGCGAAGCCGCCAACTCGGGCGACTCCATCAGGGCCGCGCCCTCGCCCTTCTTAGTGACCTTGGGAACAGGGCAGGCCATGTTGATATCAACCAAGACCAGCTTATCGCCCAAGTGCCGGACCACGGTGGCCGCTGCCTCGCTAAACAGCTCGGGCTTGGAACCAAAGAGCTGGACCGCCAGGTCGGGCTCGCCCACGGCAACGTCGCAAAGCTCAATGCTGGGACCGCCGTAGTGCAGCCCCGCGCAGCTCACCATCTCGGAATAAGCCAGATTGGCTCCGCCGGCGCGCGTCATCATGCGATAGGCAGAGTCGGTCACGCCCGCCATAGGCGCCATGAGCAGCGGATTATTGGCCAGGCGCTGCGCCAACGGCAGGTTCTTCTCGCCGCCGGCAAAGGGCTTAAGAGAAGCCGCAAGACCCACCGACGGGCCAAACTTTGCCAGGACCTCGGCGGGTGTCGCAGGCATGTTCGCGCAGGCCACTACTGGTCGTCCACCTTAAGGACTGCCAGGAAGGCCTCTTGCGGGACCTCGACCGAGCCAATCTGCTTCATGCGCTTCTTGCCCTCTTTTTGCTTTTCAAGCAGCTTGCGCTTACGCGAGATGTCGCCGCCGTAGCACTTGGCAAGAACGTCCTTACGCACGGCCTTGACGGTCGAGCGGCTGATGATCTTATTGCCAATGGCGCCCTGGATAGGCACCTCAAACTGCTGGCGCGGGATGATCTCTTTGAGCTTATCGCAAAGACCGCGGGCCAGGTCGTAGGCCTTGTCTTTGTGGACAATGAACGACAGCGCGTCCACCTCGTCGCCCGAAAGCAGAATGTCGAGCTTCACCAGGTCGCTCGCGCGGTACTCAGAAAACTCGTAGTCAAGAGACGCGTAGCCCTTGGTGCGGCTCTTCAGCTGGTCAAAGAAGTCCAGGATGAGCTCGGCCAGCGGGATATCGAAGTGCATCTCGACAGACTTCTCGGTGAGATAGACCATGTCCTGCGTGATGCCGCGGTGCTCGATGGCAAGCTGCATGACCGCGCCCGTGTACTCGGGCGGGACGATGATCTTAGCGTTGAGATAAGGCTCCTCGATGTGCTCGATGCGGGTAGCGTCGGGCAAATCCTGCGGGCTTCTCACCTCAATCATCGTGCCGTCGGTCTTGTAGACGTGGTAGTCCACCGAAGGCGACGTGGCGATAAGCGACAGGTTGAACTCGCGCTCCAGGCGCTCCTTGACAACCTCCATGTGGAGAAGCCCCAGGAAGCCCACGCGAAAACCAAAGCCCAAAGCAACCGAGGTCTCGGGCTCCCAGGTAAGCGACGGGTCGTTGACGTGCAGCTTGTCAAGGGCGTCACGCAGGTTCTCGTAGTCTTTGTTGTCCACCGGGAAGAGGCCCGTGAAGACCATGGGTTTGGCCTCGCGATAACCCGGCAGGGGCTCTGCCGTAGGACGGTCGCTGTAGGTCAAGGTCTCGCCAACACGCACGGCGTCGGGGTCTTTAAGGCCCGTGACCACGTAGCCAACCTCGCCCACACCCAGCTCGTCCACGGCGACCTCGGCCGGTCGCTTGACACCCACGCCGTCGACCAAGAAATTGGTGCCCATCTGCATCATGCGCAGGGTCTGGCCCTTCTTTATCGAGCCGTCAAAAACACGCACCGTGGCAACGACGCCGCGATATTCGTCAAAGTACGAGTCAAGGATAAGGGCCTTAAGCGGCGCGTTTGCGTCGCCCTTGGGAGCCGAGACCAGGTAAACGATGGCCTCGAGAAGCTCATGGATGCCCTCGCCGGTCTTGCCCGAGACGCACACGGCGTCGTCTGCCGGAATTGCCAGCTCTTCCTCGATCTCTTCTTTGACCTCGTCGGGATGGGCCGAGGGCAGGTCGATCTTGTTGATCGCGGGCACGATGTCCAGGTTGGCGTTCATGGCCAGCGTAGCGTTAGAGACGGTCTGGGCCTCCACGCCTTGGGTAGCGTCGACGACCAGGACCGCGCCCTCGCAGGCCGCCAACGAGCGACTGACCTCGTAGGTGAAGTCGACGTGGCCCGGCGTATCAATCAGGTTAAACTGATACGTCTGGCCGTCATCGGCGTCATAGGTCACGCGCACGGCGTTGGACTTGATCGTGATGCCGCGTTCGCGCTCGATGTCCATCGTGTCCAGGAGCTGCGACTCCATGTCGCGCTCCTCGACCGTATGGGTGAGCTCCAAGATACGGTCCGAGATCGTCGATTTACCGTGGTCGATGTGCGCAACGATAGAGAAGTTGCGGATATGAGATGTATCTGTAGTAGTCATAGGAAGAATAATAGCGAACTCGTGGCCGATATGCTATATTCATCGAGTTGACCTCCCCGTGTCTCGGTCAAGAGGCCTCACGTTTTAAAAATTTTGAAAGGATCTACACGTGGCTAACATCAAGTCCCAGAAGAAGCGCATTGTCACCGCCGAGAAGGCGCGCATTCGCAACAAGGCTGTCCGTTCCGAGCTCAAGACCGCCGTCAAGGGCGTTCGCGCTGCCGTCGAGGCCAAGGACGTCGAGGCTGCTCAGCTCGCCGCCAACAAGGCCAGCCGTCTGCTCGACAAGGCTGCCTCCAAGGGCATCATCCACAAGAACCAGGCTTCTCAGCGCAAGTCCGGCGTTCAGAAGCTCGTGAACACGATTAAGTAGTTCTCGCTTTATCGCATTTTGTTGCCCCCTTCCTGCTGGAAGGGGGCATTTTTTATTGCTCGACGAGAAGAACTCGGGGCCCTCCGGCTTGGGTGACCCCTTTTCCTTTAATGCTCAAACAGTCCTGATTCGCACGAAGGCCACATTAAGTGGCCTTCGGCTCATGCGGAACTGCGCTTAAAGGAAAAGGGGTCACCCAAGCCTGCGGTTCGAGGGTCGGGGCGAGAAAAAACAAGCGCTTACAGGTGGGGAGGGTGGAATAACAGGAGAACTTGGGGGCAGGTGGATTTAGAGAAGGATTTAAATAGAAGAACAGGTGGGTCGAAGGAGACGTATGATTCCGGTGGGTGGGGGCTCGTTGAGGGTTGAGAGAAGGGTTAGCACCTGCCCTGGGTGAGTTGGAGGACTAGGTGGGTTAGTTGGGTTTGGGGGTCGGCGCCGGATTTTAGGGAGGCTTCTACTTGGGCGCAGGTGGCAAGGCAGTGCTCTAGTTCGTTGTCTTTGAAGAGCTGAGACCAGCGGGGGTAGTTTTTGACTTGCCAGGATTGCTTGCCAAGGGCCTCGGGGATTGAGGCGGATTGGCCGCGCTGGCACAGGGCGCGGGCTACAATGAGTTCGCGGACGCGACCGGTTATGAGGGAAAGAAGGCCCAAGGGGGAGTTATCTGCAAGAAGGAGCAGGGCCTCGAGGGATTTGTTGGTGTTGCGCGAACACACAAAATCCAAGAACTCCCAAGGTTTGACCTCGGCGATGCGGGCCACGTTGTCGCAGATAAGCTGACGGGTAATGTGACCGGAGCCTCCCAAAAGATTGACAAGGCCAATTACCTGGTTGTCGAGCATCTGGGTCGAGTCGCCCGAACGCGCAACCAGCTCTTGGGCGGCGTCAAAATCGATCGAGGCACCGTGGGCCGCGGCGATCTTTTGCACATACGGCACAAGATCGCGCTTTGTGGGGGCCGCGCAATCAATGACGGCTTTCTTATCAATCTTGGCCACGGCCTTGTAAAGACGTGTGCTCTTGGCCAAGGTGGTTGCAACCAGGCAAAGAACACACTGCTCATTGGGGGCATCGAGGTACTTGATCACGGCCTCGGAAACCGGTTTTTGGAGCTTCTCGGCGTTGCGGACAATGACGATGCGTTGGTCGGCGCCAAAAGGAAGGGCATTAAGGGACGAGAGAAGCTGCGGGGCCTCGGCGATATTGGTAGCCTCCAATTCCTCGAGGTTAAAGGCCTCGAAGTCGCCTTCGGCCCGCTTCTTGAGCCGGGCAAGAGCCTGGTCTCGCTTGAGTTCGTTAGAGCCAACGATAAGATATGCCGCCAGAAGCGTTGCTTGCGCCATGGGTCCCCTTTCAACATCTCTACTTTGCCACAGGCGCTACTTCTGGGTGCTCACAACCACACCTTTTTCAGATGGCTCGACGGTCACGGTGCCGCAATCGATGGTGCACAAGAAGCGCGAGCCCGCCGCCTCAAGGGTGTCGACGCAGACCTGCTTAGGGTGGCCGTAACGATTGTCCTTGCCGGCACTTGCCACAGAAACCGCAGGTGAAAGGGTTGCAGCGGTCTTCTCGTCGATTGATATGGCAGAGCCATGGTGGCCAACCTTTAGAAAGTCGATGTTGGACAGGCCGCACTCGCTTGCGGCCTTGGCGGTCTCTTCTTCCTCGGCGTCGCCGGTGAGAAGGCCGGTCATCGACTTGCCTGCAGCGTCATAGCTCACGGCCAGTTCAAGGGAGCCGGCGTTCTCGTCGGCGCTCACGTATTCCGATGGCGAGGCGACCTTAAGGGAGAAGTCGCCTACGTGAACCGTGTCCTGGTAGTTAAGCCGTGCGGTTTCTTTATGCGTCAGGTTATCGATGGTTGTCTTTACGTCCTGGGGAATGTCTTCTACTGCATTGAAACCAACGACCACCTGGTCAACAGGCACGGTGCCTATGAGGTCATCCAGTCCTCCGGCATGGTCATCGTGCAAGTGCGTCAAGATGACGGCGTCTAAGTGAAAGACATTCTGGTCCTGCAAGGCCGTCTGAATAGCTTTGCCAGGACCCGTATCCACAAGAATCGCCGAGCTCTTATCGGTTATGAGAATCGCGTCGCCTTGGCCCACGTCCAAAACGCAGATGCGCGCCGGGGCAAAGTAGCGCCATCGCACCAGGTAGACCGCAAGGCCCAGGACGGGAACCACACAAGCAGTAAAGACCTTCCAACGGCAAACCTTGGGCCAAGTGACATACAGCAAGCCCAGGATTGCCATGGTAACGAGAAACGTGGGCGCAAAATCGACCGAGACAGACCGCGAGGCAAAAGGCGCCGTTGCCAGCCGATTGAGCAGCCACGCAAACACCTCGCCAATCAAACCTAGGAAAGCGGAAGCCGCGTTGCCCACAACCGGGACGCGACCAACCGCAAAAAACACAGCCCCCGCCCCCATCAAGACCGTGAACAGCGGCGTCAATATAATCGCAGCTACCGGCGCTATAAGCGAGAGCCGCCCAAACGCAGAGAGGCTGAGAGGCGCAGATACCACGCTGGCCACAAGGCAAAGCGCCACGGTTTCGACCATCGAAGTCCGCACGTGGTTGATGGTCGTCCACACCTTATAAGGAAGCCGCCGCGATTCGATAGCGGGCACCAACTCGAGAAACGCATAGCGCGCGTAGCCAGAGAACAGACACAGCCCAATGACACAGGTCACCGACAAAAGAAAACCGATCTGCCCGCAGGCCGTGGGGTCGAAAGACGCCATGAGCAACGCGCAGATGCAGACAGCCGAGATTTGATCGGCCCGCCGCGTTACAAGATGCGACGCCGCGGCACACAGCGACATAAACCACGCCCGGCAAGCCGAGGCGGGCGCCCCGCAAAACAGGACAAAGACGCCCGTCGCTGCAAGAAGAAACCCGAGCTTAAACCACTTATTAAGCCTTGTCTTATCAAGTAGCGCCGAGACAAGCCCGCTCACCAGCGCCAAGTGAGACCCCGACACAGCGATGAGATGCGAGATACCGCAGACGGTAAACTGATCGTTGATGCCAAGCTCAGCAATGGCCTTTGAATAGCCGCAAAGGGCTCCAGCGGCGATGGCCCGACCGACAGATGACGTGGGGTCAATCTGCTCAAGCAAGCGCTGTCGCAGCTGTAAGATGCGCGAAGCACTTGGCGCCACCTGCAGCGTCTTCACGACAGAGACCGAGCCACAAACGCCCTGAAGCCTCAGGCTCTGGTCCCATTCATCATCGCCAAGCTCAGAGAACCGCCCGACGCACGTAAGCGTGTCACCCTTGTTGAGCTGGTCTTTATTTGAAAGCCAGACGCTACCCAGCCGCGACCCTTCGCGATAGACGCCGGCCCGCGCCGTCCAGGTGCTCGATGTGTGCCCCATATCCTGCTCGATCTGGAAGCTAAAGCCCGATATCGAGGTGCTTCTCAGCGCCCCAGCGCACTCACACGCCCTCGCTGCAGCTACAGAGGCAAAGAACCCCGTCGACAGCAAGACCAGCGCACCGCTCGCCACGCCTAGAAACACCTGCTGTGACCTCGCACTTCTTCTTGCCAGCACAAACCAGACGACGGCGAGAAGAACCACAGCGCCGCCGGCCGAAGCACCATACCATGCCATCGGCACCGAGAACCTCAAAGTCGCGCGCTGCAGGGCGATGACCCCCACCAACACGTAAAACGCGAAGGGCACATGGGGCCTAGGCGGCACCTCCGCAACCTTCCTAGACACAGATCCTGTCCCGGATCTTCTCGAATTTCTTCTCGCCTATACCCGGGACGCGCATAAGGTCCTCGACACAGGTGAACTGACCGTTGTTTTGCCGATCCTCGATAATCGCCTTAGCCGTAGCCTCGCCAACGCCAGATAAAGTCTGCAGTTCATCGGCCGTGGCAAGGTTGATGTTGATGAGGGCCCCAGCAGAAGAGGCGCCGCCAGAACCGGACGCAGACACGGCCGTCGCGCCCTCAGCCTCGGCCGCCACCTGCTGCTCCCCTACCGCAGGCACATAAATCTTTTGCCCATCCGTGACCTTGCTCGCCAAGTTGAGCGTCGACGTATCGGCTTCTGCCGTCAAGCCACCAGCAGCGAGAATCGCGTCGTTAACTCGCGCCACGCCCTCCACAAGCTCATAAACGCCAGGGGCCGCCACCCGCCCATCGACATGTACGACGACCTTCTCTTGTGGCACAGGAACGGCAGCCGCCGCATCGGCAACCGTTTGCGTCTCCCCTACGGCCTCTGCGGCTTCCTCGTTTCTCTGGATCTCAAACGAAGAGCTGGGGACTGCGCCAACAGGCAAGCCAAGCAAGACTAACCCGCCGACAATCGCCGCAAGCACCAGCGCCGCAAGGCAAGCCACCACCTTGCCTCCGGGCTTCAAACCGCCTTTTCTAAGCAGCCTTTCTCGCTTTGAAACCGCCTGTCCAACCTGCGCCATAAAAATCGCCCCCTCCTCTATTTAAGGATGGGGGCGAAACAACCAAAAACCTTGGTTAAAATTTTTATCCCTGACAGGAACCTATCACAAACCTATCAGATATCTATCACGCAAACTCAAAACAGCTAAGGCAACCAGGGCCTTATTTGAAAACCAACTGCTGCTCTGGCTCTGCATCGGGCTTGCGCGCCGGTCCAAGCTCGTTGTGGAAAACGTGGAGAGGGCCCTTAGGCGCGCGATAGCTCGCGCACTGCGAGAAGTCCTTGTACTCCACATTTTCAATCAAGCTTTTAACCATTGCCTCGTGGTCGAAGGTCTCCCACGCGGCGTGCACCTGGTCCAAGCGCGCGTGCGTCTCGGGACGGCGGGGCATGAACAGGGTGCAGCAATCGGGCGCGGTCTGACAAGAGATATCGTAGGTGCCGATCTCTTGCGCGCGCTTGATGATCTCTTGTTTGTCAGAGCCAATAAGCGGACGCAGCACGGGAATCTGCGCGACCTCGTCGACCGCCCAGATGTTATCCAGCGTCTGCGACGCCACCTGACCCAAAGACTCACCCGTGACCAGGGCCTTTGCACCCTCGATACGCGCGATCTCCTGGGCAACCTCAAACATCAGGCGGCGATACATGATGATGCGCAGGCTCTGCGGTACGGCCAAAGAAATCTCGCGCTGGCAGTCGCCAAAGGGCACTACGTAGAGACGTCCCACGACGCCCGAAGGCGCCAGCGCCTCGACGATGTCCTGGCACAGCCACTCGCTGGCATCCGAGGTCTGAGGACGCCCCGAGAAGTGCACCGGGATGCACGTGGCCCCACGGCGACCCACCATCCAGGTGGCCACCGGCGAGTCAAAACCACTGGAAAGCAAGGTCACAACCTTGCCAGCCGTGCCCACAGGAAGCCCGCCCACACCGGGGGCCGAAGCCGCGTAGACAAAGGTCGAGCCCTGAATGACGTGGACCACGACGGTGACGTCGGGCGTGTGGACGTCGACCTTCTTCTGGGGGTAGGCCTCACAAAGCGCCGCGCCCACAAGCTGGTTCATCTCAAGGGAATGCAGCTCGTAGTTGGTAGCGCTCCTGCGCGCATGGACCTTGAAGCTGTGGAAATCCCCGGCCTCGCCCATCGCGCGGATAGCCGCGGCCACGTATTCCTTCTCGTCAAGGCCGCACTTATAGGCCAGCGAGACACGCGCCACGCCGGGCACGCGACGAATGGCCGCAGCCATGTCGTCGGTGCAAAAGCCATCGGCCGCCTCGACCACAACGTAGCCAGAGATGCGGCCAATATTGGCCACGTCAAAGCCCTTAAGGGCACGGTGCAGATTGCTCACAAGCTGGTTCTCGAAGGTAGAGCGGTTCTTACCCTTAAGACCGATCTCGTGGTAGTGGACCAGACAAAGACGCTCGGTCATGGCCTACAGAGCAATCCTGTTGGCGCCCTTGATGTCCTCGTCAAAGTCTTCTTTGACAAAGCCCAGGGTGCCGTCCTCGATCTCGCCCATGGCGATGGACACGGTGTCCTTGCCAGAAGCGATCGTGGTGATGTCGTCGAAGTCCTGGATGGCGGTCACGCGCAGGTGCTGGCCGCGAATCATGTTGTTGATATCGCAAGCGCGCTTAGAGGCGATGGAACAAAGCAGGAAGGGGTTCTGCTCGGTCTGCTCAAGCAAGCTGTCGATCTCGGGCTTAGTCACACTCATTTAGAGGGAGCCTCCGTCCATCTCGTACGTGTTGATAACGTGGGCCAGCTCATCGCAGGCGCGCTCAAGGTCGTCATTGACGATCCGCACGTCGTAAAGGCTGGCGCACTCCATCTCTTTCTTGGCGTTTGAGAGGCGCATCTCAATGGATGCCTCGTCCTCTGTGCCACGTCCGCGCAGGCGAGCTTCAAGCTCGGTCTTTGAAGGCGGCTCGATGAAGACGAGAACAGCGTCGGGGTTGATCTTCTTGACGTTAAGGCCACCCTGGACATCGATCTCTAGGACAACCGAGCGGCCCGCGCCCAAAAGGCGCTCGACCTCGCTGACCAGCGTGCCGTAGCAGTTGCCGTGCACGTGGGCCCATTCAAGAAACTCGCCGGCCTCAACCTTGGCCGCAAACTCCTGACTAGACAAGAAGTAGTAAGACGCGCCGTCGACCTCGCCAGGTCGCGGCTCTCTTGTAGTCGCAGAAACCGTCAGGCCCAGATCGGGGTCCTTCTCGCGCAGCAACGCGACCAAGGTTCCCTTTCCGACGCCTGACGGTCCAGAGACAACAAAGAGTCGGGCTCTTTTAGCCACTACTTGGAGAGAGCCTCGATGAGCTGCTCGCGCTGGCGAGCGCCGAGGCCCTTGACGCGGCGGGTAGCGGAAATGCCGAGCTCGTCCATGATCTTGGCAGCCTTAGCCTTGCCGTAACCAGGCAGGGACTCGATGAGAGCGGAGACCTTCATGCGAGCAGCGATGGGGTCGTCGGAATCCAGGACGGACTCGAGGGTAATCTTGCCGCTCTTGATCTTCTCGCGAAGCTCAGCGCGCTCGTGACGGGCCTGGGCGGCCTTCTCGAGGGCTGCCTTGCGCTGCTCATCGGTAAGCTGGGGTAAAGCCATTGTTCCTCCAAACATAAA
>CAVEMP010000191.1:0-9936 GCA_963616835.1 uncultured Oscillospiraceae bacterium | reverse complement strand
GCCGCCTCCTCGGCGCCCTTGCGCGCGGCCGCGATCATGGCCTGGGTACCCAAACCGTGGATAGACAAGATGTCGGCGCCCGTGCAGGAAGCCGAGCGAACCGCGCCCTGGACCTGGAACGGGATGTCGTGGACCTTGAGGTCGAGGAAGACCTTAAGCCCGCGCTCCTGCATGGCGCGCACGATGGAGGGGCCCTCGGCGTAGAAGAGCGTCATGCCGACCTTGACCCATGTGGCCTTACCGGCCAGCATGTCGGCAAGCTCGAAGGCGCGCTCGAGCGAGCAGTCCAGCGCGATGATGACCTTATCGGAGGCTTGTTCGTACGTTAGCATTCTGCGGCCCCAATCAGTTGGTTGATGTCAGATACGCCCTGCTCGGCAGCCCAGTAAGCCAGGCCGTCGGCCACCTTTTTGGCGGCGAGAGGATCGTAGAAGTTGGCGGTGCCCACGGTAACAGCGGTGGCGCCGGCCAAGATCATCTCGGCGGCGTCTTCCCAGGTGGCGATGCCGCCCATGCCGTTGACCGGGATTTTGACGGCCTGCGCGGCCTCCCACACCATACGCACGGCGATGGCGTGTATTGCAGGGCCCGAGACCCCGCCGGTAGGCTTAGAGAGCATGCTCTTGCGCGTATGGACGTTCAAGTGCATGCCATTGATGGTGTTGATCAGGCACAAGGCGTCGGCGCCCGATGCCTCAAGGGCGCGGGCCACCTCGGGCACGCGCACGGGGGCCATCTTGACCAGCAGCGGGCGCTTCACGCGGTCGCGCACGGCCTCGACGACCTCGGAAGCAGACTCGGGCGTGCCGCCCACCAGGGCGCCGCCGCGGGCGATGTTGGGGCACGAGATGTTAAGCTCCACGCCCGCGCACCACGGCGCCAGCTCCTCGATCTTCTCGACGGCGGCCACGTACTCCTCGATGGAGTGGCCGGCGGCCTGAAGAATGACCTGGCAGCCGCGCTGCTGCAGCTCCTGAAGGTAGTCGCCGTAAGAGGCGAGCATTCCCGCCACGCCCGGGTTAGCAAGGCCCACGGTGTTCATCATGCCCGAGGGAACCTCGCACATGCGCGGCTCGGGGTTGCCCAGCCAGGGCTCGGCCGAGCAGCCCTTAGTGGTGATGGCGCCCAGCTGCGACACGTCGAAGAAGCCCTCGAACTGCCAGCCAAAGCCAAAGGTGCCAGAGGCGGTGTTGACCGGGTTCTTCATCTTAACGCCGCCCAGGTCGACGGCCATGGAAATGTTGTTTTGGGCCATTACCACGCCACCTCCTTGGCATCGAAGACGGGGCCGTACATGCAGCAAGACTTGTAGGTGCCGTCTGCCATAGAGACGTTGCAGGTGTTGCACGCGCCAAAGGCACACGACATCATGCGCTCCATCGAGACCTGGCAGTCGACGCCGGCCGCCGCACAGATACGGGCGATGCCGGCCATCATGACCTGCGGCCCGCAGGTGTAGACGGTGTCGTATTCACCCTGGCCCAAGAGCTGCTCAAGCGCCTGGGTGGTAAAACCTTTGATGCCAGCCGTGCCGTCGTCGGTGGTGAGAAGAACCTGGCTTGCGCCCAGGGCGAGAAGGTCCTTCTCGCCCCAGAGCTTAGAGGCCGTCTGGGCGCCTAGGACGGCATCGAACTCGACGCCGTTTGCGCGCAGCAGGCGAGCGGCCGCCACGGCGGGAGGCGCACCCACGCCGCCGCCGATGACGATGCTCTTACCCTGGCCCGCCTTGACACGCCAGCCGTTGCCGGAGGGGCCCAGGACGCGCGACTCGTCGCCGGGGGCCATCTTGGCAAGCGCGCGCGTGGCGTCGCCAACCATGGCATAGACGACCTCGACGGTGCCTGCATCCGCATCTGCGCAGGCAAACGACAGCGGAACGCGAAGAATCTGCTTGGCACCCGGTACCAGGAAGTTCATGAACTGGCCAGGCTCAAGCGCGGCTGCCAGGGCCGGCGCCTTGATGACCAAGCGCATGAGGCCGGCCGCGGCGGGCTCGTTCACAACCACGCTAAAGTCGTGCTCGCGCACGCGGGATTTCAAGATCATGGGGCCTCTCCCCTAGTGCTTAGGACAAACCTGGCCGTTGGCCAGGGTGCGGTAGCCGTCGACAAAGACGTCGGTGGCAAAGCCGGTCAGGGTCTGGCCCAGCCATGCGGAGTTCTTGGACTTGCTCATGAGCCAGTCCTCGGTCACGGTCTGGGAAAGGTTGGGGTCAACCAGGGTAAGGTCGGCGGCAGAACCCGCGACGATGCTCACAGGCGCCAGGCGCAGGACCTGGCGGGGGTTCACGGCCATGACCTCGACCAGGCGAGACCAGCTCATCTTGCCCGTGGCCACAAGGTTCTGCAGCATAAGCGGCAGCGAGGTCTCAAGGCCCACGATGCCAAAGAAGCTGATCTCCCACTCGCAGTCCTTCTCGTGCGGGGCATGCGGGGCGTGATCGGTCACCACACAGTCGATGGAACCGTCCAAGACGCCCTCGATAAGGGCAGCGGCGTCGTCTGCGGTGCGCAGCGGCGGGTTCATCTTGAGGTTGGTGTCGTAGGTGTCGGTGATGTCGTCCTCGCACAGGAACAGGTGGTGCGGAGTGACCTCGCAGGTGACGGGCAGGCCGTCGGCCTTGGCGGCACGCACCAGGTCAAGGCCCTTGCGGGTCGAGATGTGGCACAGGTGCAGCGGGCAGTTGGTCAGACGAACGAGCTCGATGTCGCGGTAGATCTCAAGCTCCTCGGCCAATGCCGGCCAGCCAAACATGCCCAGGCGCGTGGAGGCGCGGCCCTCGTTGACAACGCCGTGGCCCGAGAGGGACTCGACCTCGCAGTGAGCCAGCGCCACGCGGTCGAACTGCGCGACGTACTCCATGCAGGTGCGCATCATACCGGCGCTCTGGACACCGTGGCCGTCGTCAGAGAAGGCGACGGCGCCGTCGTAGACCATGTCGCCGATCTCGGCCAGGCTCTCGCCCTTCTCGCCGCGGGTCAAGGCGCCGATGGGGCGCACGTGGCAAAGGCCGGCCGCGCGGGCGCGGTCGATCTGGTAGCGGACCTCGGCACCGGTGTCGGTGATCGGGTCGGTGTTGGGCATGGTGGCCACGTCGGTGAAGCCGCCGTGGGTGGCCGAGCGGCTGCCCGTCTCGATGGTCTCTTTGTACTCAAAGCCGGGGTCCCTAAAGTGGACGTGCATGTCCACCAGGCCCGGAATCAGGTACTTACCCGAGCAGTCGATGACCTCGGCGCCCTGGGGGGCAGCAAGGTCGGTTCCAACAGCGACGATCTTCTCGCCGTCGATCACAACGTCCATGACGCCGTCGAGGTTGACCTGCGGGTCGACGACGTGGGCGCCCTTAAGCAGAAATGCCATTGTTTTCTCCTCCCAAAAGCAGGTACATCTCGGCCATGCGGGTCAAGACACCGGCGTTGACCTGGTCAAGAATGCGGGAACGCGCGCAGTCGGCAACGTCGGCGTTGATCTCCATGCCGCGGTTCATGGGGCCGGGGTGGCAGATGATGGCCTCCGGGCGCATCTTGTTGACGCGGGCCATGTTAAGGCCCCACAGGCGGTTGTACTCGCGCCTGGAAGGAATCGAGGCGCCCTCCATGCGCTCCAGCTGGACGCGCAGCATGTAGACGACGTCGACCTCGGGGATGACCGAGTCAAAGTCGGCGGTCTGGGGCACGCCGTAGTAGTCGGGGTCGTCGACCTGGAAGGTGGGCGGGCCCACAAGGGTGACGTCTGCGCCCACGGTCTTCAAGGCCGGAACCAGCGAGCCGCACACGCGACTGTGGGACAGGTCGCCCACGATGGCGACCTTAAGGCCGTCCAGATGGCCGAAGTTCTTGCGGATAGTGTAGAGGTCGAGCATGGCCTGCGTGGGGTGCTGGTGCTTGCCGTCGCCGGCGTTGATCACGATCGCATCGGTGTTCTCGGTGATCTTCTGCGGGGTGCCGGCGAGCTTTGCGCGGCAGATGAACATATCGACGTTCATGGCGTCGATTGTCTGGATGGTGTCGGCCAAGGACTCGCCCTTGACGACGGACGAAGTAGAGCCGCCCATGGACAGCGAGTCTGCCGAGAGGCGCTTCTCGGCAAGCTCAAAGGAGCTCTTGGTGCGGGTCGAGGGCTCCAGGAAAAGGTTCACGATGGTGCGGCCGCGAAGGGCGGGGACCTTCTTAATGGCGCGCTTGTTGACGTCCTCGAAGGCGCGGGCCGTGTCCAGGATCTGGTAGATGTCGTCCTGGGTAAGGCTCGTCGTGTCGATAAGGTGTTTGACGGAAAGCATCTAGTTGGCACCTCCAACTGCGGTTTTATCGGGCTTGGTCCAAATCTCGACGGAGTTTTTACCGTCGAGCTTCTCAACAGAGACGCGCACGTCCTCCTCGTGGGACGAGGGAACGTTCTTGCCCACGTAATCGGCGCGGATGGGCAGCTCGCGATGGCCGCGGTCGACCATGACGGCCAGCTGGACCGTGCGGGGGCGGCCGTAGTCGATCAGGGCATCCAAGGCCGAGCGCACGGTGCGGCCGGTGTAGAGGACGTCGTCGACCAAGATGATGTCGTGGTCATCCAGCGAAAACGGGATGTTGGTGCCGTGCAGCACCGGCGCGATGGCGCGGCTCACGTCGTCGCGGTAGAAGCTGATGTCGAGCGTGCCCACAGGCGGCAGGACGCCCTCGATCTTCTCGATCTCTTTGGCAAGCAGCGGGGCCAAAACAGCGCCGCGGGTCTCGATGCCCACGATGCCGATACCGGACGCCCCCTCGTTTCTCTCCAAGACCTCGTGGGCGATGCGGGTCAAGGCGCGCGCCATGGCCTGCTCGTCCATGATCTGGGCCTTCAATGTGGCCTCCATGGAACTCCCTTCGTCGAGAAAAAAGATGCCCTGACCAGTAAGTTTGGTACAGGGCATCCAGTGAGTAGCTATATTGTGCGGGCCGGATGGCCCATTCACCTTACTGGTCTCTCGTACCGCGCTTAAAGGTTCTTGCTTACTTTACGTCAGCGCGGAGAAGGACACAAGGGAAAATCAGGCGGATCCGCGAGCGGTTGCGGCGCGGCAGGCGGCGGGCCGGGCGGCGAGAAGGCCGCGGCGATCTTCTCGCCTAGTTGAACTGGGCGCGATAGGCCTCGCAGACCTCCTTGACGGGGCCGTCCATGCGCTGCTGGCCCTTCTCGATCCAGACGGCGCGGTCGCAGATGCGCTCGACCTGCTCCATGGAGTGCGAGACGAAGAGCACCGTGACCTTGCCGCTTTGGATGAACGACTGGATGCGCTTCTCGCATTTCTCCTGGAAAAAGACGTCGCCCACCGAGAGGGTCTCGTCGACGATCAGGACGTCGGGCTCGGTCACGGTCGCGATGGCAAAGGCAATGCGGGCCACCATGCCGCTGGAGTAGTTCTTGAGCGGCATGTCCATGAAGTCGTTGAGCTCGGCGAAGTCGATGATGTCTTGCAGGTGCTCGTCGATGAACTGGCGGGTGTAGCCAAGAAGCGAGCCGTTGAGGTAGATGTTCTCGCGGGCCGTGAGCTCCAGATCAAAACCGGCGCCAAGCTCGATCAAAGGCGCGATGTTGCCGTGGACCTCGATCGAACCCTCGCTGGGCTCAAGAACACCCGCGATGCACTTGAGCATCGTTGACTTGCCCGAGCCGTTGGTGCCCACCAGGCCCACGACCTCGCCGCGATGCACGTCGAACGAGATGTTGTTGAGGGCGCGAAACTCCTGGAAGAACAGCTCGTGGCGCATGAGCTTGATGAAGTACTCCTTGAGGTTGTTAAGCTGCTCGGAGGCCATGTTGAAGATCATCGAGACGTTCTTGACCTCGATGACGACGTCGTTTTGCTTAGTTTGGGAAGTCATGTGAGGGCCCCCGGCCTAGATGTAGAGGATGAACTTGTGCTCGGTCTTGCGGAAGACCAAAAAGCCGATGACCATGGCGGCAACCGCCCAGACGGCACCGATCGCCAGCACCGTGAGCGACGGCGAGTTCTGGTAGACGATGGCGCTGCGCATAATCTCCAGGTAGTTGTACATGGGGTTGGCCTTGACCACCCAAATCACGAAGCGCGGCGCGTTGGAGTTGGTGAGAAGCGAGATGTCCCAGAAGATGGGCGTGAGGTAGGTCCAAGCGGTGAGAAGAACGCTCCACAGGTGAATCATGTCGCGGAAGAAGACGGCCAGGGCACTGATGAGCATCGAGACACCCATACTAAAGACCATCACGAGAAAGACCGCGACGAACATCCACAGGATGTGGATATCGGGTATGACCTTGGAGAAGATCATGACGATAGCCACGGCAATGAGCGAGAAGAGGAAGTTGACCGTGGCGGAGAAGACCTTCTGGACCGGGAAGAGCCAGCGATCGACCTTGACCTTCTTGAGAAGCGGCGCCGCGTCGATGATGCCGCGCAGACCGCTGGAGGTCGACTCGCTCATGAGCGAGAAGGTGATGTTGCCCACGATGAGGTAGAGCGGGTAGTTCTCGACGGTCGAGCCACGCATGAAGTAGGAGAAGACAAAGCTCATGATGAGCATCATGAGCAGCGGGTTAAGGACGCTCCAAACCACGCCCAAAACCGAGCGGCGGTAGCGCAGCTTGAAGTCTTTGGTGACGAGCTGCTGCAAGATGAACAGGTCCTTGGAAGAGGCGCCGTTGACGTGCGCCTTGCTTAAGGCCGTAGCTGAATCCTTGCTCAAGGTTGCTCCCTGTGAGTAAACGAAGATTGGCGATTGAATCTGTTCGATGCTAACACAGGGCCTGGGGCCAGATTGAAATCTGTGGGCAACGGACATAAAAGAAAAGGCTGGAAGCCATTGGACTTCCAGCCTTTGAATTACCTGGCTCCCCGGGCAGGATTCGAACCTGCGACACGCTGATTAACAGTCAGCTGCGCTACCACTGCGCCACCGGGGAATTGGTGGGTGCTCGTTCGCACAAGAAATAAGTATACGGATTTGCTCCTCAAGCGCAAGCAGAAATTTCAAATTAGTTGAAATTTCTTTTGAGCCGCAGGTCAGCGGGGTCTTCTCGCCTACTGCGCCGGATGAGTCACCTGCGAATTTAAGGCTTGTCGGAAGCGAGAAGGGCCCTGATTGCACGTTTGGGGACTTGTCGGAACGGATTTGTTCCGACAAGTCCAGATTCCAAAAGCAAGCGTTCCGACAAGTCACAAAACGTAAAAGCGCTACTCCGCGTGGGCGAGAAGGTATTCGCGCATGTAGGGAATCGCGAAAGAGAGCTTGCCGTAGCCACAAGGTTCTACCAAGCCGGCATCGACAAGACGCTTACGGTACGAACCCACCGATGACGAGGAAGCGCCCATCGACTGGGCGACATCGCCGGAAGACACCTCGCCCTCGCCGCACCTTGCCAAGGCCATCAGATAATCGAACTGCTTAGCCGAAAGCCTACGCAGGGCAGGCTCGATAACCATAGCGTCAAAACTGTTGCGCGCAACCGCGATGCCCTTCTCGGCGTCTTCTGGGCTAATGGAGTCGGCTCCCTTGCGAGCAGCGGCTTGCCAGGTGTAATACCCCACAAGCTGGATCATAAAGGGATAGCCGGCCGCGGCCCGCGTGAGTCTCTTTGCACTTGCCCGGTCAATGGACATGCCCGCAGCAGACATGGTTTCTTCGAGGGATTCGCCTACCTCGAAGTCAGAAAGACGCGCGAGCTCGACGTGCTTGGCGCGCTGCAGGAAGGTCAGCGAGTCGCTACCCACGACCCCGTCGACCGAGGCGGGCAAGCCGGCAAAAGCAAAGGCAACATTGGCCCCTTGGCGAATGAGCAGCTGAATCTCGTTGCCAAGCTCGCGCATCTCGTCGAGCGGCGCGTCCTGAATCTCATCGAGGGTAATAAAGAGGCCGCCCTTCTCGGACGCCTTGAACATCGCATCGCCGAGCTGGGTCGCAGACTTCGAGAAGTCGACCGAACCAAGGCTCACCCCAAGAATAGATGGCGAGAGGGACACCGAGGAAAGCTCGGCGTTGCGCTTGAGAGCATTGAGAATCCTGTCGCAAAAACCGGAGTGTGAGGCCACGTCGACCACCTCAAATCCGCGTTTGTGAGCAACGTCGCCAAGGGCGTTGAGCAGTACGGTCTTGCCAACGCCGCGCACGCCCGAGATGCGCATCAGGCGGTCCGGCGCGCCGGGGCCGTTGTCGATGGCCTCTTGGAAATCGGCGAGGATGGGGTCGCGACCAATGAGCTCGGGAGGGTTCATGCCCGCCGTAGGTTTAAAAGGATTGATCTTAGGCAATGAGAATCACCTGCTAGAGAGCGAGTTTAACAAGTTGAACAGAGTTTAACAAGTTGAACAAGGTTTAACAAGTTGAACAGAGACGAAAGCCCGTCTGCGGTTCGAGAAGCGTGGGGGCCACGCAACCGGCGATGTTACAAGACGGGGCGAAGATGGCAGGTGGGGCGCGGGTTGGGTATTCTCGGCTGGTTAAAAGGCGCGAAGGATTGGAGATTCCATGTTAGATATCAAGAAGAACTGCAGGTTGGCGCTGGTGCAGGCCGAGCCGATAATGTTCGACAAGGCCGCTTGCCTTGAGAAGGCCCTTCGCCTGATCGACGAAGCCGCGGCGCAAAACCCCGATCTCATCGTCTTCCCCGAGCTATTTATCCCCGGCTATCCCATTGGCATGACCTTTGGCTTCTCGATGGGCAAGCGCGACGAGGGCGGACGCGCGGATTGGCAACGCTACTACGACGCCTCTGTCGTGGCCGGCGGCACGGAGTTCGACGCTCTGGCCAAGGCCGCGCGCAAGACAGGTGCCTACATTAGCATGGGCTTTAGCGAGCGCGACGCCGTGACCGGCACCCTCTATAACAGCAACGTGATCTTCGAGCCGGACGGCTCTTACAAGGTCCACCGCAAGCTCAAGCCCACGGGTAGCGAGCGCGTGATGTGGGGCGACGCCGACCGCAACTACTTCCCCGTGACGCAGACGCCGTGGGGCCCAGCGGCCGGCCTTATTTGCTGGGAGAGCTACATGCCCCTCGCGCGCGTGGCCCTCTACCAAAAGGGCGTCACAATCTACATCTCGCCCAACACCAACGACAACCCCGAGTGGCAGTCCACGATCCAGCACATCGCGATCGAAGGCAAGTGCTTCTTCGTAAACGCCGACATGCTGGTGAGAAGATCCTCCTACCCCGCAGACTTAAACGAAGTGCAGGTCACCGATGGGCTGCCAGACATCGTGTGCCGCGGTGGCAGCTGCGTGGTTGACCCCTATGGCCACTACGTGACCGAACCGGTTTGGGACACCGAGACGATCATCTACGCCGACCTCGACATGCAGCAGGTCGCGGCCTCGCGAATGGAGCACGATCCCGTGGGCCACTACGCGCGCCCCGACGTGCTGGAGCTTACGGTTCACGAGAAGTAGCGTGCGCCTCGGCGACGGGCTCCGGCTCTTAGCCCGGCCCCAGAACGTCGTCCTTCTCGCCAGCCTCCTGCGCCTCGCGCTCGCGGCGACGACGAATCACCTCGACGGCCGCGCGCAACGCAGCCTCGTCCTCGGCCTGGGCAACCTCCTGGGTCGAGCGCACGAGCTTGACCACCTCGACAACAAGAAGAATCGCCAACGGTGCCACGATCAGCGGGAAGAATAGCAGCGGGTTGCTGAGAAGCGACGCCAGCACGCCCACCCACGCGCAGACAAAAACCACGCGACCCACCACGTTTTGAGGGGACACCTGCTCGGTATCCTCGACGGCGTTGGCGTCACCCTTGGTGCGAATCCGCAGGTCATCGCCCGTACCCTCGACCGCCACGATGCGGTGGGTATTAAGCGAGCCCTCAAGCGCCTCGTTGGTGGACCTAAAAGTGATGACGTCACCCACGGCCAACTGCGAGGCATCGACCTGCTGCACCACAACGAGCGAATGCACCGGGATCGCCGGCTCCATGCTGCCCGTCAAGGT
>CAVEMP010000190.1:0-7578 GCA_963616835.1 uncultured Oscillospiraceae bacterium | reverse complement strand
CAAGTACAACATGGCCATGGCCTTCACCCACATGCGCCTTTTCCACCACTAAGGCTCTGCACCCGGCATCACGCGCGCCGCAGCAGCAAAACTAACGAAAGACGGGCGCACTACTGGGATTTGGTGAGTAGACGGTGAATTTGAGCGACGGCCAACTGGGGTTTTGTTGGTCCGTAAACACCGGCTACTCGGTTGATTTCCCTACTGCGCCCGTCTTTCGTACATTTTTGTCGCGGCGAGGGTTAGCGCGTGTGCAGCGTGAAGGTTGCGGAGCAGGAGAAGATGGCATGTAAGTGGCCGGCCAGCTCTTCACAGGCGGCTGTGACCTGGACATCGTTGATGCCCAGGAAACCGTCGATGGGGAAGAGCAGATCAAGGCCGCCGACTGCGTCTACCTTGCCGTTTTCGCTTTGGCGCCAGGTCCAGCGACGCGTGTGGACCAGGTTGCCCACGGCGTAAACCAGCTCGCCCGCCGCAAGTGCTTGGTCGGCCTCGGTGGCGCCTAGTTCGACAAACACATCATCTGGTCGAGAAAAGCGCAGCTCAAGCGTATCGCCCGGGCCCATCACGTGCTCGCCCAGCGGCAAGCCGTACTTGATGGAAATCGCGTTGCCCAGATCGACCAGGGGGTTCACGTGCCATAGGTCCTTACCCTTGGCAATGCGCTTGAGCAGGGCAATGTTGCTCGAGGGGTAGCGGCTGGGGCTCATCCCCAGCGCGTGGAAGGCCTCGCGGTACGGCTGCACCCGCGCATCATCGCTGGCCTTCGCGCCGCCGTCCAGTCGCGCCCGCGCATCGGCCACCGCGGCGTCCAATAGGGCATCAACCTCAGGCCGCGCCTCCACCGAGTTGTCCAGCCCGCGCACCTCGACAACGCCAACGCACAGCGCGGGCAGCACGTCGAATACCTGCGGCTCAATGCAAAAATCCATCCCGGGCTCCCTTACATAGTGAGCAGTGTCTCGTTTGCCGCGGCAATCTGGCGCTTGCGCCAAACTGCCGGCGAGACGCCCGTGCTCTTCCTGAACTTCATGATGAAGTAGCTTGAGCTGCCAAAACCGCAGGCCAGAGCCACCTCGGTGATATTGAGATCGGTCGTGAGCAACAGACGCGACGCCTGTTGCAAGCGCATGTTCAAGATGTGCTCCGAAAGCGTATGCCCCAACTGTGCCTTGAAGTCGCGACAGCACGTGGCCTTGGAAAGGTTGACGTGCCGCGCCACGTCATCGAGCGAGATTGCCTGCGTGTAGTGCTGGCCAATGTAGTCCAAGATCTCTTTGACCTGCGGTTTTATTGGCTTGGCCTCGGTTGCTGCGGCCAGGCTCAGCGCGTTTTTCACCAGAGAGCGCCAGGCGTCAGAAAGCAAGATCGTCATCTTAAGCTCGTCGGGCGTTTTCCCGTGGTAGTTCTCGTAGACCTCGACCAGTTGCTCAAGGACATGCTTTTGCCAGGTTTCGCCGGGGTCCAAAAGGCATACCGCGCAGCTGGCTTTGCCCAGGTAAGGGGTCACGTACTTGGTGCTTACCGCGCTGCCCGCAAAGCTTGAGACCAGCCGCGCGTCAAAGTCCAGACAGGCATAGGTGCTGTCGAACCCCTCGGCATTTCTTGCCATGTGAAGCTGCCCGGAGTTCACAAAGATACCCTGCCCGGGCCCCAAGGTATACGTCTCTTGGTTTACCGAGAACTCGACCATGCCCTTGATCACGATGCAAAACTGCAGCTCGGTGTGCCAGTGCCATGTGATGTACCCCAGCACGTTGCTTTGGATGCGCGTGGTGTAGATGGCTAGCGGGAAGTCGAACGTGCCGTGCGGCGTGGATTCGTGGCCGTGCTCATCGATGGGGATGTCAAATACCTGCATGGCTCCTCCGCGGGGTCCGGGTGAAACATTGCTGCATTACCGTCGACAACAAACTGTCACAGCTAATGCAATCAGTCAATATCGCAATATAAAACAGCTTACAAGATGATAGAATCAACGCGCCAATGCGAATAAAACTATATCAAGTCCTAACAAGGGAGCAGCACAGGCCCGCGCGCACCCTGCGCCTGCCCCCTCAAAGAAAGGAACACGCATGAGCGACTTGATCAGTTTTCTGCAAAAGGCCGTCCAGACCCGCAGTTACTCGGACGAGGAAGGCGAGATGGCTAACCTTGTGGTCAACGAGATGCAAAAGCTGGGCTACGACGAGGCCTATATCGACCAGACGGGCAACGCAGTGGGGCGCATTGGCAGCGGCCCCAAGGTCATCCACTTTGACGGTCACATGGATACCGTGCAGGTCAACGACCCGCAGGACTGGGACCACGAACCCTTTGGCGGCCAAATCGTAAACGGCGAGCTGTGGGGTCGCGGCTCGGTGGACATGAAGGGCGGCCTGTGCGCCGCGGTCCACGCGGCCGCCGCTGCTCGCGACGCTGGTCTTCTCGACGGCAAAACGGTATACGTCACCGGCACCGTGTGCGAGGAGTACTGCGACGGCGTCAACCTCGAGCTCTTCTATGCCGACACCGGCCTTAAGCCCGATTTCGCCGTGATCTGCGAGCCCAGCGGCAACCTCATTACCTTGGGCCATAAGGGCAAGGCCCAGGTGCGCATCACTGCGCATGGCGTCTCGGCCCACGGTTCGGCGCCCGAGAAGGGCAAGAACGCCGTCTACGAGATGGCCGAGATTATCCAGCGCGTCGAGGCCCTCAATGCGCGCCTGTTCAAGGTCGACGCCCCGCACGGCACCGTCGTGCTTTCGGACATCTCGTGCGTTTCGGCGTCGTTGAACGCCGTGCCGTCCGAGTGCTCGATCTACCTGGACCGCCGCCTTGCCCTGGGCGAGACCCTGGAACAGGTTCGCGCCGAGATGGACGCGCTGGTTGCAGGCAAAGACGCCACCTGGGAGGTCGGCTGCCTGGACCACGTGAGCTGGAAGGGCCGCGACCTGCACTACGTTCCCATGCACGACCCTTGGAAGACCGCCAAGGACGCGCCCATTGCCCAGGCCCTTATCGACGCGTACACCCAGGTTTACGGCCATGCACCCACCAAATTTGACTTCTGGGACTTTGGCACCAACGGCATTACGCCAATCGCCCACGGCGTGCCCACCATCGGCTTTGGCCCCGGCCCCTACAAGCTGGCCCACATGACCAACGAGCACACCCCTGTGGCCGATGTCGAGCTTGCCTTTGAGGTCTACAAGCAGCTGATCGCCAACCTTTAGCAGTTACGCCCGCCCGTGTCTACCTGCGGCGCGTTTAACGCGCCATTGGAGAGGAGAAGACCGTGAAGCATAAGATCTGCAAGGACTTTTTGTGGGGCTCGGCCACAGCGGCCTACCAGTGCGAGGGAGCGGCCCACGAGGGAGGCCGCGGCAACAGCCAGTGGGACGACTTTCTTGAGAGCCCAGCCAACAAGGGCGGCATCACGGGTGCCGTGAGCTGCGACAACTACCACCACTTTACGGAGGACCTGCGGCTGCAGCGCGAGGGCGGCCAGAACACCTATCGCCTGTCTATCTCGTGGTCGCGCATCTTGCCCACCGCCGACGGCGTCCCAAACCCCGAGGGCATCGCCTTCTACCGTGCCCTTTTTGACGAGTGCCGCCGCCAGGGCATCGAGCCCTTGGTTACGCTCTTCCACTACGATATCCCCAGCTACGTGGCTCAAAAGGGCGGCTTCGAAAACCGTGAGGCGGCGTATGACTTTGCTCGCTACGCCCGCGTGTGCTTTGACGCCTTCCACGACCAGGTCAAGCTCTGGATCACCGTGAACGAGCCGGCCTACTACACTTACTGCAGCTACCTGGCCGCCGACTACCCGCCCTTCGTCGCCGACTTGCAACGCTACGCCTGCGCCTCGTACCACGTGATGCTGGGCCACGCCCTGGCCGTTGTCGAGTTCCGCGCGGGCGGCTACGCGGGCCAGATCGGCATCGACCAGGACTCGGGATACGCCCAGACCCCCTACGACGACCCGGCTAACCAAAAGGCTCTGCGCTACGCCGAGCTATTCTACGTGCGTTGGGTCCTGGACCCGGCCCTTCTTGGTCGCTGGCCACACGACCTGCGCGCCGCGTTAGAGGAGAAGGGCATCGACCTGGGCTTCGTTTTGCCCGGCGACGAGAAGATCATTGCGGGCGGCCGTGGCGACCTTCTCGCCCAAAACATCTACACCCGCAAGAACGTGCGGGTAAATACCGACGGCGTGACTCAGTTCAAGGTAAACCGCAAGGGCTCGGCGTCCAAGGTCAAAGAGGGGACCTCGATCGGCGGCTGGTTCGAGACCATCGACGACCCAACCGTCGAGAAGAACAAGTGGGGTCGCGAGATCTACCCCAAGTGCATGTACGACACTTTGATGGGCATCAAGCGCGACTACGGCGACGTGCCCGTCTACATTGCGGAGTGCGGCCACGGCATGTACGAGGAGCCCGATGCCAACGGCTACGTGGAAGACGACGAGCGCATTGGCATCCTCAAGCGCTTCATCGATTACATGGTCCAGGCCATTGACGAGGGCGCCAATGTCCGCGGCTTCTATGTGTGGTCGACGATGGACCTCTACAGCTGGATCAACGGCTACCAAAAGCGTTACGGCCTGGTGCGCGTGGACTACGACAACAACCTGCGCCGCATTCCAAAGAAGAGCTGGTACTGGTATCGCGACTACATCAAACAGTTAATGGAATAGAGAGGGGAGAGAACAATGGGCAAGTACGAGGAGTTCTCTAAGCAGGCCCTGGCGGCCCTTGGAGGCAAGGACAACCTCACCTATGTGACGCACTGCATCACGCGCCTGCGCGTGAGCTACAAGGACGAGTCGCTGGTCGACATCGAGGCCCTGCGTCACCTGCCGGAGTGTGCCGGCCTGGTTAAGAAGGACCATGCGGCGCAGCTCATCATTGGCCCCGACATCAAGCGCGCCTTCGACGAGTTTGTGGCTACTGCGGGCTGGGACCCCGACTGCGACCTGCGCCCCGGCACCTCGAATGCGGCTGCCGGCGTCGTGCCGCAAACCGGCATTCCCGAGGGCAAGCAAAGCCCGCTCACGGCCTTTAGCAACTTTGTAGCCCCGGTTTTCATGGACATCGTGCCTGCGCTGTCTGTGGGCGGCATGGTCCTGGCCGTGAAGACCCTTCTCGTCAACTATTTTGGCGTCTCGACCGACTCTGGCACCGCGCAGTTCCTCTTGTGCTTCTTTAGCGCGGCGTTCAACTACATACCCATCTACCTGGGCTATTCTCTGTGCAAGAAGCTCAACATGCAGCCCATTTTGGGTATGCTTCTGGGCGGCATCATGGTGTGCACGCGCTTTCAAAGCGGCAACGTCACCGAGTTCTTTGGCATCGCGGTGCCGCAGGTCGATTACACCTCGAGCATCATTCCCATTGTGCTGGGCGTCTTCTTCATGTGGTACGTCTATCGCTTTGTGAGCAAGCACATGCCGCAGGTCATCACCTTCTTCATGACGCCTTTGCTCACGATGCTGGTTACCGTGCCCGTGACCCTGATTGTCCTGGGCCCCATTGGCACCGAGCTCTCTGACGCCGTGGGCGTGGGTGTCCAGTGGATCTGCGACACGCTGGGCTTCCTCGCGCAGCCGCTGTTGTGCGTGGCCTATCCCTACATGGTCATGCTGGGCTTGGACAAGGCTTGGGAGCCCCTGCAGCTGCAGCTTTTGGCCACGGTGGGCTACGACGCGATCACCGGCGGCGTGGGCTTTGTCTCTAACCTGTGCATCGGTGCGTCGGCCCTGGCAGTGGCCACGGCCCAGCGCGACAAGTCGCAGCGCGGCCTTATCGCCTCGTTTGGCATCACGGGCCTGTGCGGCGTGACCGAGCCGGCTTTCTACGGCTCGCTCATCGAGCGTCCGCGCGTCTTGATCGGCACAGCCGTCGGAGCTGCGGCGGCCGGCCTCTTCGAGGGCATCTTTGGCCTGCGCGCCTTTATCCCTACGTCGTGCTCGGGCCTGCTCACTTTCCTGCAGTATCTTGAGCCCGAGACCGGCGATCTGTACTACATTGTGATCGCGGCGATTACGGCGGCGATCGCGATCGTGGTGAGCTTCGTGGCGGTGCGCGTTATCTTGTCGTGGGACGAGCGCCACGCAGCGGCGGGTGACGGCGAGAAGGGCGCGGCGGCTGCTACCGTGGATGCGGCCGCGGCGGACGCCAAGATGGGGGAGAAGTAAGCATGGCAGTCGAGTTTGGCCTGGTAACCAACGGCGCCGGATGGCGAGAAGAGCGCGCGGACGGTGCGTTTGGCACGGCCTCGGCCGAGGCGGCGCTGCGCTTTCACCAAAGCGTCCCTGGCTACAAGGCGACGCCGCTGGTCTCGCTTGACGCGTTGGCTACCCACCTTGGAGTGGCCCGCGTGTGGGTCAAGGATGAGAGCGCCCGGTTTGGGCTAAACGCCTTCAAGGGGCTGGGCGGCAGCTACGCAGCGGCCCGCGTGATCGCCCAGCGCCTGGGCATCGACCCTGCCGAGCTGACCTTTGACCTTCTCACCTCGCCCGATGTGGCAAAGAGGATCGCTGGCCTTACGTTTGTGACCGCCACCGACGGCAACCACGGTCGCGGCCTGGCCTGGACGGCGCGGATGCTGGGCGTGGGCTGCGTGGTCTACATGCCGCGCGGCAGCGCCGCCGAGCGACTTGAGAACATTCGTGCCCAGGGTGCGCAGGCGCAGATTTTGGACCTCAACTACGACGACTCGGTGCGTTTTGCGGCTGAGCAGGCCGAGAAGAACGGTTGGGTGCTGGTGCAGGACACCTCGTGGGACGGCTATGAGCAGATTCCCACGTGGATCATGCAGGGCTACACCACGATGGGCCTCGAGGCAACCCGCCAACTCGGCGCCGAGGTTCCCACCCATGTGTTTTTGCAGGCCGGAGTGGGCGCGATGTCGGGTGCGATTACCGGATTTCTGGCCAACTACTACGGCCGTGAGCGGCCGCGCGTTTGCATCGTGGAGCCCAACGCGGCCGATTGCGTCTATCGCACTGCGGCGGCGGGCGACGGCCGGCTGCACGCCGTTGCGGGAAACCTGCCTACGATGATGGCCGGCCTGGCCTGTGGCGAGCCGTGCGGCGTTGGCTGGCGCGAGCTGGAGCGCTCGGCGGATTTCTTTGCCAGCGTGCCCGACGAGGTGGCGGCCCGCGGTATGCGCGTGCTGGCCAACCCGCTGCCGGGCGATCAGGTGGTGATTTCGGGCGAATCGGGCGCTGTGACCTTGGGGTTCTTGGCAACCGTGCTTTCTAGCGAAAGTGACGCGGCTACCGCCGCGGCGGCCCGCCTGGGCCTGGGTCCCGCTTCCCGCGTCCTTCTCATCTCTACCGAAGGTGCCACCGACCGCACCAACTACCGCCGCGTCCTCTGGGGTCTCTAGCCCGTGAGGAGGCCGCGGCGCCCCTTGCGATATAAAAACTAACGAAAGACGGGCGCACTACTGGGATTTGGTGAGTAGACGGTGAATTTGAGCGACGGCCAACTGGGGTTTTGTTGGTCCGTAAACACCGGCTACTCGGTTGATTTCCCTACTGCGCCCGTCTTTCGTACTTTTTTGATTCGGCGACCCCGGCGGGGC
>CAVEMP010000189.1:0-3873 GCA_963616835.1 uncultured Oscillospiraceae bacterium | reverse complement strand
TGTCTTTTGGGAGAGCCAGTCCAAGGGCTGCACCGTCAGCGGCCAGTTCTAATTTGTCAATGCACGGCCATGGTAAGTAAATCCCCTGCATCTCGTGCCGTTTTTGAGTCCAAAACTGGCACAGAGTGCAGGGGATTTTTTGTACGGCCCCGTCGTCAATCTGGGGCTCGCAAACCCGAATGTAGTACCGCTTGAAGTCTTTGGCTCTAAGCCGGTAAATTAGTCCTCACGGCGAGAAGACACCTTGTGGGCCAGAAGCGCACAGGAGGCTCCAGCCATAGCCACCGCCACGACAAGCGCAGTGCTAGAGGCATCGCCGGTATTTGGCGTCACGGCCTTGGACTTGGCGCCAGAAACCGTGCCGTCAGACTTCTGGTCGCCTTCGTTCTTCTGTTCCTCGGGCTTCTGGTTGTTGTCCTTCTGGCCGTCGTCCTTTGTGGTGTCGTCCTTCTTACCGTCATCAGAGCCGTTCTTGGTCCACTGTGCATAAAGCGTTACATCACCGTTGATCTCAAGATTCTCGCCGGCCTGGTAAGAGGCGCCAGAGCCGTCAGCCGCGGTGTTCCATCCGCAGAACGTGTAGCCTTCGCGCACAAACCCGTTGGCAAGCACGGTTGCGCTCTCGCCGGCCTCGTACTGGCCGGAATCCTCGACACTGCCAGAGCCGCCGTTGGCATCGTAGGTCACGGTATAGGTCTCGGGCTCGGGCTCCGGATCGTCCTTCTTGTTAGGCCAATCGACAAGGCGATAGACCGAGCCGCCGCGGATGGCGTTGCCCGGGATAAGCACGACGTAGTCATCGGTAATGGCAAAGTTGCGCATCGTCTGGTTCGAGTCGTCGCCAAGGCCGTCAAGCGTAATGGTGTCGATATTGATGTTGCTGCCATCAGAGTCGCTCGTAATGGCATAGGTATCGCAGCCAACGACCGAAGTCTTAACGGCGTTCAAGCAGGTCAAAAGCGCACGTAGCTGCTTTGCAGAGTCTTTGTTGAGCACCTGGTCAAAAATCTTCTGGAGCGACTCGGGGAACACCACGTCGCCCTGGCCCATGTACTCCTGATATGCGTCAACAAGCTCCTTGTAGACCTGGTAGAACGCGTCGATATTCTCCTGACCGCTCGCGTCGACCAAGTTGGTGATGGAGTCCATACCATAAGCAAGCGAAAGCATGTCGGAGGCCGACTGGGCCGCCATCGAGTGAAGCTTGATGGAGCCGTTCTTAATGTCTTCCACGAGAGAAGCGGTCTGCTCGTCCGTCAACACAACGCTGCTAGAGACGGCATCGTCAGACGCAGAATCGGCCGCAGCAGAAACACCGCAAGCCGCGTCGTAGGCCTGCGCCGCCGCGAGCGCTTGGGCAACTTCCTGCTCGGCGTCCAGCGACTCGGCGTTGGTGTCCGCGAGCGGTGCGGTGTCGCTAACAGTCGCCGCGTCGTCGGTCAGCGAGACGCCCTTTTGCAGAAGCAACTGCACCAGAACTTTGACGTAGTTGAGCTTCTCGACCCACTCGGATTTGCTCATCTTAAGCACGTCGCCATTCATAACCTTAATCATCGGACGAAGCAGCGAGCCCTCGTCCAGCGTGCCCAGGAGCATGACGCCGTCGTTGTCGTCGGTCTTATCGGTGTCCCAGATTTTGGTCATAGAAGTGTACTGGTTGATGCGGCTGCCGTAGCCACTCTCCCAACCGGTGAGGGAGCCATCGGGGAAATCCTCGGTAGCGTCGCCCACAACAAGCTCGATATTGTGGTTGCCATCCATGCGATACAGGTTCACAGACTGCGAGAGCACCGTGGACAAGTGGACAAAGTCCAGGTTCAGCATTGGGTAAGTTGCCTGGGTGACGTCGTTATAGTCGCCAATGTAGAGGTAGCCGTTGTAGACCTCCATCGTGCAAATGGCAGCCGCAAAACGATGCGAATCAATATTGAAGGTGTACATGGCCGGATTGTCGTCGGCAGAGTTGACCTTATTGTCCCATTGGTCATCAGCCGTGTTGCCAACGATCGGGGTCCAGGTCCAAGCGTCTCTATCAGAGGGAGAAGCGCCATCCTTAAGCGTTCCCTCAAGAATCGCGTAGCCCGCGTAGCAGCCCGTCTCTTCAAGGGTGTCGGGGTCAACGGCGGTATAGACACCCTCCTCGGGGTTCAGCGTAGAGCGCAGCGCCTTCTGACCCGCATTGATAGCCATGTACAGCTTGCCGTTGTACTCGATCATCTGATAGACCGTGCCACCGTAGTTTGCGTCGTACATGTGGTAGGCGGGGTAGTTGAGAAGCTCCTTGCTCTGCTCGGCGATCTCGGTGAACTCCGGGTTGCGCAGCGCAGAGTCGCCGTCGACGTTGATGCCCTTGAAGCTGCCGTCCTCATTGAAGTCGTCGGCATCCGGCGTGTAAGAGATGATGTGGGCGCCATCCATCTGCGTGACGGAGGCAATTAGCGAGCCCTGGTAAACCGTGAGGGCACGGGGGATCGGGAAGACGTAGGCGGACTGCATGGCCCTGTATTCGTCCATGGTCACGGCCTGATACACCGTGCGGAAGGAGTCATCCTCGGGGTTGACCTCAAAAATAGAAGGGATGCCCGTTGCGGCGTCAGCAACGTTCTCGGTACCAACCTGGGTGCCAATAAAGTAAAAACGGCCGTTGTACTCAACCGCGTTACGCAAGGTGACCTGATAACCATTGACCGAACCGGCCATGATGATTTTGGTCTCGCCGGTCTTTACGTTCATCTTAAAAAGTATGCCCTGGGTAGCAACCGGGTGCTCGGTGTAGTAGTTGTCACCGTAGAGAAGACCAACAACGCTGTCCACCATCTTTTGGTTGTACTCGGCGGCATCAGCATCAGTGGACTCGTCCTTCAAAAGGCCCATGGACTGAAGCATTGTCTTGGCGTTTTTCTTGTTAATGCCCGTGCCGCCGTACATGGTGCCAATGTAAACCCAGTCACCGTAGCCAAGGGCAGAGAAGGCGTACGACTGGCAAGCGTCGCCGTCCAGGCTTGCGCCGGCCTCAGAGACCATGCGATCAATCTCGGTATCGGACGCATTGGGGTACTTTGCCTCGAGGCGGCCCTTGATAACCTCGAGCTCGGCCGCGGTGTCCTGAGCACTGCCGCCATCGACATAAATGTGCTCGGTCACCCCGGTGCAAATAGTGCCATTGGGGTCTGTGTACTCGTAGTAATCAACGAATCCGTCCGTCTCGCCAGCCGACGAGTCGGCGTGAGAGACCTTCTCAAGCACATACCCGTTGTTCTCGTAGGTGTACGAGGTGGCAAGAGCGCTTTGTGCGTCACTCGTGAGGGAGGAGGTAGATGCAAATGCGGCTACGGGAACCGTTGTTGTCACCATAAGCGCGGCGGCAAATAGACAGCCTAGCTTCTTTCCTAGCATTGCCTGGCCTTTCGTTTTCGTGGGCGTATTGATGCGTCTACGTGCGTTTTTTGATGTCTCAAGCCTTTTGTGGGACGCGCCCAAAGGCAGTCTTATGAAGATGACCTGAAGACACCACATAACATAATATCTCAGCTGAAGCCCAGGACCGTCCTCCCCCCCCTCGGATTCACCCGAACGGCAGAAGACGGGCATTAACCGGCTGGAACGCCGGATTGAGCAAGATTTGTTTGGGGCGACGCGTTTTGCGCCGCGACGCAAAAATCCCCCGCTCTTTCGGTCAAAATTCGTCGCAAAACTGACCGAAAAAGCGGGGGATTTACGCGCGTCTGCCCTAAGCCGCCCGTGGGACGCCGTAGGAGTCCAGAAGCAGCTCGAATTCCCAGTCGCGCAGGGCCTGAGCAAGGGTGAAGCGCACGATCGGCACGCCGTACAGCGAGATGCGCGACTCGCGGCGGCGCTCGTCGAGCAGGACGC
>CAVEMP010000188.1:0-20139 GCA_963616835.1 uncultured Oscillospiraceae bacterium | reverse complement strand
AGCTGCACATTTATCGCGAGGGCCAGCACGGCAGCGGGTTGTGCGACCACACGACTTCGGCGCACGGCGAGCACGTCAACCCGCATAACGCCAGCTGGGCGGGTCTTGCGAACGAGTGGGCGCGGGCGCTTTGAGGCGGGCAGACCGACGCAGACACGGAAATTGACAGAAAGGGATTACGACAACATGAGTGAAGACAAGACATTGCCCGGATACGTACCCGGGCTTCCCGCAGTTAGGAACATTCGCGAGCTTGGCGGCATCCAGGCCCGCGACGGACGGCATATAAAGCACGGGCTGCTGTACCGGGGCTCCACGCTCGAAGGCCTAACGAACGAAGAGCAGGCCGCAGTCGACAGCCTAGACCTGCGCTGTGTGCTTGACCTGCGCGCGGCTTCGGAGGCCGCCGAGCACCCGGAATACGTTCCAGCCGGCGCCGTCTACCAGCGCGTCGCCGGCATGTACGAGCCAAGCGGTGCCGAGATGGACTTCTCCCCTGCCGCGATCGGTCGTATGGAAAGCGTTGGCGGCGCCGAGGACATCATGCTTACGCTCTATCTCACGATGGTGCGAGATAACCCCGCCCTGCACGCCTTGGTCGAGCACCTGGCGGCAGGCGACACGCCTCTTTACTTCCACTGCAGCGCAGGTAAAGACCGCACCGGTATTGCTGCGGCGCTCATCCTCACGATTCTAGGCGTGCCCGACGAGGCCATCGTGGAGAACTTCCTTCTCACCAACCGCTACCGCGACGAGCTGATTGGCAACCCGCCGGATCCGCTGCCGCCGTACCTGAGCGACGCCCAGATGTGGCGCTACGCAAACAGCGTCCACGAGCCTCACCTGCGCGCCGTTCTTGCCGCCATGGCCCCCGAAGGCCCCGAGCGCGAGTCCTTCCTCCGCTCCGAATACCACCTAGCCCCCACTGCCCTCGCCGCGATCCGCGACCGATACCTGGCGTAAGCCGCCCGCCGTCCTGCGCGACCCTTCTCGTCGACGGGCCCAAAACCGTTGATTGCCGGCAAATTGAAGCGCTTTATCAACGATTTTGGGCCCGTCAGCGAAAGAAGGACGCGCGAACGCTGAACATCGTGTCTCGATAAGGAAATCGTGCGTCGGCGGCCTTCCCCCGGTGGTATTTTCTTCTTGTCAGCCGGGGCGCAGCTGCCCCACCAAGGCACAGCTCACAAAAGGGGGCCGACTAACATGACCGAGAAGAACAAGCAGCAGCTCAACGACCAAGAAATCGAGCAGGTCACCGGTGGCGACGAGGGCGGCGGCGCGACCGTCAGCTGGGCAAGGCTCGTCTGCCCCATCTGCCATGGTCCCGTGATAGAGGGACGCGCGAAGCACATCTTCAACTTCCACGAGCCCGACAAGTACATTTGTCGCAAGTGCCAAAAGAATTGGAAGAAGAAAGAGCTCGTCGAAGAACCGTAAGTCCCGTGTCGCACAAAGGAGGCTGACAAACATGCCCAACGAGAAGCACCCTTTGCAAAGCGATCAGATCAGCGAGGTCAGTGGCGGCCTTTTCCAACCTCCTGCCCGTCAAGATGCCAACGAATACAAGAGCTACACCGACCCGGATTACCCGGTCCACTGCCCCAAGTGCAACAGTAACAATATCTGGTATGTTCCGGCCATTTTTGGTATCGCAGAGCTGGAGCGCTACTGGTGCAGGAATTGCAACCATGAGTTTGACTACGATCAGCTTACCGACTACGGAGCGTCTTGCGACTGGTAGGACGCGATGGGCATAGAAACGCGTTCAATAGATAGAAAGGACCCGCAAATGACCGAGAAGAACAAGATGGGCGTCGAGCAACTGAGCGAGCAGGACATCGAGCTAGTCGCCGGCGGCACTGCCAAGACCGACACCAACGACGGCCTGGGCGGCGCGGACTTCGACTGGGAGAGCGGCGGTGTCGGCGACGATTGGGGCGACGACGGCCCGGGCGGTGCCAATGCCGGATGGGGTACCGACCCCGTCTCCCCAGCCAAGAGCCCCCTGAAGTAGGCTCGCAGTAGGCACGTTTTGACAAACCCTGCATCCGATGCCATTTTCGAAGCGAAAAACGGCATCGGATGCAGGGTATTTTGCTGCCGGCCCCTGGCCTAGCCGTCAGAGCGGCCGAGAAGGTCGCCGATGGAGGCCGTGGCGGCCTCGGCGGCGGCACTGGCTGCCTCGGCAAGGCCTGCGCTCCAACGCTGGTAGGCAGAACTCACCTGTGCGCTCACAACACCGGCAAACAATGCTCCTACCAGGTCTTTTGTCCGCTGGTCGGCATCAGACAAGGCCGTTAGCACCTTCTGCGCGCCGCCCACGCTGCCGGTAACCTCATCCAGAGTGGTGGCACCGCCGGCCTGCAGGACCTCAAAGAACTCCTGGGTAAAGCGGGCACGCTCGTCAAGTGGAATTTGATCGACCCAGGCGTGAATCGCCTGGTCAAGACGCATGGCCTCGGGGTCAAGACCCTCTGCCTGCACCAAACCCTCGACCGTACACTGCCAGGTCATGGGGTCGTGCTGCAGCGCGCCCTCGGCCGAGCTAGACACCACCAGGCGCGGTCGCCCGTCGTCAAAGAGCATCCCCACCACGTCATAGGCCGGAACCACATGAGTAAGCCGGTCGCCAAAGACGTCGTGCGGGCGGGCGGCCACAACCTCGGCGTCCATGCAGGGGCCGTCGTCGCTCCACACGTGCGCAATAACGTCGCGCAGCTCGGCGGGTACGCTCACCGCGGCATACGTCGCCAGCACACCGCCCTTGGAGTGGCCGCAAACAAGCACGTGGTTACCGTCGGCGGCCGCCACCTCAAGCTCGGTCTGCAGGTACTTTACGGCCTCTAGCTGCGACTCCATGACCGTGAAGCTCAGCATAAAGTCCTCTTGCCAGCCCACCAAGGTAGAGTCGGTGCCGCGAAAAGACACCAGCGAGTTACCGTCGTCCAAATCGACCGTCAGCGCCGCGAACTGCAATACCTTATCGGCGTCGACCTCGTCCACGTAGTCGCGCACGGCCGCGCCACCAAAGCGCGCCGAGGCCGCAAGCACCCGAACAAAGCGCAGGTCAATAGTGGCAAGCGAGCGTACGTACGGCGAAAGGTCGTCGCCCGCCTTGGCGAGAAGATCATCCAGGCAGGCACGCAAGGTGCGGGTTCCCTGCCCCGGACCGGGCGCAATGCCGGTGAGGTCCAGGTACGAGAGGCTAGCCATAATGACGTTGTCGACGTCGTTAAACGACCGCTCGGCCAGCGTGAGGTCGCCTCTCCACTCAAGGTAGTCGCAAATGCCTGCCAAACCCGTGCACCTCCAAAACCAGGACCTCGCACCGCCCGCAGTGCAACCCAAAACCTGGGCTGCGACGGGCATCTACCTTGCAAGCATACCCCGCCCCGGCGCGGCCCTTATCAACAAACCGCAGATAGCGCCCTAAATAATCACCGTGTCCAATCTTCTTGTTCAAGTAAAACACAGCGCTGCAAAGCGCTAGGATTTAAGCTGCAGAGAAAAGCAACAGATGCCTATAGCCCGATCCGCCTCGCACACAAACGCACCACCAAAGGAGGCAAACATGATCACCAAAAAGAACAGCTCTGCAGTAGCCCTCTCAGACGAGAACCTCGCCCAGGTCAGCGCCGGGTACGAAAAGTACCACGACCAGGCTTCCAACAGGTACTACTTGTGGACAGGCGATCTGGGTTGCAACGAGAAATACGTCTGCCCCAACTGCGGCCGTGCCGTGAGCGCAGGGTTTTGGAGCATCACGTTTAGTTGCAAGTCCTGCGACGCTTCTTGGTACTACGAAAAGCGGCTGAAGCCCAACCTGAGCGCCGGCGGCTGGAAGGAAGTCACAGAAGCAGAGTACGAAACCTCCGGTGCCAACCCCCTCAAGCGTTAGCCGGGCACGCCCCGCAGACTCACGTCATTTGCCATCAAGCAACAAAAAAAGCGCGCGGCGCGACCTGGATCCAAGGTCGCGCAGCGCGTCTTTTGTGTTGCCGAATGGCGTCAAGACCTAACGCACGCGATCGCACAGCCAGCGGGCAGAGGCCTCGGCACTGGAAAGCGGCGACTTATCCACCCAGTTGCGGTGGCTTTCCAGCACAACAGCGTCGACGCCCACAGACAAGGCCTGCTCGCAAAGGGCATCCAGCGGGATATTGCCGCTCCCTAGCTCGACAGAATCGGACTTCAAGATGGGCGTCATGCTGGGCCCGGCAGGGCGAGTCCCCCGGTCGGCCACGTGCCACAGCTTCATGCGGCTGCCCAGCTGGCGCATCATCGCCAGCACGTCGGCACCCGCCTCGCTTGGCCAGTAGGTGTCCAGCTCGAAGTTCACAAACCGTTCGTCACAGGCGTCGAGAAGAACGTCAAAGGCGCGCACCTGTGCCTCTACCTGCAAAAGCTCGCAGTTGTGGTTGTGGTAAAGAAGGCAGATGCCCTCGCCCGCCAGCTTCTGGCCGCAATCGTTGAGGTCGGCCGCAAGCCCACGGACGGCCTGGGCATCCGAGTAGTCAAACCGGTACATGCCGGTGATCACGGCATAGCGGCACCCAAGCTCATGGCAGCGCGCGGCCACCGCAGCGGGGTCGTTCTTCAAAGACCCCAGGTCAATGTGCAGCGCCGTCACGCCCAGGCCCGCCTCGCGCACCAGCCGTGCCCAATCGAGCTTGCCGCCGCGCCCCGTGGGCATCCCGGCCGCGCGAGTTAGCGCGCGCACCAAAAACGGCGTCGGCGTGATCTGGAAGTTGTTGAGCTCGATCTCTTGGAACCCGGCCGCCGCCAGGCGCGCAAGCGAAGTCGCGGCCGCCGCCTCGTTTCCCGTGACGGTCCCAAGCATGATCTGTTGGATGGATATCTTGGCCATGAGAAGCCCCTTCTCTCGCGGTCTTCTCCAAAGAGTCTGACCCCGCCGGCCGAGCGGCGCGCGCATATTCGGCGAACGCAGGATTGGGCCACTCCAAACCCCCTACATTCTGTATGGCAGCTACTCCCCATCCCCCGCCAAATCGTCCCCCTGCGGAAACTCGCCGCGAAAGCGCAGCGACCGCAGCACAATCTGCGCCAAAAGTCGCTCGTCAGGGTTGGTAAGGTCGCTCCCAAGCAGCGAGAAGATCCTCTCTAGCCGCTCGACCAACGTGCTGCGGTGCACGCCCAGAGCCCGGGCAGCCGCCGTGGGACTCATGTTGCAGTCGAGAAAAACCGCCAGCGTGGCCAGGTAGCTCGTGCGAGAAGACGCGTCGTGATCTGCCAAGCGGCGCAGGCCCTCGCCCATAAAAGCCTCGACCGGCAGCTCACCAAAAGCGCGGCGCAAAACATCTGCCAGGGCGATATCGCCAAAGCGGTGGATCACGCTGCCTGAATCAAACGCGTGGCCGATGTTAAGCGCGTCCCTGGCCTGCAAAAAGTACATGCGCGCGGCAAACGGGTCGTAGAAAACCTCGGACATGCCGCAGCTCATCTTGGCGCTTGCCAGCACGGGAAGCAGCAGCTCGGCCAAGACGTCGGGCGCAAGCGACTCTTCCGACCCGCCCGCCGAGCCACCTGCGCAGGCAAACGCCACCAGCACCCCGTCATCGGCCTCAAAAGCCGAGCAGTTGGGCAGCGCCCGCTCTACGCGGGCCACCAGGTAACTCACCGGCAACCGCCCGCAAAACCTACTGAGCCCCAGGCACACGCACGCGTGCGCCACGCCGCAGCCTGCTTCGAGCAAGTCGCGCTCGCGCTGGTCAAGGGGCCGCTCGTCCACAAGGCCACGCAGAGCCCAGCGCCGCAGGTCGGCGTCGGTCTCAAAAGGCCTTGCCCCCTTGAGCAGGGCGTCCTTGACCGCATGCGCCAGGTAGCCAAGAAGGGCCGCGGCGCCCGCCGGCACGCCCGTCTGGCCATAAAGCACAAAGATGCAGCCCAGGAAGCGGCCCGCGTCCACCAGATTGACCGAGAGAGACTCGTTGCCTTCGTGACGCAGGACAAAGGGTTCCTCACTCAATACGGCCAGCTCACGGACATCGCCATAGCGCTGGATAGTGTCTAGCGTCATGCTCGTGCGGTCGTCTGCCGGGTCGGTGCGGGCAAGAAACCTAAACGACTCGTCAATAACCACCAGCTGGTTACCAAAGATCGCACGCGAGTCATCGGCCATGACCTGGATCGGCTGCTCGGCCGCTTGGGCGGCGAGAAGGGCGCGCTCCCACTCGTCCATCTGGTCAAACAGGCGCTGGCAGACGTTGAACGCCTGGAAGAAATCGGCCTCATCGGGCACCAATATCACGCGGCAGCGGTCCTCGTACCACGACAATAGCGAGCCGCGTCCCACCACAACCAGCACCACCCCGCGCCCGATGCGCGGGTAGCGCGGCAGCTGGCGGCCCTGGCACACGTAGAGCTGGTTGTCGGCTAGCTCGACGGCGCTGCCCTCCACGGCAAGCGGCCGTTTGAGCAAAAGCTTGTCCGTCATGGACCCGCGGGCGCTCGCGCCCAGCTCGGCGTGCAGGCGATCATACAGAATGTCGGCGTTGAGCAGCACGTTCTTCTCCTCTCTTGACGGCAAAACCGGGCACGCGCGACCGACCGCGGCCATCGTGGGCGGCGCGGCGGCTGCGCCCGGCCGGCCTTCTCGCCGCCTGCGCCTGGCCTTTCCTGCCGCAACTCTACGCACCCGCCGCGCAAGGCCTCGCGCCAACCCCGGCGAACGGCCCCGCCCGGCCCGCAAACGGTCGAACGAACCCCTACGAATCGTCTGGTTGTACCCTTGAATCTAAGGCGTTTTGCCGCCTTACTCCGCTGCCTTTCAAATCGCACGATGGGAGGCAGACAGTAAGCGCGCCCGCCCGGGCGCCAGAAGAAGGAGGAAACCGTGCGACCCAAGCAAACCGCGTCACAAACCGACGGCGTGGAGTACCGCCGGGCAAAGACATGGCAGATCGCCATGACGATGATGTCCAACTCGCTCTCGATGACGTTCTACACGCTCATTGGCTATATGAGCTACCTCGCCAACGCGGGCTACGGCATCGCCCTTGCCGCTGCGGGCGTCATCCTCACGGTGACGCGCCTGTTTGACGGCGTCATCGACCCGTTCTTGGCCCTTCTCATGGACCGCGTGAACACCAAGCACGGCAAACTGCGCATCTTCATGGTCGCGGGCTGGGCCCTTCGCACCTTGGCCGTGTTGCTGCTCTTTGTCTGGCTCAGCGACGCGGGCCACGGGCCGGTTCTCTTTGTTGTTCTCTATTGCCTTTACATCATTGGTGCATCTACCTGCGACATCGCAGGCAACATGGCCGCTGCCGTCATCACCAACGATCCTCAGCAGCGCCCGATGGTGGGCGTGTGGGGCACCGTCTACGCCTACCTGGTGCCCACGGTTCTCTCGGCCCTTATCGTGATGCTGGTGCTGCCGCGCTTTGGTAACGAGTACACCGCGCAGATGCTCTCGGCCACGGCGCTCATCATCGTGCCCGTCTCGTTGGTGTTTCTCGTCTTGACCTGCATTGGCATCTCCGAGGCCGACAAGCCCCAGAACTTCGAGAACGTGAGCGCCGCGGGCGACGACGCCGGGGTCACGCTCGCCGACATGTGGCGCCTTATCAAGGCCAACCGACCGTTCCAGATGTATGTCCTGCACTGCGTCTCGTCCAAGCTCTCGCAGCAGACCATGAGCCAGGCCATCGTGACCACCGTGGTCTTTGGCATCTTGATCGGCAACATCCAGTACGGCACCATGATCAGCATCGTGGCTATGCTGCCGTCCATCATTTTTGCAATCATCGCAGGTAAGTTCTGCGGCAAGGTTGGCAGCAAGAAAATCGCCGTCTTTGCCATGCTCGCAGGCATAGCCGCCACAGTGATCATGGTCATCTTCTGCGCCGCCATCGACATGACCACAATCGCGAGTTTCTCGGTCCAGATGATTGTGTTCTTTATCCTCATCCTTATCATCAACGGCCTTAAGATGTGCATCACCACGGCCGACAACGCCATGCGCTCGGACGTCATCGATTACGAGCTTTCGCGCTCGGGCAAGTACCTGCCTGCCGTGGTCAACGCCACATACAACGTCATTGACCAGGTGATTTCTTCTTTGGGAAGCACCATCGCGGCCGTGTGCATCTCTTTTGTGGGCTATGCGTCCACCACCCCGCAGCCCACCGACCCCTCGACGCCCGCCCTTAAGGCAATGGGGCTGTTCCTCTACTTTGGCCTGCCCGTGCTGGGCTGGCTGATAGGCCTGTTTGCCATGAAGCACTATGACCTGGGCCGCACTCGCATGGTCGAGGTCCAAAAGGACATCGCGGCCAAGAAGGCCGCCCTGCACAGCGCAAAGGAGGCCTAGGCGATGAGAAGAACGATTGAGCTTACCGGCCCCTGGGACTTCTCCCGCGAGGGCGCAGGCGCCGAGAAGGTCATGCTTCCCCACACCTGGAACGCCGTGGACGGCCAGGACGGCGGCGGGGATTACTGGCGCGGACAGGCGACGTACGAGACCGTGCTGCCGGCGCTGGGCCTTGAGGCCGGCGAGGAGGCCTGGCTTGAGTTCGAGGGCGCCTCGCAGGTGGCAGACGTCTACGTCAATGGGACGCAGGTCGCGCGGCACGAAGGCGGATACTCTACCTTTCGCGTGAACATCACCGGGGCGGTTGCCGGCGCGGCGGGCGAGCAGGCCGGAGGCGCAGCGGGCGACCCGGCGGGCGACGAGACACGCCTGGCCGTTGTTGTGGACAACTCGGTAAGCCAGACGGTCTACCCCCAGACGGCCGATTTCACCTTCTACGGCGGGCTTTACCGTCCAGTGCGCGTCGTCGTGGTGCCGCGCACCCACTTTGCCCTGGGGCGCGACGGTGGGCCCGGACTCTACGCCACGCCCACCGTCGACCTGACGGCCCGCACGGCCACGGTCGAGCTTGAGGCCTGGGTCGAAGACGCGGCCGCAGGCGAGGTTGTGACCTTCGAAGTCGCAGGCCAACGCGTCGAGGCACCGGTTGACGCAGATAGCTGCGCCCGCGCACAGGTTCTTCTCGCCGATGTCCACCTGTGGGACGGCCTGGACGACCCCTACCTGTACACGCTGTGCGCACGCCTGGCATCTGGCGACGAGAAGACCATCCGCTTTGGCTGCCGCGTCATGCAGGCCACAAGCGAGGGTTTCTTCCTTAACGGCCGCCCCTACCCGCTGCGCGGCGTCTCGCGGCACCAGGACCGCGCAGGCGTGGGCAGCGCGTTGACGCCTGCGATGCACCGCGAGGACATGGCCCTTATCCGCGAGATGGGCGCCAATGCCGTGCGCCTGGCCCACTATCAGCACGCCCAGGACTTCTACGATCTGTGCGATGAGCAGGGCATTGTTTGCTGGGCCGAGGTCCCGGTGATCACCATGCGCCTGGACAGCGGCGACGCCAACGCCCTCTTGCAGATGCGCGAGCTGATCGAGCAGAACCGCAACCATGCGAGCGTCTATTGCTGGGCGCTCTCTAACGAGATCACGACGGCCAGTGCCATCGACGACGCCCTTCTCGCCACCTTGAACAGCCTAAACGACCTGGCTCACGAGCTTGACCCCTCGCGCCCCACCGCCAACGCGCACGTCTTTATGTTGGACACGGCAAGCCCCATTGCCCACCTGGCAGACGTCAACGCCTACAACCTGTATTACGGCTGGTACGTGGGAGAACTTGAGCAAAACGACGAGTTCTTTGACGCTTGGCACGCCGCCTATCCCAACGAGGCCATGGGTCTTACCGAGTACGGTGCCGACTGCAACCCGCAGTTCCAGGCGGCCGTGCCTGCGCGCGGCGACTACAGCGAGCAGTACCAGTGCCTCTACCACGAGCATATTTTGCGCATGCTGGAGGCCCGCCCCTGGATGTGGTGCTCGTTTGTTTGGAACATGTTTGACTTTGGCGCGGACGGCCGCAACGGCGGTGGAAACGATGGCAAGAACCAAAAAGGCCTGGTCACGATCGACCGCAAGGTGCGCAAGGACGCGTTTTACCTCTACCGCGCTTTTTGGTCCAAAGAGCCATTTGTCCACGTGTGCGGTCGCCGCTACGCCCACCGCGCCGAGGACGTGACCGACGTCGTGGTGTATTCAAACCAACCGCAGGTAGAGCTGTATGTCGACGACAAGCTTGCCGGCAGCAGCGACGCCGGGCGCGTCTTTAGGTTTAAGGTCGCGTTGACCGGGCGCCACACGATTTGCGCCCGTGCGGGGCAGCTGAGCGACACCATCGAGGTCGAGCGCGTGGCCCAGGCAGACCCGGCCTATACCCTGCAAAGCGACGAGGAAGTGGTCAACTGGTTTGACGACATTGTCATCGACCCGGCGTTCTTCTCGGTCAAGGACACCATCGGCGAGCTGCAGGCCCATCCCGTGGCGGGCGTCATCGTGGGCCGCATGATGAAAGCGGCGGCCGAGCGCTACGGCGGTGACGTGGCGAGCCAGGCCATGGACAACCCGGCGATCCGCCAGATCATGGAGCGCTCGAGCCTGGAGAGCTTGCTTACCCAGGCGGGCGCGGCCGACCCGCAGACCATTAAGCAACTCAACGACGCGCTGCAGAAGATCGAGAAGCCGTAGGAGGTGAGGACTTTGACGCAAACGAGCACGATCGAGGACGCGCTGCGAGCCGCCTTCATCGAGGTGCAGCGCGAGTTTGTCGAGGGCACGGTCGAGGTGTTTGAGCAGGTCATCGACGTTGACGCGACGGGCTGCGGCGAGAAGGGCGCGGCCGTGCGCAAGGCGACCCTCACCCTCACGGCCTTAGGCGTGGCCCACGCCACCATCGACGGCGAGGCGGCAAGCGACGCGTTTCTCGCCCCCGGCTTCACCTACTACCCCCACGAGCTGCACTACCAGGCCTTCGATGTGACGGCCGCCCTAGCCGCCCCCGGCGCGCACACGCTGCGCGTCGCCCTGGGCCAGGGCTGGTACTGCGGCCGGTTTACCTGCGAGAACAAGACGCAGATGTACGGCGAGTGCCCGGCCGTCTCGTGGGTGCTGGACGTCGAGAAGACCGATGGGTCGAGCCTGCGGCTGACCTCGGCCGATTCCGGGGTGCGCGCCATCGAGTCTGCCTGGGACGCAGCCAGTCTCTACGACGGTGAGGTCTTCTGGGCACCGGGCTCGGCCGGACGTGCGACGGCGCCTGCGGTCATCCAGCCCGTGGCCTACGCGGGGAAGCTGCCAGAGCTTCTGGCCGCCTCGCCCATACGTACAACGTTGCACGAGACCATCTCGCCCGTCGCCGTGACCGCGCGGCCTGACGGCACGACCATCGTCGACTTTGGACAGAACATGGCGGGTGTCGTGGTTATCGACCCTTCCCTCATGGCGAGCGACCACATCCACCTGCGCCACGGCGAGATCTTGACGCCCACGGGCGACCTGTACACCACCAACCTGCGCCGCGCCAAGGCCCAGGTCGACTACCACAAGGGCACGAGCGCCCGCCCTTGGCACGTCACCTTCTCTTACATGGGCTTTCGCTACGTCGAGATATCCGGCTGTCCCTGGCAAGAAGGGCTTCTTACCGCTCGCCCCGTGCACACGCAGATGGATCGCACGGGCCACTTTACCTGCGGGCACGCCGGCGTCACGCGCCTTTACCTCAACCAGGTCTGGGGCCAGCGCAGCAACTACGTCGAGATTCCCACCGACTGCCCGCAGCGAGATGAGCGCCAGGGCTACACCGGCGACGGCCACGTCTTTGCGCGCACCGGCGCTTACAACTTTGATACCCAGGCCTTCCTGCGCAAGTTCTGCGCCGATATGCGCGCCAGCCAAAAGGACAACTCCGAGGGCTACGTGCCCGCGACCGTTCCCGCCGTGGGCCCCACCGGCATTGGCTTTGTGACCATGCAGGGCTGGGGCAACGCCTGCACCATCGTGCCCGAGCTTTTGTACGACCAGTTTGGGTGTCTGGACGCCGTAGCCGAGCAGTATGACTGCATGAGGCGCTTTGTCGACTGCGAGCTGTCCCGCGCGGGCAAGAAGCACCTGTGGTGCGCGCCCAACCTGGGCGACTGGCTCACCCTGGGCCGCGACGTCAAGTACATGGCCATGCACAACGGCCCCGTCTCCAATGCGTTTCTCGTCAATGACCTGCGCATCCTTGTGAGGGCGGCAGGGCTTTTGGGGCACTCCGGCGACGCTGCTCACTATGCGGCCGAGCTTGAGCAGGTGCGGGCGGCCTACATCAAGAAGTACGTGACCCGCGGGCTTTTTGGTCGCGAAGCGCCGCGCCTGGCCGAGGACTACCAGGGCGCCTACATTATGGCGCTGGCCTTGGTCATATCGCGCGAAGGCGAGCACGCCGAGCTATGGCGCGCCCTCTTTTCTTGCCTAGTCGAGAAGATCCGTCGCGAGGGCATGCAGACCGGGTTCTTCTCCACGCAGCACCTCTTGCCCCTTTTGGTCGAGGGCGGAGAAGAACGCCTAGCCTTTGACCTGCTGCTTCAGCCCGAGTGTCCCGGCTGGATGTATGAGGTTGACCGCGGCGCCACCACCATCTGGGAGCGCTGGGACGCGCTTCGCCCCGACGGCTCGGTCAACGAGGACAGCACCACCAAGGGCGGTGACAACATGGTGTCGTTTAACCACTACGCGTTTGGCTCGGTGGGCGAGTTCTTGTACCGCTACGTGCTGGGGATCCAACCGGAGGCACCCGGGTTTACAAAGGTCCTGGTGCAGCCGCACGTCGACGCGCGGCTGGGGCACGCGGAAGGGTCGTACGTCTCGCGCGCCGGCAAGATCGCGTCTGCCTGGCGGGTCGAGGGCGGGCAGGCCAGCTTTGACATCGAGGTGCCCGTGGCCAGCCGCGTTGTTCTCCCCAACGGAGAAACGCACGAGGTCGAAGCCGGAACGCATCACTTTGCCTACGAGATCGCAGGTAACTAACGCAAGCAACCAACGATAGATAAGGAACCTATCATGAACAAGCTTCCTAACGATTTTCTTCTGGGCGCGGCAACCGCGGGCCAGCAGGTCGAGGGCCAAAACGATAAGTGCGACGTGTGGGCGATGGAGCACATCGAGCACTCGACCTACAACGACCTCTCGGGCGACGCGTGTGATCACTACCACCGCTACAAGGAAGACCTGTGCCGCGCTGCCGAAGCCGGCCTCAACGCGTACCGCTTTAGCATCGAGTGGTCGCGCGTCGAGCCCGAGGAAGGCGTCTTTGACGAGGGGGAGATCGAGCACTACCGCCAGATGATCCGCACCTGCCGCGAGCTTGGCCTTACTCCCATGGTCACGCTGCAGCACTTCACTTCTCCCGTTTGGTTAATCAAGAAGGGCGGCTGGGAGGTCCAAAGCACTGTCGACGACTTTGCGCGCTACGCCGGCCACGTGGCCGAGGCATTGGCCGATGACCTGGGGCTTGTTTGCACAATCAACGAGGCCAACATGGGCACGCAGATCGCGCGCCTTATGAAGCGCTACGAGATGATGGCGCGTCTCGCTGCGCAGAAGACCGCGGCGGCGAAGGACCAGGGCGGCAGCGATAACCTGGACAACAACGTGCAGATGGGCATCAACCTGCAGCAGATGATGGAGCAGCAAAAGCTTCAGGCCGCAGAGTACCAGCAGGTCTTTGGAACGCCCGACCCGCACGTCTTCCAGTCGGCCCGCACAGAGGCCGGCGACGCTATCGTCATGCGTGCGCACCAGGCGGCCCGCGAGGCCATTCGCGCCGCGGCGCCGCAGGCCAAGGTTGGCCTGACGCTGTCCCTCCACGACATCCAGTGGATTCCGGGCGGCGAGCAGGTGGCCGCGGCCGAGTGGGACGAGGAGTTCACCCATTACCTGCCCACCCTTGCCGGCGACGATTTCCTGGGCGTGCAAAACTACGCGCGTGCCATCGCCGGCCCCGAGGGTGACCTGCCCGTTCCCGAGGGCGCCGAGGTCACGCAAGCCGGCTACGAGTACTACCCGCAGGCGCTTGAGCACGTGATTCGCAAGGTGGCGGCGGGATTTAGCGGCGACCTGTACGTCACCGAGAACGGCATCGCGACCAGCGACGACGAGCGTCGCTGCGAGTTCATCGACGCGGCCATTGCCGGCGTGCACCGCTGCCTGGCCGACGGCCTGCCCGTGCGCGGCTACTTCTACTGGAGCCTTTTGGACAACTGGGAGTGGCAGCACGGCTTTAGCAAGACCTTTGGCCTTATCGCCGTGGACCGGGCGACCCAAGAGCGCACCTCAAAACCCAGCCTTTTCCACCTGGGGGCAATGCGGTAGGGCGGTTTAGCGGGGGCCAGGATTAATCCGCCTGACTCATCCCGGACTAAAATCGGATTCCTTGAGTAGCCAAAGAGAGATCGCCGGCGTTTGCCCAGTTGGCAGACGCCGGCGATTGCATGTCTACTCGCCAAGTTGAGATTTAATCCGGGATGAGTCAGCCGGATTGCCAACAGGGCCCCGCCGCACCGCGCGAACTTGCGACCGCGCTGGCGTCGCGCCCGCGAACCCCTACAGGCCGCGCAGGGCGTCTACCAGGGCAACCTTGCCCTCGGCGACCTCACTGGCCTGCTTGATGACGCGTGCGGGGATGCCGGCCACGACGGTGCCGGGCGCCACATCCTCGACGCACACGGCGCCGGCGGCCACAACGGCCCCCTTGCCCACGCGCACGCCCTCGAGAACCACGGCGTTCGCACCGATAAGGACGTCGTCCTCGATGATGACGGGGGTGGCGCTGGCCGGCTCAACCACGCCGGCCAAAACGGTACCGGCGCCAATGTGGCAGTGCTTGCCCACGGTCGCGCGGCCGCCCAGGACAGCGCCCATGTCGATCATGGTGCCCTCGCCAATGACCGAGCCAATGTTGATCACGGCGCCCATCATGATGACCGCGTTGTCGCCGATCTCGACCTTCTCGCGAATGATGGCACCCGGCTCGATGCGAGCGTTGATTCCCAGCTTGTTGAGCATAGGCACGCCGGTGTTGCGGCCGTCGTTCTCGATAACGACGTCGGCTACGGCGTCGCCGGCCGCCTCAAACACGGGGCCGAGCTTGGCGTAGTCGCCAAAGACGACCTTATCGGTGCCCTCGCCAAAAACGTGGTCGGCGGCGGACAGGTCTATCTGGGCGCCCTCCGCAAGCTTGAGATAGATCTTGACCGGGGTCTTCTTAGGGGCGGTAGCGATGTAATTGATGATTTCCTGGGCGTCCATGCGTGGGTGTTCTCCTTACGGGTTAATTCTCAAACATTAGCTGGTCAAACGTGTAGAAACCGGGCTCGTCGCGCGCCAGCAGGCGCTTGGCCGCACCCACGGCGCCGTTCACAAAGATCTGGCGGCTGGTCGCGCGGTGCGTAAGGCAAATCTCTTCATCCGGGCCAAAGAAGTGCACCTCGTGGGTGCCGGCCACGGTTCCGCCACGCAGCGAGTGCATGCCCACCTCGCGGGCCGCGCGCGCGCCCACCATGCCCTCGCGGCCATAGGCCACCGAGCACTCCCCCGCCGGGTCAACCGCGTCAAGCAACAGCTTTGCCGTGCCCGAGGGCGCGTCGGCCTTCTGGTTGTGGTGAGTCTCGACAATCTCGGCGTCCCAGGCGGCCAGGGCCGCCGCGGCCTCGCGGGTCACGCGGGCCAGTACAGCCACGCCCAGCGAGTAGTTGGCCGACCAAATCACGCGGGTCTTCTCGCCAAGGGCCTTAACGCGGGCCAGCTCATCGGGGGTGTAGCCGGTAGTGCCGCTCACCAGGGCGGCTCCGGTGCGCTCGACGTAGGCCAAGACGTGCGGCAGCGACGCCTTGTTAGAGAAGTCGATGACAAGCTCGGCGGCGGGCGCGGCGGCGTCCAGCTCGGCGGCGTTGGCCACGTCGTAGGTGCCCACAACCTCAAAACCGCCGTCGGCCTCCAGGGTCTGGCGAATCAGGGTGCCCATGCGGCCGGCGCCAACCAGGATGACGCTAACCAAGAAGACCAGCCCCCTCCATGGCGGCGTACAGGCGCTCGCGGGTACCGTCGGCCATGGGCCACAGCGGCTTGCGGTAGTACTCGTCGATGAGACCCATCTTGGCCATCGCGGCCTTCACGGGAATGGGATTGACCTCACAGAACAGCGAGTGGATAAGCTCCAGGTTGTCGATCTGGATCTTGCGCGCGCCCGCCACGTCGCCTGCCAGGAACTTCTCGCACATGTCATGAACGGTGGCCGGTGCCACGTCTGCCCACACGCTAATGACGCCCACGGCGCCCAGGCTCATCAACGGCACGATCATGTCGTCGTTGCCACTCATCATGCGGAACTCGTCGGACAGGCAGTGCGCGATCGAGGCGGCGTAGGAAATGTCGCCCGAGGCCTCCTTGATGCCCCACGCGTTGGGGTGCTTGGACAGGCGCTCCACGTTGTTGACGCTGATCTTGCAGCCCGTGCGACCAGGGATGTTGTACAAAATGCATGGAACGTTGACGACGTCCATGACGTCTGCCAGGTGGTGGTACATTCCCTCTTCGTTGGACTTGTTGTAGTAGGGCGAAATGATGAGAAGACCGTCGACGCCAAGCTTCTGCAGCTCAAGGGACTTGCGCAGGGACTCACCGGTGCAGTTAGAGCCCGAGCCGCCAATGACGGGCACGCGGCCGGCCACGCGCTGGACCACGCACTCGGCAACCGAGAGGTCCTCGCTGTCGGTCATCGTGGCGGACTCGCCGGTGGTGCCCAGCACCAGGATGCCGTCGGTCTTGTTGGCCAGGTGGAAGTCGACCAGGCCCTCGAGCTTCTCGAAGTCAACCGAGCCGTCCTTCTTGAACGGGGTGACAAGGGCCACGACCGATCCGGTGAGGTTGTTCATGTCCATGGTGCGTCCTTTCTCTTTTGCGTGCTGAGCTTGTCGTGTGTCGTGCGCGTCGCGCACCTTTCTAGCTGGTCTTATTTGCCAGGGCCGAGAAGCGCGGGTCCTGGTCAAACGTGGCAAAGTAATCGGCTTGGGTCTCGGCGCGGCGAATCTGCTGGACGCTACCGTCCTCGCAAAGCAAAAGCTCGGCCGAACGCAACGAGCCGTTGTAGTTGTAGCCCATCGAGAAGCCGTGGGCCCCGGCGTCGTGAATAAACAGCAGGTCACCGATGTCGGTGGCGGGCAGGTCGCGGTCGTGGGCAAACTGGTCGTTGTTCTCACAGAGGCGGCCTACAACGTTGTACTTACCGGCCACAGGCTCGTCTTCTTTACCCATCACGGTGATGTGGTGGTAGGCGTCGTAGATGGCCGGACGCATAAGGTTGGCCGCACAGGCGTCGACGCCCAGGTAGTCGTGATAGGTGACCTTGCGATGGATTACACGGGTGACCAGGGCGCCGGCCGGCGCCAGCATCCAACGGCCCAGCTCGGAACACAGGCGCACGTCTCCCATGCCCGCGGGCACCAAGACCTCCTCGTAGGCCTGCCGCACGCCCTCGCCAATAGCCGCGATGTCAGCCGCCGGGTCGCCGGGCAGGTAGTCGACGCCAATGCCGCCCGAGAGGTCGACCAGCACCACGCGCACGCCCAGCTCGTCCTTGGCGCGAACGCACAGCTCAAAGAGCTGACGAGCCAGGCTTGGGTAGTAGTCGTCGGTCTGGGTGTTGCTCGCCAAGAAGGCGTGGATGCCAAATTCCTGGACCCCCAGCTCGCGCAGGCGAGAAAAAGCCTCCATGAGCTGCGGCACCGTCATGCCAAACTTGGCGTCCTGAGGGCTGCCGATGATGGTGTTTGCGGCCGTGAAGTTGCCGCCCGGGTTCACGCGGCAGCACACCATGCGCGGCAGCTTGCCGTCCAGGGCCCGCGCCAGGCAGTCGACCATGTCAAGGCTGTCCAGGTTGATGATGGCGCCCATCTTGGCGGCCTGCACGTAATCGGCGTCGGGGGTGTCGTTGCTGGAAAGCATAACGTCTTGGCCGGTCACGCCGCAGGCGGCCGCCAGCGTGAGCTCGGTTGCCGTGGCACAGTCGCAGCCGCAGCCCTCTTGGGCAAGGATGCTCACGACCCAGGGGTTGGGCGTGGCCTTGACGGCAAAGTACTCCTTGAAGCCGGGGTTCCACGCAAAGGCCGCGTTAAGGGCACGCGCGCGAGCGCGAATCTGAGCCTCATCATAAAGATAAAACGGCGTGGGGTGGGTCGCGCAGATGTCTTCTAGCTGCTCTTTTGTCACAAAGGGCCGTTTTTGCATGGCGCTCTTCTCCTTGCCCGATCACTAAACTTGTGCAGCAGCGCAAGATTGCGGGCAAAAGAGCAAACCAAAATACGGCCGCCCAAGACCTGCACGCCAGCGCCCCTGCGAGGATTCCCGCAGACAGTCCCAGGAGTGTTTCCCCTAAGCCCACCGCCGCGTTGCGCCCAACTGCGGCAGTTCGGCGAACCTCGCCTCGTCTTGGGATTATCGCCCGCCGGCTAGCCCAGGACCCTTCGTGCTCGCTCCTCTGTCGATGGGTTACACCCTATCACCGGCAAGCGGCGGGCGCCACCAAAATCTTGCTTCTAAACGCAACCGAAACAGATAGGGGCTAAACTGCAACGAGAGATTTGCCGGGCGCCCCACGCGACCCTTTGCCCGGCCTGGAGGAGCCTTGGACGAGAAGACCGTTGAGCTTGCGCGCGCCTACGCCCGCGAGTGTAAAGAAGAGGAGCTTGAGCTCCTGCGCCGCCTGGCAAAGATCCCCGCCCCCTCCCACCACGAGGAGAAACGCGCCGAGGCCGTGCGCGAGTGGCTTTTGTCGCAGGGGGCCTCGCCCTGGAACGTGCGGATCGACCAGGCCAAAAACGTCGTGCTGCTGTTGCCCGGCGAAAACCACGACGAGTGCTCGGTCTTCTCGGCGCATACCGATGTGGTGTTTGACGACACCGATGAGCTGCCGTTTCATGAGGACGAGACGCGCATGTATGCTCCCGGCGTGGGCGACGACACGGCCAACTTAGTTGGACTTTTGATGGCGGCGCGCTGGTTTTTGCGCGCGCGGCCGCGCCTGGACCGCGACGTATACGTGGTGGCAAACTCATGCGAGGAGGGGCTGGGCAATTTGCTTGGGACCCGCACGCTCTTCTCGTCCTTAAAGGCCAAGCGGGTGCGCGTGCGCGACTTTACCAGCTTTGATTTGTACCTGGGCATGCACATCACCAGCGCGGTGGGCTCGCACCGCTGGCGCGTGCGGTGCGCGACCGAGGGCGGTCACTCCTGGGAGGACTTTGGGCACGAGAACGCCATCGAGGCGCTGTGCTCGTTTATCGAGGACCTGTACGCGACCAAACGGCCCACCTCTGCCAAGACCACGGTTAACGTGGGGCGTTTTGTGGGCGGCACGTCGATCAACTCGATTGCCGAGAGGGCATCTGTGCTGGTGGAGTACCGTTCTGCATCCGAGAAGTGCCTAGAGACAATGTACGGCAAGTTCGTCGCGCTGGTCGAGGAGCACTTGAAGGAACACACCCGCATTGACGTGGACCTTATTGGTCGCAGGCCCGCAAGCGGCAGCGACGTGCCCGAGGGGCAGGTCGAGCTGGTGGCCGACGGCGACGATGCGATTCGCGAGCTGGGCGGGGTCGAGCCTGTGCACCAAGAGAGCTCGACCGACGCCAACGTGCCGCTGTCGCAGGGGATTTGCGCCCACACGATCGGAACCGTCGAGGGCGACCTTTTGCACACCCGCGAGGAATGGGTGGACAAGGACAGCCTTGAGCACGGGCTGGCTCTGATCATGGGGCTTATGCTGGGGCGCGTTTGCGAAGGCGAGCTGGACGGGATCGCGGCGGCGCGGGGCGGCGAGGCCGCTGCAATCGCGGGCGCAATGCCAGACGTGGTCCCGGTCGCCGCCGAGGAGTAGCCCCGTGAACCTCAAGCAGCTTGAGTACTTTGTCGCCATCGCCGAGGAGGGCCAGATCACGGCCGCGGCCCGGCGGCTCAATATCTCGCAGCCGCCGCTTTCCTATGAGCTGGGCAAACTTGAGGACGAGCTAGAGACCAAGCTGGTCGTGCGCGGGCCGCGCGCCTGCACCTTGACCGAGGCAGGGCAGCTTCTTTACGAGCGGGCAGTGCGTCTTCTTGCCATGGCGCAAGCCACCAAGGCCGAGGTCGCCTGCGTGGGCAAGGGCATGACGGGGTGCTTGCGCTTGGCGTGCGTGCCCAGCGCGGCAGGCCTTGTACCTGGGGCTCGTTTGCGCGAG
>CAVEMP010000187.1:0-9534 GCA_963616835.1 uncultured Oscillospiraceae bacterium | reverse complement strand
GTCGAGAAGCTCAAGGACGCCATGGAGCACCCCGAGAAGCCCGAGTACGCCAACTTCACCATCCGCGTCTCTGGTTACGCCGTCAAGTTCATCGACCTCACCCGTGAGCAGCAGCTTGACGTTATCGCCCGTACCTGCCACGAGGCAATGTAAGGGATTTTCGCAAGACACCTGGTCTGCGACTGGCCGGGCAGCGATTGAAAAGGAGGCTCGCCTAACGGCGGGCCTCCTTTTTGCGTGGCGCTTGGGTAGTGCTTGGGTAGCACGATTCAATTTTTTACGAAAGTTAGGACCAGTATGGCGTTTGGTCGAGTAGCCGGCCGATCTGAGCGACAAAAGCCCAGTTGGCCGACCGCGAAAAGCGAGGTCTACTCAGCCAGTTGCGATACTGGTCCTAACTTTCGTAATTTTTGAGCTTGAGAGGGGCCTTGCGAGCGATCGCACGCCGCCCCGAGGCCCAAAATAGCCTACTTGTGGTAGGGTTCGCCGCGGCTAATCTTACAGGCGCGGTAAATCTGCTCGAGCAGGACCACGCGGGCCAGGTTGTGCGGCAAGGTGATGGGGCCAAAAGAAAGGGTCTCGTAAGCACGGGCCTTGACCTCGGCGCTTACGCCGTCCGAGCCGCCAATCACAAAGGTAATGTCGCTGATGCCGCCCAGGGCCAGCGCGTCAAGGCGCGCCGAGAAATCGGTGCTGGATCGCTCTTTGCCCTCGATAGCCAGCAGGATGACATGGGAGCGCGGGTTGACGGCGCCCATGATAGCCGCGCCCTCGCGGTTTCTGGCGGCGTCTACGCCACCCGCCTTGGCAGGGTCGATATCGGCAATCTCGCGCACCTCTACCTTGGCGTATGCCCCCAGGCGCTTAAGGTACTCGTCGCAGGCCTGCTGCCAAAAGCGCTCCTTGAGCTTGCCAACGGCAACAACGGTATAGCGCACGCAAACCTCCCTTAAGACACCCGGGGACCAAAGCGGACCGGCCTAGACCAGCTGAATCTTCTCGACGTCCTCGCGCGAGGTCTCGCGGTAGAGGGTGAACTTGCGGCCAATGACCTGCACGACATCGGCGCCGCAAAGCTCGGCCAGCTGGTAGGCGGCGTCCTTGGTCTCAAGGCCCGAGTTCTCAAGCACACTGCATTTGACAAGCTCGTGGGCCTCAAGGCTCTCGCCGGCCTGCTCGGCCGTGGCCTGAGTGACGCCCGCCTTGCCAATAGAAACCACGGAGTCCAGGTGGTGGGCAAGGGCGCGTAGCTGCCTGATCTGACGTCCAACAAGTGCCATGGGGGTACCTCTCTCAAATGTTCTCGCGCGCGGCACAGGCCGCAAGCTGCGAATCTGTTCAACTTTTTTAGGTTATCGCAGGTAGGGCGGTTAGGTCAAAGACTTATCCCACATCTTGATAAGAAATCGAAGGATTTACCAACGCCAAGAAGTGCCTAGCCCCTGGGCGGCACGATGCAGTCGTAGCGCACGGCCTTGCCGCTTACTACGTAGCTGGGCTTGGCCCCGGCGAGAAGCGTCCCTTTGACCGGCCGCTTGATGACAACCTTGCGCGGGCGCGCGGCCAAGGCAGCAGCCAAAAGCTCTTCCTCGTCGTCGCAGGGGGCTTCCAAGTGGTGCAGTAACTGGAACTTCTTCTTAACAGCCGCGCTCTTAGTGCGAGCGGGGAACATAGGGTCCAGATAGACCACGTCGGGCGAGAAGCCCAGCTTGGCCAGGCCGGCGATGCTGTCACCGGGAACCAAGGTCATGCGAGCCGCAATAGGGGCCAGGGCTTCATCGGCTGCGGCGCGTTCTAGCGCGTCTGCCAATAGTGCCGCGATGACCTGGTCTTTCTCGAAGAGCGTCACCGTGAAGCCGGCTGCGGCCAGCAGGAACGAGTCCTCGCCAAAGCCGGCCGTGCAGTCCACAGCTGTGGGTGCCTCGGCCCCCTTGACCTTGGCGGCCTTGACAAGAAGTTCCTGGCCCAGACGATGTGCCTTAACGCGCGGCAGCATGGCCGCAAGGTCGGCGCGCAGCTCCATGCCGTCACCCACCAGGGTTAGGCCCTCGGTGCGGCGCACAAGCTCGACGCCCGGGGCAACAGCCGCGCCCCCAGCCGCGCCCGCGTCGTCCGCCATACCGCCCGTGACCTGCATGCTATTCTCACCAGTCAAAGCCATCCCCTACTCGTCAACAGAGTCCGCGGCCTCGTTGCCCAGGGCCTGGGCAGCCTCGGCCTGCTCGTCCGCAAACCTGTCGGCCTCGCTCAACTCGACGGCGTCGCGAATCTTCTCGGCTGCGGTCTTCTTTTCTTCATCCTCGTTGTGCTCGTAGGTCACAACGTAAGGCGCGATGTTGTTACGCGCAAAGAGGATCGACATCTCGCGCTTGAGGCTGCGCTCCAGGGCGCCGCGGTCCTTCTCGGCGCAGGTCGCAACCACGCGCAGCGTCATAGTAGAGTCGGTAAGCTCAACAACGCCCTTGTAGAAGGGACCGTCCAGGATCGCGGGCACGCGCTTCTTGACGTTGGGCAGCTCGCGCTGCAGGATGTTCTCGACGTAGGGCAGCGACTCGCCGGTGGGCAGGTTGACGTTGACCGTGGCGTAAGAGTCCATCTTGGTCTTGTTGAGCACGTTAGAGATGCCCGAGTTGCGAAGCACCAGCACGTTGCCGTTGCCGTCGTTGATCTTGGTCGTGCGCATTCCGATCTCCATAACGGTGCCGGAGTTGCCACCCACCGCAATGACGTCGCCCACGCGAAACTCGCCCTCGAAGATGATAAACAAGCCGCAGAGAAGGTCGGTAACCAGGTCCTTTGCGCCAAAACTCACGGCCAAGGTGATGATGCCGGCGCCTGCCAACAGCGTGGCAGTATCGACGCCCAGGGCGCCCAGGCACCAGTAGAGCATACACAGCAGCATGCCGTACTTGACCGTGCTGGAAAGCAGACGGCAGACGGTCTCGCCGCGGGCTCCCAAAACGTCAGAGAGCAGGCGCAGCAGCCAGCGCAGGACGCTCGCAACCGTCACGGCCACGCAGGCGTACATGATGGCCGCCGTGACCGCAAAGATATTGAGGCCGCGCACCCAGCCGCCAGCCAGGATGTAGGCAAAGACCGAGTTGCCGCTAAAGGCCTGGTCCTTCAAGACGACGGCGAGAAAAACGAGGAAGACGCCCAGGCCAGCGAACCAACGCAAGACCGTGCCCAGCTTTTGCTCGGGGGTCTTCTCGCCCCAAGAGAAGGAGCGGTTGAGCCAGCGAGAGACGGCCGACTCGCTCTTCTTCACGCGGCCGTCGGCCAGGGTGACGTCGACGATGCGGCCCTGCGGGTCGCGGGAGCGCGGGGCGGTCGGCGCAGCACCGGCCAGCGCACCGGCACCGGCCACCGCGCCCGCAGCCGCCTCGCCCGCCGTCGCGGCACCAGCGTCCAGCGTGAGCACCAGGAAGACCGCCAGCAGGCAAACGACTGCCACAGCCGCCGTGGCAACCGTCAGGGGCGCACGCTCGGCCATGAGCTCGCCCTCGGGGCCGGCGACAAACAGGTAGTAGTCGTCCGTCTCGACGCAGTTGGCAAACAAGGTCTGGCCGCCTACTGTGATGTAATCAGAGAAGCCGTCCTTAAGCTGGTCTTTAGTAAGGCCCGCGTCCTCGTAGCTCTTGCCCTGGACCTTGTCGGAAGGATAGTAGGCAATGGTGCCGCTGGCCTTGTCGACGGCAAAGGCAAAGCCCGCCGAGCCCACCTTGACGCCGTCGAGCACGTGGTCGATCTTCACCGACTTAAGCAGGTTCTCCAAGCGCTTGGGGCGCACGGCGATCTGCACGATGCCGCTGGCGTAGCCGCGCTCGTCGTGGGTGGCCACGCCAATGAACTGCTGGGCTTCGCCCGTGGAGTCGTTGGTGGACACGGGCTGTACCAGTTCTTCCTTGCCGCCGAGAAGCTCGCGGAACTCGTAGGAGCTGTCGGCCGGGTCGCTCGAGAGGCTGTAGCTGCGAAGCGGGGTGGACGAGGCGATCATCTCGCCGTTGCCGTCAAGCACATAAACGGCCGCAATCTGCAAGACGTCGGCCAGCTCTTGGAGCTTCTCTTTGGTTGCCAGCGCAGGGTTTTGATCGACAATATAGGCGGCCACACGGCATTTAGAGAGGTAGCGAGTGCTGTACTGGTCTTCAAGCTCGCTCTGGCGCTCGGCGTTGCGCTCGATCGTCTCGCTTACTTGGTCGGCGCGCGCGGCGTTAGAGGACGACTGGCTGGACAGGGCAAAGAGCGTCTGCATGTAGAAGCTCACCACAACAACGATGGCCAGGCCCACGACCGAGAGAACCGCGGCCTTCTTGCCAATGGTGCGGTTGTAAGCCACGGGACCCAGGCGACCGAGCTTCTCGGCAGCTTCTTGGCCCGAGCGCTCGTCGTCGCCCATAACAAAGACGCCGTAGAGAGCCACGCACGCGGCCACCACTACAAAGACAAAGAGGATGACGCCCACCGTGGTGTTTCTCGACTGCAGGGTGGTGGACTCGGGAACGGCGTAGATGTAGTAGGTGTCGTCGATACGCTGGACACCGCAGTAGAGGTCGGTGCCGTTGGAGGTCACGCAAAAACGGTTGCCGTCCTCAAGATAGCCCGCGTCAAAGCCGGCGTCGTAGGCGTCGCTGCCCACCAGGTTGGACTGCGGGTGGTAGGTGATCAGGTGGTTTTTGGCCGAGACGGCGATCACGTAGCCGTCCTGCCCCACCGAGACGTTGCGCAACACGCTTTGGGTCGAGCCCGAGGTGGCGATAAGGTCGCGCAGCTCGGTGGGGTCCTGCTCGATGACCACCATGGTGTTGTCGTCGATACGAGCGGCGTAGTAGCGGTCAAGCCAGCCCTGGTCGCTGACCTCGACCTCGACGGCGGCCGAGGCCTTGCCCGTCTCGAAGACCTGACGCAGCTCGTTGAAGCGCGCGTAGGCGAAGTTGGCCTTGGTGTCGGCCGCCTTGGCCGCGACCTGCCCGTCGCGGGTCACCACCATGACGTTGTCGACCTCAAGCAGCTGTCGGTATTCGTCCATCTTGGCGTCGGTCGCGGCAAAACCCGCGTCGTTTTGGGCCATGAAGGCCACGCTTTGGGCCTTGGACTGATAGATGCTATCGTAAATCTGGGTGTTTTGGTCGGTCTCGTCTGCGGCCTGGGCGAGAAGGTCAGACAGGCTCGAGGCGCACTGGGTAATCTCGTCGTCATACGAGGAGTAGGCCAGGCGCTGCTGCATGTTGCCAAGAAGCAGGCCGCACGCCACCGCCGCCGCGGCGATGACGATAAATAAAGCGCAGGTCTTTCGCTTAAGTCTGTTGGTCATCAAAGGCTCCTAGTCCCACTTGTCGATCAAGGTCTCGATGGTGCCGTCGTCGAGCATGGCCTGGATGGCCGCTGCGACGGGCGCAGTGAGGTCGCTGTCTTTTTGGGTTGCCACCGCGTAATCCTGCGGGGCGGCCTGGTAGTCCGAGAGAATCAGGCGGTCGTCGTTGAGGTAAGCCGCGGCAATCGCGCCGTCGGCCGCCATGGCGTCGACCTCGCCGGACTCAAGGGCACACGAGAGCTCGGCGTAGCTGGGGTACTCCAACAGATGCCAGGTATCGAAGGTGACGTCGGTATTGTCTTCGTTGGCCGTAAGGACCTGCCCGTTGGTAAAGCCGCGCTCGGTAAGGTTCGCGGCCAGGTAGGGGGCGGTGTTTGCCCCAGCCAAGGTGCCAAAGGTGTGGTTTTTAAGACCTTCGACGCTGGTGATCAAAGAGCTCTTCTCGCATACCAAAACGATGGCATCGTGGTAGTAGGCCGGCGAGAAGTCAAAGTTCTTCTCGCGGTTCTCTGAGTCGGAGTAGCAGGCAACAAGGCAGTCCACGTCGCCGTTTTGCAGCGTCTCTTTGCGGGAGTCGGGCGTCACCGTGGTAAAAGTGCAGCCCGCATAGCCCATGCGCGAGGCCATCTCTTGCGCGATGTCGATCTCCAAGCCGTAGTACTTGCCGTTTGCGGCGTTGAGCTCGCTCATGCCGGCGATGTCGTCGCGCACGCCCACGCGCAGGGTCTTGCCGCCGGACGCCGCGCTGCTGCCGCCGCTTGCGATCGAGCCCTTCTCGCCGCAACCTGCGAGTGCAAACGAAGCGCTGGTCAAAAGGACACCCGCTAGCTTTATGGCTTGCCTTCGCCCAAGGTTGCCGTCAAATCCCATGGTCTTCTCCCCAACTTACGAGCCGCCGCAGAAGAAGGTGGCGAGAAGACCCGCTCGCGCTAGTTCGCGGAGTCCTTTGCCGCGGCGCCAACCTTGCCCATGACCTTGAGCAGGAAGCCCTCGACTGCCGCGAGCTGCGGGGTCTGGCCGTCTTTTCTCGAGACGATGCAGACGGGCACCTTGAGCGCGCAGGCGGGGTCGACGGGGACGCAGACCGTCGGGTTATCCGGATTGTCGGGGGCCGGAATCACCGCCGAGAAGTAATACCCCTTGCGCACTCGCATGAAGACTTCCATGTCCTTTTGGTTGTCGATCGCCTCGATCTTTCCCAGCAGCCGTTTGTTCTTGTACATAACCAGGATGGACTCGTTGAACGAATCCAGTTCTGGAGACATATTAGCAGGGTAGGCGGCCAGATCTGCCAGCGAGACGAACTCCTTGGCGGCCAAGGGGTGGTCGCGCATGACCACGATGCCGGTGGGCAGGGTGCCTACTGGCAGGCACTTGAGCTCGGGGCGCTCGAAGCGGCCGATGGTCACCAGGGCGGTGGCTTGGCCGGACTTAAGGTGAGCCAGGGCAACACTGGGGTACTCAAGAGAAAAGTCCAGGTCAAGGCCAGTAGTATCGCCCACCATCATCATGAAGGCCTCGCGGATATTCACGTTGCCTTCGAAGTTGGGGGCGCACAGCTCGAGCCTGATGGCGGCCCGGCCCCGGGCGGCAGGGGTGCTCGCCGGTGCGGCGGACGGTGCGGCGGCGGGCATCGCGGCGTGGGGCGCGGACTGCTCGCACTTGCCGGAGACAAAGGCCTCTAGCTGCATAAACGCTTCTCGTGCCGGGCGAGCCTTCTCGCAAAAGGCGGTGCCTGCCGGGGTGGGAACAACGCCGTGGGTCGTACGCTCGAAGAACTTAGTCGAGGCCGCGCGCTCCAGATCGCCGATTGCTTTAGAGACAGCCTGAACGGTAACACCCTGGGCCTTGGCCGCCTCGGAGAAGCTGCGCAGGTCATAGACCGAGACAAAGTATTTTACCTGGTTGATGTTCATGGTTGTCCTTGATCGAGGTGACGGCGGGTGGCAAGGCCCAAAGATGGTTTGCCCGCAAAAATTTTCCTTATCTATCTTAGTCCTTCAATATTTGGTTGAGCAGAAAGACGGGCGCTTTTCTGGCAAGCGGCGCGAGCGCTGGCTTCAACGTGCGTTTGACGGAGACGGACGTGCACAGTACCCTAGTCGGCATGGATAAACAAGCAAACATCGACGCCTGGCTTGACGCCGCCCCGGCCGAGGTGCGCGACGCGTGCCGCGATCTTCTGGCCGCCGTCGAGGCCATGCGCCAGACGCAGATAATCTACCCCGCGCAAGACGACATCCTTAACGCCCTGGCTTGGACCGCGCCCGGCGACGTGCGCGCGGTCATCCTGGGGCAGGATCCCTACCACGAGTCTGGCCAGGCCATGGGGCTTTCTTTCTCGGTGCCCGCCGGGACCAAGCTGCCGCCCAGCCTGCGCAACATCTATAAAGAGATGGCGGCCGACCTGGGGTGCTTGGCGCCCTCGTCGGGTGACTTGACTGGCTGGGCCAAGCAGGGCGTCTTGCTTCTTAACACCACCCTTACGGTGCGTGAGCACGCGGCCAACTCGCACGCGAAGCTCGGCTGGCAGGCGATCACCAACTACGTGGTGCGCCGGTGCCTGGAGCTTGAGCAGCCGGTGGTCTTTCTCACCTGGGGACGGCACGCGGTTGGCCTGGTCGAAGGGGCGCGCGCCGAGGTCGCGGCCGCAGGCGGCGCGGGAGAGGCAGGACTGACGAACAAGTTCACCCTGGCGTCGACACACCCCTCTCCCCTCTCGGCCAACCGGGCGGGCGGTGGGTTGCCCGCCTTCATGGGCTCGCGGCCCTTCTCGCAGGCCAACGCGTTGCTTACACAGCACGGCGCGGCCGCGATCGACTGGGCAAACGTGGGCTAAAACGGGCTTGCGGCGGCCGCAAATCAAATCCGCCTGACTCATCCCGGATTAAAACGCGACTTGCCAAGTAGACCGCTTTACCCAACTGGGCAAACGCAACAAAAATGGCCCTCGCTACTTGGCGAGGGCCATTTTAGTCCGGGATGAGTCAGCCGGACTGCCCGGCGGGTGCGTCCTAGAGCCTGGCGACGCCGCTCTTGCGGGCAGCATCAGCCACGGAGGCGGCCACGGCGGGGGCCACGCGCTCGTCAAAGGCGCCGGGAATGACGTACTCGGCGCTGCGGTGCTCGTCGTCAACCAGGCCGGCGATGGCGTAAGCCGCGGCCTCCATCATGTCGTCGTTGATGTCAGAGGCACGCACGTCCAGGGCGCCGCGGAAGATGCCCGGGAAGGCCAGCACGTTGTTGATCTGGTTGGGGAAGTCCGAGCGGCCGGTCGCGGCCACGGCGGCACCGGCTGCCAGGGCCTCATCGGGCATGATCTCGGGCACGGGGTTGGCGCAGGCAAAGATGATCGGGTCGGCGGCCATCGTGCGCACCATGTCCTGGGTCAGCGCGCCGGGGGCCGAGACACCCACGAAGACGTCGGCGCCCTTGACGGCCTCGGCCAAAGAACCCGCAACCTTCTCTTGGTTGGTCCAGGTTGCGACCTCTTCCTTCACGGGGTTCAGACCGTCGCGGCCCTGGTAGATGGCACCCTTGCGGTCACAGATGATGATGTCCTTCACGCCCATGCGCTTCATCAGGCGCGCGATAGAGATGCCTGCGGCACCGGCGCCCGAGAAGACCACCTTGATGTCGGCCAGCTCGCGCCCGGTCAGGCGGCAGGCGTTGATCAATGCGGCGCAGGTCACGACAGCAGTTCCGTGCTGGTCGTCGTGGAAGACGGGGATGTCGCAGACCTCCTTCAAGCGACGCTCGATCTCAAAGCAGCGCGGCGCGCTGATGTCCTCGAGGTTGATGCCGCCAAAGCTACCGGCCAAAAGCTCGACGGTGCGCACAATCTCGTCGACGTCGTGCGAGCGCACGCACAGCGGGAAGGCGTCCACGTCGCCAAAGGCCTTGAACAGGGCGCACTTGCCCTCCATGACGGGCATGCCGGCCTCGGGGCCAATGTCGCCCAGGCCCAGCACGGCCGAGCCGTCGGTCACGACGGCCACCAGGTTGCCGCGGCGCGTATAGGTATAGGAGTCGTCAACGTTCTCGTGGATCTTAAGGCAGGGCTCGGCGACGCCGGGCGTGTAGGCCACGGCCAGCTCCTCGGGGGTGGTAATGGGGGCGCGGCTGATTACCTCGATCTTGCCGTTCCACTCTTTGTGCTTATCCAGCGCGTACTGCTTTGCGTCAACCGCCATGTCTTCTCCCATCCAACGCGCGCCCCA
>CAVEMP010000186.1:0-10755 GCA_963616835.1 uncultured Oscillospiraceae bacterium | reverse complement strand
TTCATGGTGGAGAATAGGGGGTTCGAACCCCTGACCTCGTGACTGCCAGTCACGCGCTCTCCCAACTGAGCTAATTCCCCAAATATATGGTGGGCGATGCTGGATTCGAACCAGCGACCCCTTCCGTGTGAAGGAAGTGCTCTACCCCTGAGCCAATCGCCCGCGCGGTTTTCTACTATACCAAAGGATTCCGTAATTGGGAACAGGAATTTTGAAAACCGGCAAAGTTTTTTGGCCCAGCCGCCCTACCTGCGCCCTAGTACTTGGCGAGAAGGTCGGCAAGGATGTCGACGCCCTCGTCGATCTGCTCGCAGGTAATGCTCAGCGGAGGCAGGAAACGCAGGATGGAGTCGCCGATGTGGTTCAAGATGATGCCTGCGGCCAGGCCCTCCTCCACCAGCTCGTTGGCCACGGGGACGTCCAGCTGGGCGCCGCGCATAAGGCCGTGGCCGCGGACCTGGGTGACGTGCGGCAGGGCCTCAAGGCGGTGACGCAGGTGCTTGCCCGCGGCAATGACGTGCTCGCCGGTCTGCTCGTCGGCAAAGGCCTTCAGGGTAGCGCGGCAGGCGGCCGCAGCAAGGGCGTTGCCGCCAAAGGTCGAGCCGTGGTCGCCGGGGTGCAGCAGGTCGGCCACCTCGGCGCGTGCAGCAACAGCGCCCATGGGGAAGCCGCCGGCGATGCCCTTGGCCATGCTCACCACGTCGGGCTCGATGCCCGAGCGCTGGTAGGCAAAGGGAGAGCCGCAGCGGAACATGCCCGTCTGGACCTCGTCGATCACAAGCAGGATGTTGTTCTTGGTGCACAGGTCGCGCACCTCGCGCATATAGTCGTAGGTCGCGGGCCACACGCCGCCCTCGCCCTGGATGCACTCGAGCATGACGGCGCAGACGGGACCGGACTCGGGCGCGGGGTTCTCGACAGCGGCGGTAAGGGCCTCGATGTCGTTCAAAGGCACCGAGACAAACCCGGCGGGCAGCGGGTTGAAGCTGGCGTGGAACTTGTCCTGGCCCGTGGCGGCCAAGGTAGCCAGGGTACGGCCGTGGAAGCTCTGGCGCGCCGAGACGATCGTGGAGGCGCCGCCCAGCTTAACCTCGCCCCAGCGACGCGCGCACTTAATGGCGCCCTCGTTGGACTCGGCGCCCGAGTTGGAGAAGAACGTGCGCCAGGTGGTGCCGGTAGAGCCCACGACGTGGCCGGACTCGTCGGTCACAGTGGAGAGAAGCTCCGAGATGCCCTCGGCGGCCTCGTTGCGGTTCTCGATGTAGAAGTAGTTGCCAACCTGCCAGAGCTTATCGGCCTGGTCCTTGATGGCGGCGATCACGGCCGGGTGGCAGTGGCCCAAAGAGGCGCAGCCAATGCCGCCCAGAAAGTCGATGTAGGTCTTGCCGTAGTTGTCGGTCACGGTGGCGCCGCTCGCGCTCACAAGCTGGACCGGCAGGCGGCCGTAGGTGTGCATGAGGAAAGTGTTGTCGCCCTCAAGGACGTCTGCGGGGACGGTTTGGAAATCAGACATGAAGTATCCCTTCTGGGGTAGCTTTCGCGATGTTCTCAATCTTAGACGAGCAAAACCGCGGCGCGTGAGAATTTAATCTTGCGTAAAGAGGGTGCCGCAGCCCGCGTCGGTAAAGATCTCGAGCAGCAGGGAGTGCGGGTACTTGCCGTTTAAGATCACGACCTCGGACACGCCGGAGTCCAGGGCCTCGGCCACCGAGCGGATCTTGGGGATCATGCCACCGTCGAGCTTGCCGGAGTCCAGAAGCTCGTGGGTCTCGGTACGGGTCATCTGGGCGATCAGGCTGTCGGGGTCGTCAACGTCTTCAAGCAGGCCGTCGACGTCGGTCAGGTAGATGAGCTTGTCGGCGCCCATGGCCTCGGCCACCTTGCCCGCCGCGACGTCTGCGTTGATGTTGAAGAAGCCGTCGGGGCCGCAGCCGATGGAGGCCACCACGGGGATGTAGCCGTCGTCCAAGATGGTGTCGATGAGGCTCGTGTCGACCTCGCGAATACGACCCACGCGACCCAACTCGGGGTCGATGACCTCGGACTTCAAGGTCTTGCCGTCGGCGCCCGAGATGCCCACCGCGTTGTGACCGTACTCGTTCAAGGCCCAGACCAGCTCTTGGTTGACCTTGCCAACCAGCACCTCGCGCACGGCCTCCATGGTGTCCTCGTCGGTCACGCGCAGGCCGTCCTTGAACTTCACAGGGATGTTCAGGCGCGTGAGCATGGCGTTGATGGCCTTGCCGCCGCCGTGGACAAGCACGATGCGCACGCCCATGAGCTTGAGCATCTCGATATCGGCCACGACCTGGGCGCAAAGCTCCTTGTTCTCCATGGCGCTTCCGCCGTACTTGATGACAAAGGTCTTACCGTTCATCTGGTTTATCCAGGGCAGGGCCTCGATCAAGGTCTCGGCCTTGGTGGCTGCGGCGTCGCGCTGCTGACGATCGCGTTTCTTCATGGATGTGCCTTTCTGGTTGCGCCGGGCTAGGCTTAGGCGAGAAGACCGCGCGGGTTTCTCGCCGAGGGATTCGCGTGGATAGGGGCTGCGGGGCGGCGTCGAGGGCCGCGGGTAACGCGATTACGTACGGTAGTCGCCGTTGATGGTGACGTAATCGTGAGTCAAGTCGCAGGTCCAAACGCGGCAGGTCGCGTCGCCGTCGTGGAGGTCGACAACGATGTCGATCTCGGGGGCCTCAAAGCGGCGCAGCATGTCGTCCTCGTCCATGGGGACGGTAAGGCCGCCGCGGCAGACGGGCACGCCCATAAAGTCGATGTCAACGCGGGTCTGGTCGAAGGGCACGCCGCACTTGCCGGCGGCCGCAGCCACGCGGCCCCAGTTGGCGTCGTGGCCAAAGATGGCGGTCTTGACCAGGGGCGAGTTTGCGATCGAGCGGGCCACGGTATCGGCCGCGACGTCATCGGACGCGCCCAGGACGTTCACGGTGACCAGCTTTGTGGACCCCTCGCCGTCGGCCGCGATCTTTCGGGCCAACTCGCCGCAGACGGCCTTGATGCCGGCCGCGATGGCCGGGTACTCGGCCGAGTCAAGGTCGACCACGTGACCCGCGGGCGCGGCCTTGCCGGTGGCAAGAAGGATGGCAGTGTCGTTGGTCGAGGTATCGGAGTCGACGGTCACCTTGTTGAAGGTGGTCTTGACGGCGGCGAGAAGGGCTACGTGGGCAGCCTCGACGGTCAAAGCCGCGTCGCAGGACATAACGCAGAGCATGGTTGCCATGTTGGGCTGGATCATGCCCGAGCCCTTGACAAAGCCGCCCAGGTGAACGGTGTACTTCTCCCCTGTCTCGGTGGTCAACTCACCTTCGAAGGAAGCCTCTTTGGGCACGGTGTCGGTGGTCATGACGGCCACGGCGGCGTCGTGCGCAGCCTCGGGCGTGGCGCCCAAAAGGTCGGCCGCGGCGGGAACGCCCGTCTCAAACGGAGCAAAATCAAGCTGCTGGCCAATGACACCCGTCGAGGCAACAAGGACGTCTTTGGCCTCGCAGCCCACGACCTGGGCCACATAGGCCGCGGTCTTCTCGGCGACTTCAAGGCCTGGCTGACCGGTGGCGGCGTTGGCGTTGCCCGAGTTCAAGACCACGGCGCGGGCCTTGCCGTCTGCCACGTGGGCGCGAGAGACGGTAACGGGCGCTGCGCAAAAGCGGTTGGTCGTGAAGGTCGCGGCGGCGCAGGCCAGCTCGTCGGCAACAACCAGGGCCATGTCAAGGCGCTTGGGGTCCTTCCTAAAGCCGGCATGGACACCCGCGGCTTTGATGCCGGCGGCAGCGCAGACGCCGCCCTCGCAGGCAGTGAAGCCAAAGGCCTCGGGCGTGTCGTTGGGAACAGGAACGACCAAGGGCGCGAATTCGTTATTCATGATGGAAATCCTTAAAGGTTGGGACATGACAGAGAGCCTGCCATATACGAGCAGCTACGGGTGTCAGTCCTGCGCGAGCCTAGACCAAGGGCGCCGGGTTGGCGATACCTTGCGTCTCGGGCAAACCAAGGATGATGTTGGCGCACTGCATGGCCTGTGCGGCCGCGCCCTTGCCCAGGTTGTCGATGGCGCAGGAAGCGATGATCGTCCTACGTCGTCGCGCGTCCAGGGCCACGCCCACCTGGGCGCGGGCGGTGCCAAAGACAGAGGCCGTGGCGGGCATGGAGCCGGCGGTCAGGGTCGTGACCAGGGCCTCGTTGGCGTAGGCCTTCTCGTAGACCTCCTGGACCTGCTCGGCGGTGACGCCTTCTGCGGCCTCAAGGTAGACAGTGGCGAGAAGACCACGGGTCAAGGGAGCCAGGTGCGGGGTGAAAACCACGTTCATGTCGCGACCGGCGACCTCAGAGAGGGTCTGCTCGATCTCGGGGGTGTGGCGGTGCTTGGCCACACCGTAGGCCTCCACAGACTCGTTGGCGTGGCAGTAGTGGGTACGGGCGTTGCAGCCGCGGCCGGCGCCCGAGACGCCAGAGATGGCGTCAGAAATCACCAGGTCACCGGTGGCGATGCCGGCAGCCAGGGCCGGGCTTGCGGCCAGGGCGGTCGCCGTGGGATAGCAGCCGGGAACGGCAACCAGGACGGCCTGGCCGGCGGCGCGCTTCTCGGCTAAGGCCTGGATGCCCGCGCGGTTGAGCTCGGGCAAGCCATAGACGGTCTGGGAGAGAAGCTCGGGGCTGGTGTGGGGCGTGTTGTACCACTGGGCATAGACGTCGGCGTCGTGCAGACGGTAATCTGCCGAGAGGTCAAGGACGCTCACGCCGGCCTCAAGCAGGGCCGGGGTGATGGCCAAAGACGCGGTGTGGGGCACGGCCAAGAAGGCGACGTCTGCCACCTTGGCGATCTCTGCGGCGTCGGGGTAGACAAGCTCAAGGTCGCAGGTGCCGGCAAGGTTGGGATAAAGGGAGTCCAGGCGCGTGCCCGCCTCTTTACGGTCGGTGACCATAACCAGCTGCATATCCGGGTGGCCAATGACCAGGCGGCAGACCTCGATTCCGGCATATCCGGTGGCGCCGACGACACAGACCTTTATACAAGACATTGCGTGAAACTCCCTGTTTTATTGCATAAACCACTTGTTTTATGCATCTCAATAGCGGATTTATACGGTGAAGATAAGCTTTTGCGCATAACGTGTCAACCTACGTGGCACTTTAGACACCTGGTTGACACACTCTATGCAAACGCGCGGGCGACGGGCGTCGCGGTCTTCTCGCCGGGCGCTCGCTTACGTTCGCGCCTCTCCCCTAGTCCAGAAGGACGATGCCCTCCTTGACCTTATCGGCCGCAACCTGGCCCAGGAAGTGCTCGACGATGGCCAGGCCAAAGTCGCAGGCGGTGGCCATGCCCTGGCTGGTGATGACGTTGGCGTCGGTGACGGTGCGGGTGTTTGCCAGCACGGTGGCGCCGTTTTGAGCCAAGACGTCCTGGAAGTGCGGGTTGCCCGTGGCCGCGCGGCCGTCAAGGATGCCCAGCTTTGCCAGGATAGAGGGGCTGGCGCAGATGGCCGCCACGCCCTTGCCGCGGGCGTTGAAATCCACTAGGGCGTCGCACAGGGGCTGGCAAGTCTCGAGGTTGGGCATGCCGGGGATGCCGCCGGGCAAGACCAGCATGTCGTAGGCGTCAAAGTCAAAGTCGGTGTCGGTGATGCACTTATCGGCCACCACCGTGACATTTCTGGACGAGGTCACCTGGCGCTCGGCCGTAACGGACACCATGTCGCAGACGATGCCCGCCCTAAAGGCAACGTCGACCACCGAGATGGCCTCGATCTCCTCGAAGCCGGTAGCCAAGAAGACAGCAAGACGGACGTCGGACTTTTGCTTGAACGTGGTCATTGAGCACTCCTTAATTTGCGAGAAGGCCCCGCAGCGCGTGATGTCTGCGGGGCCGGTTGACTCTAGTTTAGCAGGGCGCGCGGGACTAGTCCTCGGCGATGCCCTCGTTGATGCGCTCGACGATGGCCTGGGTGTCATTGCTCTGGCGAATGAAGGCCTTGAAGTCGTCGTTCATGAGCAGGACGGCGGTCTTAGAGAGGAGCTTGATGTGGGTGGCGCCGGCCTCTCCATTGGGAACGAGCAGGGCCAGAGAAATGTCGACAGGGTTTTTGTCGAAGGACGGCCACTCAAGGGCGGTATCGTTCTTATAGACGATGACGGCGGCGTGCTTGATGGCGTCGCTCTTTGCGTGCGGCACGGCAAAGCCGTCGGTCATGCCCGTCTCGCCCATGTCCTCTCGGGCAAGGAAGGCCTGGTAGACGGCATCGGCGTCATCGGTCACGCCAAGCTCGGCCGCGTGATCGGCAATCTGGCGAAGGACCTCCTCGCGCGCCGTCGCGTGCTGGTTTACATAGACGTTGTCTGCCTTAACGAAATCGCTCACTTGCATTTCCCCCTTGAAAGCAACGCAGAGCCGTGTCGGCCCGGCGTATACGGACAAACACATATCTTAACGTCAAATAAGTCGCAGCACAGGGCACATGGGCAAACGGTGCGGTTGAGCCCGTGGAGCGGCACGGACGTGGCTGGCCGGACGGAGTCGAGGCTTTACGTTTTGCGACTTGTCGGAACCCCCGCTTTAGGAATTGGGACTTGTCGGAAGGTCTTCTCGCCGTTTCTTTATGAATCAGGACTTGTCGGAAGGATTTTGTTCCGACAAGTCCCGGAATTTAAAGATTGAGGCCCGTCGGCTTCCGACAAGCCCCGGTTTTGAAAGAGGTGGCGAGAAGACCTAGAGCAGGTTGCGCTCGCTGAACTCGGCCAAGACGGTGTCCAGCATGAGCTCCACGTCGTCCAGGCCCTGGTGGACCTCGGACTCGTTGGCTCCCAGGGTGCCGCGGCGCTTGGCCCAGTTCTCGAGGGTAGCCGGGCGGCTCTCGCGCGGCAGGGTTCGCACCTCGGGATCAAGGCGGCGGCAGATGTCGCGGCTGTCCACGATGCGGATCTGCCCGGATTTGCGCGCCTCGGCGTAGCCCTCGATGTTGAGCATGAACCACGAGTCCTCAAACGCGGCGTTGTGGGCCATGTAGGGGTAGGCCTTCATGGCAACCAGCAGCGCCTCTTGCATCTTCTTGTTCTCGCGAAAACTCGGCTGGTCGCCAACGTCGTCCCAGGTGATGTGGTGGATGAACTCCAGCGGCACGCCCTTCTCGGCGTACATGGCGGGGATGCCGCAGAAGGCGGTGAAGGGGTCGTGCGGCTTGGCACCGGCCTCGATCTCCATGAACTCAAGACCAACGTTGACGATGTAGCCGCGGGCTGGGTCACGGTCGGTCGTCTCGATGTCGATGCCCATGACCAGGCCAGAGACCTTCTCTTGCACGTAGGCCATGTTGAGATCGGCCGCCTCGGGACCGGCCACGCGTGCGACCTCGGCCGGGTCGCGGTGCTGCAGGGTTGCCACGCCGCGCACCAGGTCGTCCGCAGAGAGCTTGCGGGAAAGACAGGCCGGCGAGGTGTCGCGCAGCTTGTCTGCCCCGATCTGGTCGCACAGGGCCTTGTTGCGGTCGGCCAGGGCAAGTACCAGGTCAAACGAGAAAGGCTCCTTGCCCAGCGGCGCCTGCTGCCAGGTAGACATGAGGGTCTTGAGCGCGTCTTCGTTCTTAAGGCGCTCGGCGGTAAGCGAGGCGTCGTCTAGCATGAAGCCGGGAAGGCCGAAGGCGCTTGCGCACTCGATGGCTTGCGATAGTTCCATGGATGCTCTCTGTCGAGGTTTATACGGTGTGTTAGCTGGGATTTATTGATGCGTCCGGCGAGAAGAGGCCGCCCTACTCGGCCAAAAAGACGCGGCCGTCGCGAATGTCGAAGGGGCCGGGCTTCTCGTCTGCGCGGTAACCCACGACGCAGTGACCGATGCCCTCGTAATCGCCCTCGACGCCCAGATCGGCCAGGATCTGCTTGCCCTCGGGCGAGTCGAAGACCTCCTTAGCACGGTGGATCCAGCACGAGCCGTAGCCCAGGGCGTCGGCGGCCAGCATCATGTTGCCCAGGGCAAGCGAGCCGTCGTAGAGATAGGTCGCGGCCTCGCGGTTGGCAAGGACCACCAGCACAGCCGGAGCGCCATAGAACGGGTCGATGTTGGCACCCATGACCTGGGCGTTCATGGCAGAAAGACGGTTGCGCAGCTCTTTGTTGGTCACGCGGATCACGATAGGCGACTGCGCGCCGCGGCCGGACGCCGCGCGAAGGCCGGCCTCCACGATGGCATCGAGGTCAGCGGCCTCGGGCATTTGATCGGTGTACTTTCGGCAGCTCCTGCGAGTGTCGATGGCGGCCAGAACGGCGTCGGATTTAAGGGACATAGCCTTCTCCTTTGCTCAAAACCCAGGCGGCGCGGATGGCGAGAAGAAGCCTCTCGCGGCGCGGCCCAACTTAGCCCATTCTACCCGCACGCGCGGACACAATATGGGCGCGAAGCCGCTGCGCCCACAAAAAAGCGGCCGACCCTTGCGAGTCGGCCGCGGGGCACGCTATGCGGCTTGGCCTGTGGCCTGGGGCTTCCTTAGTTCTCGGGAGCGGTGAGCGGGGCCACGCTGTACTGCTTGACGCGGTCGTCGTTGATGACGCCGGACCAGTTCATGCCAAAGGCGAAGTCATAGGTGTTGCCATCGGCGTCGACGTAGCAATCAAGGTCGCGGGGCGCGTCCTCCTTCTGGCCCTCGACGGCGAGCATGTCCTTGGGCATCTGCATGGGAAGCAGGCCAGAGGGCTCGTCCTTGCCGGCGATGATGTCGAAGGCGGCCTCGGGGCAGTTGGACATAGAGACCAAAATGGCGTCGACCTGGTCCTCAAACTCGTGGACACAGATGGGGTTCTGGATGTCCAGGACCACGATGCAGGGCTTGCCGACCTCCTTGGCCAGAGCGGCGGCAGAGAGGATCTGGTCAAGCTGGCCCTCGTTGGTGATCATAGCCGAGCGGCCGTAGTAGCTGCGGTTCTCGACCTCGACGCCCTTGGCGCCGTTCTCGTGCTCGGCCCAGAAGGAGCCGTCGGCGGGGTCGCCGGCAAGGGAGACCTTGCGCACCGAGTCGGAGTCGGCGGTGTAGGGGCGGTACTGGATGGACAGCGGGATGTAGTTGCCGTCCTTGTCCTGGCCGCGGCGGGAGCTGGCGTTGTTGGGGGCCTTGGCGACAACGACGACGTAGTCGACGTCGGCGATCTGCTCGGCGGTGGCGCGGGTGAGGTCGGCCTCGGCGGGGGTGGCGGCGCTGGTCTTCTCGTCAACGGGGCCGGTCAGGGTCTCGGCCAGGGTGTCGGTCACGACGTCGAAGTACTTCTCGGCAATAGCAGAGGAGACGGGCAGCTCGCAGCTGGCGGAGGTGGTGGACCAAGAAACGTGACCCATGCCCGAGCAGGTCTCGGCGGCGGCGGTGTAGCGCATGGGCAGGTAAACCTTGGGCTTGTCGGAGCCAGAGGCGCTCTTGATCACGTTGCCGTGGTTCTTGAGCATGACGATACCCTTGACCTGGGCCTCAAAAGCAGCGGTCTTGGCGTCCTCGTCGCCCTTGTCGAGGTCTGCCTTGGCCTCGGCGGGGTCAACGTAGGGATCCTCGAACAGGCCGCAGTTGAAGTAGCCCAGAAGCAGGCGCTTGGCGACCTCGCGGAAGTTGGCCTCGGCCTTCTCCTCGCCCAGGGACTCCTTCATGGCGGCGTAGGCGTCCTTCAGGACCTGGGTGTCATTGCAGCCGCCCATCTGGTCGACGCCGACCTCAACGGCCTTGGCGGCACGCTTGGCGGGGTTCCACACGTCGTTGTCCTCAAGGCCCCAGCAGGTCCACGCAAAGACGTCGGGGTCCTCGTTGTTCTCAAGAACGGCCCAGTCGGTGCAGGCAGAGCCCTTGAAGCCGTACTTCTCGCGCAAGAGGTCCTGGACCTTGTACTTAGAGAAGCCGGAGCCCACCAGGTCACCGTACTCGCCGTCCTCGGACCAGGCGATGGTGTAGGAGGTCATGATGGAGGCTGCGCACTCGGTCTTGCCGTCGAGCTTGAAGGCGCCGTCGACGAAGGGAATCGTCAGAGCGGCGAAGTTGTCGCCGGGGTAAACGGCGTACTTGCCGCCGTCGGTGTGGCCCTCGCGGCCGCCCTCGCCCGGGCCCTCGGCCGGCCAGTGCTTAACCATGGCCAGAAGCGAGCCGGTGCCCCAGCCCTGGTCCTCGCCCTTGTCGTTAAGGGTGGACTGCAGGCCGTCGATGTGTGCGCGAACCATGTCGCGGGACAGCGCCGGGTCGACGCCAAAGGTGCTGGAGAAGCGGGCCCAGCGGGGGTCAGAGGCGACGTCGGTCTGCGGGCCGAGGTACATGGTGATGCCCATCTCGCGCATGTCGCGAGCGATGCCGGCGCCGGCGGCCTTGGAGACCTCGGGGTCGAAGGAGGCGGCCAGGCCCAGGTTATCGGGCCAGTTGGTGCAGTTCTTGCCCTGGCGCGGGTCGGAAGAGAAGTTGATGGGGATCTTGTTGGAAGAAGCCTCGGCGTAGGCCTGCATGTTGTTGGCCCAGGTGGCCTGCTTGAAGGCGGCGAAGCCAGAGGAGGCGTTCAAGACCGCGCGCACGCCGCCGTCCAGGAACTCCTTCTGGGTGTCGGTGACGGAGCAGTCGTCCTCGATCTTGGACTGGTGGCCAGAGAAGCACATGAGGCCGGCGATCTGGTCCATCGTGACGCGGGAAGCCAGGTCCTCGGCGCGCTCCTCGGCGCTAAGGCGCCAGTCCTCGTAAGGAACGAGCTCGCCGGTGCCCTCGAAGTCCTTGAAGGCGTAGCCGTCGACCTCGA
>CAVEMP010000185.1:0-11345 GCA_963616835.1 uncultured Oscillospiraceae bacterium | reverse complement strand
CTTCGAGGTCGACGAGATTGTGCCGGTCTCTAAGGGCGGTTCGCCTATCGACCGCGGCAACGTGGCTCCCGCTCACCGTATCTGCAACGCGCGGCGCGGCAACAAGCCGTTGAGAAGAGTTAAGACAAACCCACCAGTGCAATTAGGGGCCAGTGATGCAGGTCATTACGACGGCATCAGCTATTACAGGCCGGTGACAACCAGGGAGTGGTGACGCAAGGGTGGGGGGTTGCCCCCTTGCCTTCGGCCAGGCGACCCCCTCGGCATAGCGCCTTTTTTGCGGAGCCTCAAAAATCGAGTCCATAGAAAGCAGTCCATGGAATGACTACGAAGTCCACAGAGAGACGCGGCACGGCGTGGAGCGCTAAAGAGCGAGAGTTTGTCAAGAACGCCTATCCGGCGCTTGGACCTGCGGCGATAGCGAAAAAGCTCGGCCGTTCGCGCTCGGGCGTCTGCAAGCTCATCAAGGAGCTGAAAGAGTGCGGGGCTATCAAGTCCACAGAAGCGGCACGGGAACACGCCCCGGTCATGGTTGAATCGGCCCCGCCGCGCGACTCCGAGGAAGGCAAACAGGACACCCTGGGCCGCCTGCGCTGGGTGCGCTCGCTGCTCGAAAGACAGTTGTATGACGCGGAGCCGGGTTCTGCCGCGAGGCTCGCGAAGGAATATCGAGACACGATAGAGGCCATCGACAGGCTTGAGAAGGACGGAGGCGGGGAGAATGACCTTATCGGCCAGTTCGCCGACGCCCTCGCCGCGAAACTCGGCTAGCCCTCGCCTTTACCTCTCCCAGGCGTGGCAGAAGACCATAGGCGACGTCGCAGCAGACGCGGCGCCGTCGATGGGCTACGAGCTCCTGCCATGGCAGCGCGACATGCTCTGCGACATGGGCGCGGTCGACCATGCCGGCAAGTGGGTGCATCCCCGTGTCGGCGAGTCCGTGCCCAGGCAGCAGGGCAAGTCCGTGGGCCTGATCGTGTGGGCGGGCTTTCTCGCCGCCGTCATGGGCTACAAAGTTCTCTGGACGGAGCATAACTACTCGACCACGATGGAGATGCTTGAGCGCTTCCGCGCCATCTTCGGTAAATTTCCGAACGACCGGACTATTGGCCGCGAAGGCTGGAAGGAACAGCTGGTCGCTGTCTGCTCGCAGACCGGGCAGGAGTGGATGCGGTTCAAGTCCGGCGGCGTCATCCAGTTTTCTACGAGGACGAAGTCGAGCCGCCTGGGCTTCTCGTTCGACGTTGTCGTGTACGACGAGGCGCAGGAGCTGACCGGTGTCCATACCCAAGTAATCAACCCGACAACCACTTCGGGCGACAAGCATAATTTACAGCTCATCTACTCGGGCACGCCGACCCGCGCAGGCAATCCCGCCGAGGTCTTCCGCAATGTGCGTAAGCAGGCATGGGAGGGCGGAGAGAAGTCAAACGACCTCATGTGGCTTGAGTACGGCGTCGAGGAGATGGGCGATATCTGGGATGAGTCCAGGTGGTGGGCCGTTATGCCGTCGCTTGGCTACCACGCCGACCCTCGCGCCATCCGCGCGGGCATGAAGGACATGGACGAGCTGGGCGCGGCCCAGGAGTACCTGGGCTACTGGTTGCCCGAGACGGATGGTGGAGATCCGCCGTTGCTTACGGCAGACCAGTGGGCAGCTTGCAAAGTTAAACACGGGCCTGAGCCCGACGAGAATGACCGCATCGCTTACGGCGTCAAGTTCAGCGCCGACGGATGCCGGGTCGCACTTGTTTGTGCCGTCAAGCCACCAAACGGCAAGCCCCACATCGAGCTGGCCCGCTACGAGTCCACCGTTCGCGGCCTGGACTGGCTGGCCGAATGGATTGCCGACCGCAGCGGAATCGCGTGTGCTGCCGTTATCGACGGTCGCGCGGGTGCCGGCACATTGTGTGAGCGCCTTGAGCATCGGCGTGTCCCGCGAAACTACGCCGTCAGACCAAATGCGGAGCAGGCTATCAGCGCGGCCAATGCAATTTATGAAGGAGTGTCAACGAGTGCTGTCACGCACGTCGCCGATGAGATCTTTGACCGCTCTGCCACCACGTCCACCCGCCGCACGATCGGCAAAAACGGCGGTTGGGGCTTCGGCGGCGACGAATCAGCGCCGATTGAAGCTGCGGGGTTGGCGCTTTGGGCACTGGCAAACAGCAAAAGAGACCCCCACAGGGAAGGGAGAGCCGGTTGAGCGACTCGCGCGAGCTTTCCGGCATCGCCGGAGCCATTCTTGCGGCAGGCGATGGCGAGACGGCTGAATTTTACGAGAAGGACGCCGCCGACCTTAAAGAGTGCGTCAGCGTGTTCGCCGCAAACGAGCAACGCAATGACCTTCTTTATGAGATCTACGAGGGCCGTGTCCCGCTGCAAAAGATACCGGCTATCGTGCCGGACCGCTACAAGAACATGCGCCTTGGCTGCCCATGGCCTGAGATAGCCGTTCAGTCGGTGGTCGAGCGCTCGAAGTTCGAGAAGTTCGCGTTTCCGGAGCCGGGCACCGACGAGGAAACGGTTGTCGATGAGATTGTCGACCGCTGTGACCTGCAGCTCGGGTATCGAAGCGCCCTCACCGACTCGCTCATCGCGGGCGTGTCGTTTGCCGTCGTGGGTGTGGACGAGCTAGGCGCGTGCGTGCGTTGGCACACGGCGCAGGGCGCTGCGGGCATCTGGGATTACGCTCACGGGCGGCTGTCGTGCGGCTTCGCCATCGTCGACCGTGCCCGTAAGCGTGCCGTCACGGGTGACGAGGCGCTGGACACTGTGCCGTCGAAGGTGGATTTCTATACCGAGCGCGGTTGTTGGGAGCTGACCCGAGACGGGCTTTCCGCCGTGTGGTCCGCCAAGTGGCTTCCCGACGATCTTGGTGAGCCGCGAATCGTCGCGCTGACGTTCCGCCCCGACGGGCGACATCCGCTAGGGCGCTCGCGCTTCACCGTGCCGATGCGCGGAATCGTGCAGGAGTACATGGCGAATGCGCTCAATCTTCACGTGGCGTCGGAATTCACCGCTGTTGGGCAAAAATGGGTGACCGGGCTTTCCGACAAGCAGTTCGACCAGCTCGCGGCTAACAAGTGGAAGTTCACGACGGACACGGCGATGCTGCTCACGGACAATCCTCAGACAAACGGCGTCCCGCAGTTCGGCAACTTCACGCAGCAGAGCATGGAGCCGATTCTTTCGGTCAAACGCTCCTTGGCCACTGATTTTGCAGCGGCGGCTTCCATCCCGGTCTCTGAGTTGCTTACGCAGGACTCAAACCCGACGAGTGCCGATGCGCTGACCGCGATGCAGAACAAACTCATCGCCCTGGTCGAGTCCGTGAACGCCCGCAACTCGCGCACTTTGCGCAGGCTCGCTCTTATGCTTCTGGCAATAGAGAGGGACAAGTCCATGAGCGAGCTCAACGAGACGGAAAGGGCCGTGATGGTCCACATGGGCCGACCGGACACCATGAGCGACGCCGCCCGCGCGGACGCGGCCCTCAAGAAGGCGTCGATAATGCCCTGGTTCGCCACGTCTGACGTTTGCATCGAGGATTTGGGCTACGCCCAGGACCAGGAAGAGCGTATCAAGAGCGACCGCGACCGCTATGAGGCTAGGCAGGCCGTCCAACAGGCGGCACAGGCATCGGGCTTAGATCTTTCGGGCACACCCGCGCCTGAACCCGGCAGCGGTGACCGCGCGTGATAAGCGCCGCGCAGTGGAAGGCGTACAACGAGGCCGTGGCCAAGATAACGGACGAGGCCAAGGACACGACTTCCAGACAACTGGCAAACTGGTTGGCCGAACACGACGCCACAATCGCCGAGGCCCGTGATGAGGCGCAGCGCATCCTCGCCGCAAACGCTGAGCTGTACTCGCAGCAGGCCGCTGCCCTCGCCGCTGAATGGTACGACGCCCAGGGCAAGGCCGCAGGGATGAGGCTCGACCGCGCCGTGACCTCCGTCACGGTTGACCGCGACAGCCTGTCCAAGACCGTGCGATACCAGGCTCAGAAGCTCGTCGACGGTAATGTGGACGGGTTCTGCGACGCTGTGGGCGAATGGGCTGAGAATGAGGCCAAGCGTGTTCTCAACGCAACCATCATGAAGAACGTCAAGCGCGACAAGAACAAAGGAGTCAAGTTCGCCCGAGTGACCAGCGGGCGCAATACGTGCGCCTTCTGCCTGATGCTCGCCTCGCGTGGCGCCATCTACCACACGCGCGAAAGCGCGGGAGAGCTGGGGCAGTATCACCGCCATTGCAGCTGCAAGATAGTGCCGAGCTATTCTGACGACAAGTACGAGGTACTGGTTGAGGGTCACGACCCGAAGGACGCTAAAAAGCTCTGGTCTAAAATAATCGAGCTTGATGCAATGGATGGCGTTCCTGTCGACCTTAAACAGGGCGCCAAAGATCTTATGTCGAAGAATGCGACCCTTAGCATCAACAAGGCTCTTACCATCATCGAACGGCTTGGCGGTCGCGTTCCGCCTGCATCTGACGAGATTACAGAGTGGTCAGATGGGAAGAAGTTTTCAAAGCACGCAAAAAAGCATGCCGCAGCCTTTGGACTTGACTTCACGACGGAAGAAGGCAGAGCCGAATACAACAGGCTGTTCTCGGATACAATGGATTCATGGGACGCAATCGCCTACGACGATGACTTTGCCGGCCAAAGACCCGATGAATGCGTATTCTATTTCAAGGGCGACGCCGTCGCGATAGTAAACACCGTTACCAGTGAGCGCGTCAGCCTGTTCAAGCACGAGAGGGGGATAAGCGAGCATGTTGACCGTATTTGGGATAAGGCACACAGCTGATCTCGAAGCTGAAGACACCGACTGGTTGGTCGATTCCGTAGACCTAATCAATGCTGAGGCGGCAAAGACCGGCGAAGCCTTCCTCTTCGATACCGTGGACGTTGCTCAGCGTATCCTCAATGGCCACAAGTGCTGGGACATGTACGGCTGGGTTGTGCCGCTCGAGAAGCTTTCCGAGGTCGAGCCGCTGTGGCTCGCCGACAACGATGAACCTATCGAAGCCTACTATACGTTTGTTGGTTTCGAAGAGGGCGTTGATGTTCCCGTGGTCAATATCGACAGGGAAGATTTTTAGACATAACGCTCGATCTCGGGGCCTAGCTAAATCATTTACAGCCAGTTGAACCAAGGCATCCGCACGGGTGCCTTTTTTCATGCCGAAAAACGCCCCGCACGGGGCAAACGAGCGCCGCACGGCGCGAGGAAAGGAGCCCCACATGGCAGAAACCGAACCCACCGCCACACAAACCCAGACCGACCCCCAGGAGCCGCACGGCACCGACTGGAAGGCCGAGGCCAGGAAGTGGGAGGAGCGTGCCAAGGTCAACAAGGCCAAGGCCGACCAGTGGGACGAGTTCGAGGAGAAGAACAAGACTGAGTTGCAGAAGGCCAACGACCAGGTCGAGAAGTACAAGGCCGAGCTCGAGGCCATCAAGGCCGAGCGGAACCGCGCCGCCGAGGTGGCGAAGGCCGCCAAGGAGTCCGGCGTGGACGAGTCCCTGCTCGCCCGCATGTCGGGCGACGTCTCCGAGAACGCTAAATTCCTAAAGGAGCTGCAAGGCTCCACCCGCCGCTATCCGCAGACCCGCGACAACGGCGAGAAGAACAAGCAAGCGAGCGCCGACGGCGTCGCGCAGGCCGCGCGGATGCTGTTCGGCCGTGACTAACCGAAAACCAAACGAAAGGCAGTTAGATAATGGCAGCACTTATTACCAAGGACTTCACCCTCCCCGAGGAGTACAGCAAGGGCGTTTTCAAGAAGGCGCAGACCTCTTCCGTCCTCGCCCGCCTTTCCGGCTCGCAGCCGCAGAAGTTCGGCAAGAGCAACGTGATGGTCCTCACCTCCGCCCCCAAGGCTGAGATTGTCGCCGAGGGCGCAGAGAAGTCCCCGACCCCGACCGCCTACGCCAACAAGACCGTGACCCCCATCAAGCTCCAGGTCACCGTCCGCGCATCCAACGAGGTCATGTGGGCAGACGAGGACTATCAGCTGGGCATCATGGCCGACATCCAGGAGAACTGCGGTATCGCTCTTGGCCGCGCCCTTGACCTCGTCGGTATCCACAAGGCCAACCCGCTTACCGGCGCCGTCGCTGCGTCCGTGACCGAGGGCCTTACCGACGTGACTGCGTCGGCTACTCTTTCCGGCACCAAGTACGACGAGGCCATCGAGGCGGCGGCCGCGCTCGTCATCGCCAACGGTTACGCGCCCACCGGCGTGGCCATGGACCCGACCATGGCGTTCGGCCTCGCCACCATGCGCGACACCACCGGCCGCCGCATCTATCCCGAGCTTGGCTACGGCCAGGACCTCGCCTCTTTCGAGGGCATGGCCGCCGCCGTCGGCGACACCGTCTCCGGCAAGGAGCTTGCGACCACTTCCGACATCCTCGCGCTTGTTGGCAAGTTTGACGCGTTCCGCTGGGGCGTGCAGCGAGAGATCGCGGCCCACGTTATCGAGTTCGGCGACCCCGACGGCCTGGGCGACCTCCAGCGTCTCAACCAGGTCGCCATCCGCGCCGAGGTGGTCTACGGCATCGGCATCATGGACAAGGCCGCCTTCGCCAAGGTCGTTAAGAGCGCCTAACTATGGGCGAGTACATCTTCACGCCAACGGGCGGGCGGGTGACCTCGGATAATGAGCTTCCCCGCCCGCTCTTCGTGCCAGCCGTGGAAGCCGGGAAGAAGACGGCCACCTCGCGGGCCAAGAGAGCGACCCCGCGAAAGACGAAGGACGAGACGAAGGAGTAGCCCATGGCCTACGCGACCATCGAGGACGTGGAGCGGTCCTGGCGAGACGTCGCGGACTACGAGCGGCCGCGCTTCGAGCAGATGCTCGAGGACGCGGCCCTCTGGCTGGACGTCCAAGTGGCTGCGGCGGGCGCGGAGCAACCAAGCGTCGAGGTGCTGCGCTTCCTGTCCTGCAACCTGCTTCGCCGGGCGGTGGGCGAGCTTGACGCCACCGGCGCCGACGAGCAGTGGTCCGTCCAGACCGACCCCTCCGCCCAGCACCTGACCCCGGCAGTCACGCGCTCGGACTTCTACCTGACCAAGTGGGAGAGGTCGATGCTCGGCGTCGGCTGCGGCCGCGCCGGGTTCTCGGCAGGGGCGGAAGAGTGATGGGGGAGTCCGTCACGCTGAAGCTCAACCCCAGGTTCTGGGGCGAGGTCATGGCCGACGAGGCCTTGTCGGCGCAGCTCGCGAGTAAAGCGGGCGAGATCGCGGCCCGCGCCGACATGGCCTGCGGCCAAGGGAAGAACCAGGCCCGCTTCAAGAACCGCGCCAACTTCGCGGCCAAGGTCGTTACGCGGCAGGGGGCGAGCTCCGCCTACCCGGTTGGCCTCGTCATCGCGGCTAACCCGCGCTCCATCTACAAAGCACAGAGAGACGGCATCCTAAAGCCGTAGAAACAGAGGAAAACACATGGGACAAAACGTTAAGCACATCGTGCACGGCGCTCCCAAGGCGGGCGGCGCCGTCTGGTCCGCAGCGCTTGGCACGACCGCGCCGACCGACGCCACGGCCGCCCTGGCCGAAGCCCTCGAGTCCTGGGGCTACGTCTCCGACGCCGGCATCGCGGAGAACGGGTCTATCAGCACGACCGCCGTCAAGGCTTACGGCGGCGACACTGTCATCACCATCGAGGCGGGCAACGACGTCACCTACACCTTCACGCCGCTCGAGTACACCAACCCGGTCGTGCAGAAGGAGATCAACGGCACGGACCACGTGGTCGCGACCGAGGACGGCGTCTTGACCTCCGTCGAGGTCACCGATGACCGCCATGAGCTTCGTCTCTACGTCTTCGAGCACATCCTTTCCAACGGGATGGTCGAGAGGGACGTGCTGCCCTGTGCACAGGTGACCGGCGTCGGCACCAATACCTACAGCTCGACCGCCGCGCTCGGCCCCGAGGTCACCGTCACGCCCTACCCGGACGAGAACGGCGTCAAGGTCTACAAGTACTTTGCCAAGGTGAGCAAGTAATGGACGAGGGCAAGACCGCAGCCGCCGAGGACAAGACGGTGGTCGCTGAGGTCGAGGGCATCCCCGTCTGCATCGATCGCGCCGTCCTCACCGATATCGACGTGCTCGACCTTTTGGGCGAGCTCCAGGCCGACAACATCCTCGTCCTGCCGCGCCTGATGCGCACCGTCTTTGGCGACGAGCAGTACACCGCCATCAAGAAATCCCTGGCGGTCGAGGGTTACACCAGCGTCGTAGACATGAGCCTCTTCTTCAACAAGGCCTTCCGGGCGTTCGGCGAGCAAGCAAAAAACTAATCGTCCTCGCGTCGTTCTGGCACGACTGCCCGTCTCGTCTGCGGGCCGACATGCAGCGGGTCTACGGCCTGGACTTCGACCGGGTGCTCGACGGTACCGTGTCGTTGTCCCAGGCCGCCGCCCTCGCCGTGTGCCTGCCGCCGGGCTCGCTCTGCCTTGAGTTCTACTCAGCGGAGCTGGGCTGGACGCGCGAGGAGCTGTTGACTCTTGCCCTGGTGAATTCTTGGCGATCTAAGCCAATTGATCCCTTCGCCAAGCGAGACGGGCAGGTCATGGATCAAGGGGAGTATGGGGATTATCTGTCGCTCCCCAGAGAAGCAGCAGAGCAAAGTGAGGAGGTCTCATGAGCGAGCTCGGAAGCGCCTATTTAGCGATTATCCCAAAGGCCGACAAGGCGGCGATGACCGGCGCGGTCTCCGAGATCAAGTCGGAGCTTGGCGCCGCCGGCGAGTCCGCTGGCGAGACCTCCGGCAAGGGCTTCGGCTCCTGGTTCCAGTCAGCCGCCGGGGTCTTCGTCGGCAACATCGCGACCCAGCTTGCGGCAACGGCGGCAGACACCGTGAAGCAGCTCTTTGGCATGGCCTACGACGGCTATGCCGAGTATCAGCAGCTCATCGGCGGCATGGATACCCTTTACGGGGAGTCCTCCGCGCAAATGCGACGATTCGCGGCAGAGGCCTACGCGAACATGCAGATGAGCGCCAACGACTACATGGACCTGGCAACGAGCTTCGCCGCCTCGCTCGTCTCGTCCCTGGACGGGGACACGGCCGCAGCCGCGAATTATGCCAACATGGCCATCGGCGACATGGCCGACAACGCCAACAAGATGGGCACCTCGATGGAAGACATCGAGAACGCCTATAAGGGCTTCTCGAAGCAGAACTACACGATGCTCGACAACCTCAAGCTCGGCTACGGCGGCACGCAGGCCGAGATGAAGCGCCTGCTCGAGGATGCCCAGAAGCTCAAGGCGGCAAACGGCGAGACCGTCGAGTACTCCATCGACAGCTTTGCCGACATGGTTGACGCCATCCATGTGGTCCAGGAGAACATGGGCATCACCGGCGTGTCGTTCGAAGAGGCGTCGACCACTATCCAAGGCTCGACCGCCATGATGACGGCGGCCTGGAACAACTTCCTCGTGTCTTTGGGAACCGGGGATTTCGAGTCGATCACGACGAATTTTTCTGATGCGATCGAGTCCACGAAAGTGATGCTGGGTCTCGCCATCCCGACCATCGGGACGATTATCACCTCGGCGTTGACGGTCATCGGTGAGGAGCTTTACGCGGCCTGCCCGGAGCAGGTGCAGGGGCTTATCGACACCGTGGCACCAATCGTCATGACCATCGTGGACACGGTCACGGAGATGGGCGAGAACGTCATCGCCGTCGTGGGGCCGATCGTGGAGGACGTCGTGACGTTCGCCACGGAGCTTTACGAAGAGCTGTCCCCCATCATCACGACCATCATGGAGACCGTCAGCTCCGGCATGGACACCGTCTCGGCGGTGATTAGCGTGGCCCTAGACCTCATCGGCACTCTTTGGGACGAGTTCTGGCCTGTCTTCAAAGAAACGATGTCGGGCATCATCGACGCGCTCGCCCCGATAGTGGAGAACGGGCTTCACCTCGTTCAGTCGGTGCTTGACACCGTCACGGCCCTCATTAAGGGCGACTGGTCCGGCGTGTGGGACGGCATCAAGAATATCCTGCAGAACGTCTGGAACCTCATAGGCTCCATCGTGTCCGGGGCCATCAACGGCGTCAAGAGCATCATCACCGGCGTCATGGACGGCATCAAGGCCGCGTGGGATACCGTCTGGACGGTGCTGGGCAACGTGGTCTCGTCCGCACTGGACGGTATCAAGAGCGCCGTGAGCGGTGGTCTTGACGGAGTACTGGGCTTTTTCCGCGACCTGCCCGGGAACATCACGGGGGCCATCGGCAACCTCGGAAGCTTGCTTTGGGACGCCGGCGACTCCATCGTGAGCGGCCTGCTCAACGGCATCAAGGACAGCATCGGCAGCGTCTATGACTTTGTCGGCGGCATCGCGGACAAGATCGCGAGCCTTAAAGGCCCCATCCCGTACGACCTCAAGCTCCTGGTGCCTAACGGCAAAGCAATCATGAGCGGCCTTGAGGGCGGCCTTGAGGACGGCTTTGCGCCTGTCCAAGACCTCGTCTCTGGGATGGCCGACGATTTGGCGGTCTCGTTCGGCTCGCCGGTGCTGTCGGTGGAGACAGCCGGAGCCAACGCCCCTCTGGTCAACGGTGTCGCCGCCGCTGTGACACAGCAGAGCGCCGACTCGTCCTCCCTCATCGACTATCTAAAGAGCACGATTACGATTCTCGAAGCCATCGAGCAGAAGGACGGGAACGTCTATCTCGACGGCAACAAGGTCTCCGCAGGTCTCGCGGCGGTTTCCACGACTACGGCGAGAGGCAGGGGGTTGGCATGGACCTAACGCGCGGGCAGGTCTTCTCGTTTGGCGAGAACGACCTTTCGGGCCTGCTCCTCGTCGAGTCCGTCTCGCGCTGCGTCTCCCCGTCCAGGCGACTTGTCACTACCGAGGTTGCTGGCGTTGACGGTGCTTATGTCGATGACCAGGGGCTAAGCGCCTTGACCATCTCGGTGACATGCCGCGTCTTGGCCGACAGGCCACCGGATGTTGCCGACTGCGCCAGGGAAGCAGCCGCGTCTCTGGCCGGAGGGCCGTCCAGGCTCGTCTTGCCTGATGAGCCTGGACGCTACTACATGGCCCGGTACCAAGGCGCCGGGTCGCTCGGCGGGAACGCGAACATGCCGGAGGTTACCTTGTCGTTTCTCTGCGCCGACCCTGTGGCGTACGGGGCGGCGAGGTCGGCTGCGGTGGGGACAACCTCCACCGTGGTCGACGCGGGCGGCACGTGGAAGGCGCGACCGGTCGTGACGGCCAAGCCCGCCAAGGGCGAATATTGGACCTTGTTCAACGAGACCACCGGGGCCTTCGTCCGGGTGGAAGCGGCCTTCACCGGCTCGC